>JAEWFG010000196.1 GCA_023388935.1 Pseudomonadota bacterium | reverse complement strand
GGGGACAACAGCGGGGCGAAAGGAGCAAAATGCCGCTCACCGCAGCAGGCTTATCTCAAAAAAAGCCCATCAAGCTCCCAAGCATCAGCTTTCGACATCTGTGCAAAGCCCTCACAAGGGGAGAAGGGAAGGCAGCGTGCGACCTGTCAGCCTACCAGATTATGCTCTCAGGCGGCCGACGTCAGCCTTTGCAGGAACTGCGTCACCTCGCGCCTGAGCGTCTCGACCTCGCCATGGACGCGCTCGGAAGCGCTGTTCACGCGGCTCGCCACGCGCCCGGTATCGGCGGCGGCTTCGCTGATGCCGGTGACGTTGGAGGACACCTGCGAGGTGCCGGCCGAGGCTTCCTGAACGTTGCGGGCGATCTCGCGTGTCGCGAGCCCCTGCTGTTCGATCGAGGTCGCGATTGACGCGGTGATCCCGTTGATCTCGGCGATGGTCTGCGCGATCGCCTCGACGGCCGCGACCGAATTGGTGGTCGATTGCTGCATCTCGCCGACCTTGGCGCTGATCTCCTCGGTCGCCTTCGCGGTCTGTGTGGCGAGGCTCTTGACCTCGGAGGCCACGACCGCAAATCCACGGCCGGCCTCCCCTGCCCGCGCAGCCTCGATCGTGGCGTTGAGCGCCAGCAAGTTGGTCTGCTCGGCAATCTCGCTGATCAGCTTGACGACGTCGCCGATCCGCAGTGCGGCGTCCGCAAGCGTGCGGATCTCGCTGCCGGCGCGATTGGCCTCGTCCACCGCACGTCCCGTGCTGGCGGTGGAGCCGGTCACCTGGCGGCCGATATCAGCGATCGAGGATGCGAGCTGCTCCGCCGCACTCGCCACGGTCGCGACGTTGCGCGAGGCCTGGTCGGAGGCGCTGAGCACGCCGGAGGTCTGCCGGCTGGTCTTCTCGGCCGCCGCCGCCATCTGGCCGGCATCGGATTCGAGATCGGTCGCCGCGCCCATGAGCGTGCCCGCAACCTCGTCGAGATGCGTGCCGAACTGCTTGGCGAGATCCGCGATCTCGACCACGCGACGGCCGAGGCTGTCGGTGCCGGAATTGATGACGGTGGACGAACGCCGGAACGAGCCGGGCAATCCGCGCGCCAGGATCTTGCGGAAATGCTTGCCGCGGCTCGCATAGTCCATCGAGGCCGAAGCCTCGCGCAGGAAGGCATCGGTGATGTCGAGCATGTCGTTGACCGACTTCTGGATCGCTCCGATCCGCCCGGCCTGCCGGTCACTCAGGATGCGTGCTTCGAGATCGCCATGCGCGGCCTTGCGGCACACGTCGGCCACTTCATCGACAGCCACCACCGTGCGATGCTGGCACCAGACGGCGTAGCCGAGCAGCGCGACCGTCGCGCCCAGCAATGCTGCACTGGAAATTCCAGCCGCAACGACGAGCGAGAGGGCGAATGCGACGACAGCGAGAACACACGCGAGCGCGGTCGCTCCCTGCGCCTTAGAGAGAGAGCACAAATTCATCGTAACCGACACCCTGTTTCTTGAGCAGCCCGACCATCGCATCGAAGCTCGCACGCATGCCGTCCTTGGCATTGGCGTGCCGCGCCTCTTCGACGCACAGCGTCTTGTAGATCGGCTTGATGCGCTCGATCTGCACAGCATCGGGCTTGCGACGGTTGGAGTGATAGCCGACGACGTTGCCACGCGCGTCGAATGTCGGCGTGACGTGGGCGAGCACCCAGTAATGGCTGCCGTCCTTCGCCAGATTGACGACGTAGGCGAAGATTTCCTGCTTGGACTGAAGCGTGTCCCACAGCAGCTTGAAGACGCAGCGCGGCATGTCCGGATGGCGGATCATGCTGTGCGGCGCGCCCATCAGCTCCGCGTAGGAATATTTCGCCATGCGGACGAAGATGTCGTTGGCGTAGGTAATGCGGCCCTTGAGATCGGTCTTCGACACGATCAGTTCTTCCTCGCCGAGGAGACTTTCCACGCCAGTTGGCCGTATCGCACGCGTCATCGTTGACGAATCCTCACGAAGGGCAGCGCCTCGAAGGAGTGGCCCGCATCGCTCCCGGATTACGGCATGAATCATTAATCATACGTGACCACGAGAACCCGTGCGATCACGTAGCGCCTCCGTAGGATTACCTACGGGCTCTGCTCGTCCTGCACATGTCCGCGGCGAGGTGCGCCGCGCGCGCCATCACATCGTCGCGCCAAGCACCCAGGGTGCGAACTCGGCGCTGCCGAAATCGAAGCTCTCGCTCTTGGTCGGCTGGCCGGAGGCCGTCTTCAGGATCAGGTCGAAGATGCGCTGGCCACATTGTTCGACGCTCTCCTCGCCTTCGAGGATGGTGCCGCAATTGACGTCCATGTCGTCTTCCATGCGCTTGTACATGGGCGTGTTGGTGGCGAGCTTGATCGAGGGCGCGGGCTTGCAGCCGAACACGCTGCCGCGGCCTGTGGTGAAGCAAACGAGGTTGGCGCCGCCGGCAACTTGGCCGGTCGCAGCAACGGGATCGTAGCCGGGCGTGTCCATGAACACGAAACCCTTCTTCGTCACCGGTTCGGCGTAGCGCAGCACGTCGACAAGATTGGTAGTGCCGGCCTTGGCCATCGCGCCGAGCGACTTTTCCAGGATGGTGGTGAGGCCGCCGGCCTTGTTGCCAGGGCTCGGATTGGCGTTCATCTCGGCGCCTTCGCGCTCGGTATACTCGTCCCACCAGCGCATGAGATCGACCAGCTTCTCGCCGACCTCGCGGCTGACGGCACGGCGCGTCAGCAGATGCTCGGCACCATAGGTCTCCGGCGTCTCCGACAGGATCACGGTGCCGCCGTGACGTACGATCAGGTCGCTCGCAGCACCAAGCGCGGGGTTGGCCGAGACGCCGGAATAGCCGTCCGAGCCGCCGCATTGCAGCGCCACGGTCAGTTCGCTCGCCGGCACGGACTCGCGCTTGACCTTGTTCGCATCGGCCAGTGCCTCGCGCACGAAGGCAACCCCCGCCTCCACCGTCTTGCGAGTGCCGCCGACCTCCTGAATATCCATCGCGCGCAGGCGCCCGGCGAGTTTCTGCTCCTCCATCAGCCCGCCGATCTGGTTCACCTCGCAGCCGAGGCCGAGCACGATGACGTGAGAGAAATTGACGTGACGCGCATAGCCGCCGAGCGTGCGACGAAGCAGCGCGAGCGGCTCGTTCTGCGTCATGCCGCAGCCGGTCTTGTGGGTCAGGGCGACCACGCCGTCGACATTGGGGAATTCGACCAGCGGATTGTCGCCGGTGAAGGGATTCTTCTTGAAGAGATCGGCGACGAGGCCAGCGACATGCGCGCTACAATTCACCGAGGTGAGGATGCCGATATAGTTGCGCGTGGCGACGCGTCCGTCCGGGCGGCGAATGCCTTCGAAGGTCGCTGGCAGATCGAAGTTCGGCGTCGGCTTGACGTCGGCGCAATAGGCATAGTCCTTGGCGAAATCGCCCATGCCGCAGTTCTGCGTGTGCACGTGCTGGCCCGGCGCGATCGGCACTGTCGCAAAGCCGATGATCTGGCCGTAGCGCTTGACCGGCTCGCCCACCGCGATCGGCTTGATCGCGACCTTGTGGCCGGAGGGAATTCGCTCGACCGTGGTCACGCCGTCGGCCACCGAGGTTCCCGGCGGCAAGCCCGCGCGTGCGATCAGCACGCCATCATCGGGATGCAGACGGATGACGGGGCTGATGGTCATGGGTATCTCCTTAGGCGAGTGGTGAGTAGCGAGTGGAAAAGGGGAGCAGCGCCATTCGCTACTCCCCATTCGCCATTCGCTTAGGCCTTGCCGCCCGAATCCTTGCGGGTCGCGTTCACCTGCATCTTGGCGTAGGTCGCCATCAGGCCGACCTCGTTCGACAGCGTCACCAGCTTGAAGCCCATGTTGATGGCACGTGCCGCGCCTTCGGCGCCGCTGCAATGGATGCCGGGGTTGAGGCCGCGCTTGCTGCACTCCTTGATGATCTTGTCGTAGATCGCGAGGATCTCGGGCTCGCTGCGGTCGAGCTTCGGCTCGAGGCCATAGGAGAAGCCGAGGTCGGACGGGCCGATATAGACGCCGTCGATGCCCTCGACGTCGAGGATTGCCTCCATGTTCTCGACCGCGGTCCTGGTCTCCATCATCGGCAACAGAACGATGTCGTCGTTCGCCGTCTTCTGATAGGAGCCCGCGGTGCCGTACATGCCGGCGCGGATCGGGCCGTTGGAGCGCACGCCCTTCGGCGGATACTTCGAATAGGAAACGAGGCTCTTGGCTTCCTGCGGCGTGTTGACCATCGGGCAGATCACGCCATAGGCGCCGCCGTCGAGCACCTTGCCGATGATGCCGGGCTCGTTCCAGGGGACGCGGACCATCGGCGTGATCGGATGCTTGTCCATGGCCTGGAAGCACTGCACCATCGACAGATAGTCCTGCACGCCATGCTGCATGTCGACGGTGACACTGTCGAAGCCGCATTGCGCGACCATCTCGGCCGAGAAGCCCGAGGGAATCGCGAGCCACGCGTTAACCACGGCCTTGCCCGACTTCCAGATTTCTTTGACCTTGTTCGCCACGTTGCCTTCCTTCTTCGTTGTTTGGACCGTCGTCTCCACGCCGAGCGCGCGACAGCAGGCTTGCTGTTACCGCTAACTGGATCGCCGCGCTACGCTCGCAATGACGCAAGACCTATGCGATCGCGCTCTGGATGCTGACTTCGCTGACGCCGACCTCGCGGGCGGTGTTCACTATCGCCGCCCAGGTGTCATCCGGCAAGGGGATGCCGTTTTGGGTGCGTTCGGCCCGGGTTTTCCGCTCCGGATCGCCCGGAATCAGCACCTGGTCGATCCCGGCCATCGGCTTGGTGGCGCGGATGAAGTCAGAATAGCGCGACACCTCCGCATCGAAGACATGGGAGGTATCGACCGCCTTGGGATCGACATAGAACGCCAACATGCCGTTGGCGAAGCGGCGGCCACCCGAGGTTGCCCCGGTTCCGGTCAGCGCGCCGCCGAGCAGCTCGCACATGAAGGCAAGGCCCGATCCCTTGTGCTCGCCGAAGGCGCGGATCGCGCCGGTTCCCTTGGTGTGATCGCGCGGCCCTTCCGGCGTGTAGGGGCCGTAGAGCACGACCGGGTCCTCGCTCAGGCTTCCGTCCGAATCGATCAGCGCACCTTTCGGCAGCTTCTTGCCGCCGCGGCTGGCGACCAGCACCTTGCCCTCGGCCACGACCGAGGTCGCAAAGTCCAGCACGATCGGGTCCTGGCCTGGCCGCGGAATTCCGACGCAATAAGGCGCAGTCGACAGCCGCTTCTCGACGCCGCCGAAGGGCGCGACCAGGAGCGAACCCGCGGCATTGACGAAATGCACCGAGACCAATCCTTCGGCAGCGGCCATCTCTGCCCAGTCGCCGACGCGGCCGATATGGCCGGCGTTGCGCAGTGCGACCGCGGCAAGCCCCACCTTCTTGCACTTCTCGATGCCGATCCGCACCGCCTCCGGCGTCACGGTCTGGCCATAGCCGAACTTGCCGTCGACGACCGCGAGCGACGGCGTATCGACCACGATTTCGACGGTCTGGTTCGGGACCACGAAACCCGTCTTCTTCCAGTGGATGTAAACGGGGACCCGGATCACGCCATGGCTGTCGTGGCCGGTGAGGTTTGCCGTCGTGAGATAAGTCGCGATCCGCTTTGCCTCCTCTGGAGAGGACTCAGCGTGGCCGAACACCTCGGCGACGAAATCGATGAGGCTCTGGACCTGGATCGTGACCATGGATGAATCCCTTTCTAAAGCGCGATGAGATCGTCATCGCACTTTAGGCTATTGTTTGAGCATGATCTTTTCGGAAAACCGCTGCACACTTTTCCGGATCATGCCCTACGCACTCGCCTTGGCATGGCCGCCGAGATAGGCGGCACGGATGGCCTCGTTACCCCAGAGTTCGTCGGGCTTGCCACCGAGCACGATGCGGCCGGTCTCCAGGACGTAGCCATAGTCGGCCACGGACAGGCCCATGCGCGCATTCTGCTCGACGAGCAAGACTGTCGTGTTGCGACGGATCTCGGAAATGATCTTGAACACGGCCTGCACGATGACAGGCGCAAGGCCGAGCGAGGGCTCATCCAGCAGCAGCAACCGCGGCTTAGCCATCAGCCCACGCGCGACCGCCACCATCTGCAACTGACCGCCTGACAGCGTCCAGCCGAGTGCGTTGGTGAACTTCCTGATGTCCGGGAACAGGTCGAACATCGCATCCGCCTCGCGCGAAATCTCCGAGGTCGCTACCCGGCGATTGGACGCGCCGAGCATGATGTTCTCTTTCACCGTGAGACCCGGAAAGACGCGGCGGCCTTCCGGGACATGCGAGATGCCCATGCGGACGATGGCTTCCGGGCCGAGACCTCCGATCGACTTGCCGTCGAACAGGATGTCGCCGGAGGTCGGCTTGGCCAAGCCCGAGATGGCGCGCAGCGTCGTCGACTTGCCGGCGCCGTTCGCCCCGAGCAGCGTCACCACCTGTCCCTGCTCCACGGCGCAGGTGACGCCGCGCAGCGCCTCGATCTCGCCGTAGCGCACCACGAGATTGCGGATTTCGAGCAACGGCATCATTCGCTCCCGAGATAGGCGGAGACGACGTCGGGATGGCGCAGCACGGCCATGGATTCGCCGTCCGCGATCCGGCGCCCAAAGTTGAGCACGGTGATGTGCTGAGCCGCTTCTGAGACCAGCGTCATATCGTGATCGATGATCAGGATGGTCAGGCCCTGCGCCGCAATACGCTTGAGCAGCTCGTGCAGCTCGAGCTTCTCGGTCGAGTTCAGGCCGGCCGCGGGCTCGTCGAGCAGCAGCAACGTCGGGTTCGAGGCGAGCGCGCGGGCAATCTCGATCAGGCGCTGATGGCCATAGGAGAAGCTCGAGATCAGCTCGTTGGCGCGGCTGCCGAGGCCAACGAATGTCAGCGCCTCCATCGCACGCTCGGTCAGTGCGTCATCGCCCTTCTCGACCATGGTGTTGCCGGGCCGCTCCGCGCCGATTTCGACATTCTCCAGCGCCGTCATCGAACGGAATAGGCGGATGTTCTGGAACGTCCGCCCGAGGCCCGCAGCCGTGCGCTGATGCGGCGGCATGTGGGTGATGTCGGTGCCGTCGAGCACGATCTTGCCCGCCGTCGCCTCGTAGAGGCCCGAGAGTACGTTGAGCGTGGTGGTCTTGCCCGAGCCGTTCGGCCCGATCAGCGCATGCACGCTGCCGCGCTTTACCGCGATGTCGACGCCATCGACGGCCTTAAGACCACCGAAATGCTTCGACAGGCCGGTGACTTCCAGCACGGTGCCGCCGCCAACCGTCGCCGGCTTCAACAGCAACGCGCTCGCCGCCGGCTGAGCCTTGGTCTTGGCGCGCAAGCGCGTGAACGCATCAGCGACAAAGCCCCAGATGCCGTCCGGCATGAAGCGGATGATCAGGATCACGAACAGGCCGTAGATCGCCAGATAAAGGCCCGGCACACTCTTGAGGAAGCGCAGCCATTCCGGGATCAGGATGAGCAGGCCCGTGCCGATCGCCGAGCCGATCGGCGAGGCAACGCCGCCGAGCAGCGACATGGTCAGGAACACGATCGATTCCGCGAAGGAGAACTGATCGGGGCTGACATAGGCGAAGCCGCCGGCGAACAGGCCGCCCGCGAGCCCGCCGAGTAGTGCGCAGAGCGCAAACGCGTAGATCTTGGTGCGGAAGACGTCGATGCCGTTGACGCCTGCCGCAAGCTCGTTATCGCGCACCGCGCGCATGGCGCGGCCAAGCTTGGTGTCGGCGAGATGCCAGACCAGATAGCCGACGATCGCCAGCATCGCGACGCAGAAGGCGAGATAGTTCTGCGACGACTGGAACAGCTCGGGACGCTTGATGTTGGGAACGCCGTCGGGGCCGTGCGTCAGCCAGATCGCATTGATCATCACGAGCGTGACGATCTGCTGGAACGAGATCGTCACCATCGCGAGGTAATGTCCGCCGAGCCGCAGCGTCGACATGCCCAGGAACGCGCCGGCCAGCAGCGAGATTACGCAGCCGCCGACGAGGCACAGCCAGAAGCTGACATGCAGGTCCGTCGTCCCGACGCCGACCGCATAGGCACCGAGACCGAAGAACGCGGCCTGCGCCAGATTGATCTGGCCGCACAGGCCGAGCACCACCGAGAGCCCGAACACGGCGATCGAGAACGTGGTGGCCTGGAGCAGGATGTTGTGAACGTATCCGTCGAAGTGCATGGTCGCGGCGAGCGCAACCAGGATCGCCGCACCGATGAAGTACGGCAGGTGCCGGACGAGCAGCGGCTTCGAGTGGATGGCGGGTGCCGGGATCGGCATGTTGTCGCTGGGCGCGCTCATGCCTTCTCCGCCACGCGTTCGCCGAAGATGCCCTGTGGCCGGAAGATCAGGAAGGCGATAAGAACCAGGAAGGCGAAGCCGTCCTTGTACGGGACCGAGATATAGGCCGCGCCGAACGTCTCGATCACGCCGAGCGCGAGACCGCCGATGATGGCGCCGGCGACGTCACCGAATCCGCCGATGATCGTCGCCGCAAATGCCTTGAGCGCGATCGTCGAGCCCATCTGGATCGAGACGAACAGCACGGGCGCGACGAGGATGCCGGCAAGGCCGCCGAGCACCGCCGAATAGATGAAGGTGATCATGATCATGGTCGACACGGAGATGCCGAGCAGCGAGGCCATTTCCTTGTCCTGCGAGGTCGCCTGCAGCTTCTTGCCGAGCAGCGTCTTCTCGAAGAACCAGAAATTGAAGATCACGAGACAGATCGTAACGCCGATGATCAGCAGATACTGGCTGTCGAGATAGATCGGACCGAGCTGGATGCCCGGCGTTTCGAACCAGCCTTCCAGCACCTGCGGCTGCGGGCCGTAGATCGCGAGCACGGAATTGGCGAGCAGGATCGAGGCGCCGATCGTCGCGATGATCACCGGCAGATAGGTGCGGTGGCGCAGCGGATAGTAGACGCCGAGATTGAAGATGACGCCGAGCAACGCCATGCCGGCCAGCGCGACCAGAAATGCCGCCCAGTAGGGCAAACCGAATTCGATTGCGACGACCATCAGATAGGCCGCAACCATGGAGAATTCGCCCTGAGCGAAATTCACCACATTGGTGGCACGGAAGATCAGGACGAAGCCGAGCGCGACCAGCGCGTAGACGGCGCCGATACCGATGCCGGTAAACAGCAGTTGCAGAACGAGATCCATCACAAGCGCTCTGTTGGAGGTCAGATGCGTTCGCCGAAAGACGTTCGACCTCCCCGATCGGTATCGGGGAGGCCTGAGCGACGTCAGTCGTTGAACTCGATGTGCTTGTCGAAGACGATCTTGCCCTTGTCGTTCTTCACGATGTTGTAGCCGTGGAGGCCGTCGCCGTTCTGGTCAAAGTTATATTCGCCCTCGGCACCCGCGAACTTCTTAGTCGCAAGAATGGCTTCGCGAATCTTGCCTGGATCGGTGGAGCCGGCCTTGTTGATCGCGGCCGCCAGGACGTTGACCGCATCGAAAGTCCAGGAGCTCTGGTTGTCGGGCGCAACCTTGACGGCATCGCGGTAGATCTTACCGAACGCCTTGGAGCCTTCGCTGGAATCCTCCGCATAGTCGGCGACGCCATACGTATTGTAGAGCGCGGGACCCGCGAGCTTCAGCGCGGTGATGTTGACGATCGAGGGCGAACCGACCCAGGGAATGTTGACGCCGAGCTGGCGCAGCTGGCGCGCAAAGATGCCGAGGTCGTTCTCGAAGGTGAAGTAGGAACCCAGGATGTCTGCGCCCGACTGCTTGATCGCAAGCACGACCGGCGTGAAGTCCTGGCTCTGGTTGGCATAGCCCTGATCGAGCACCGGCGGAGCGCCGAGCTTGGTCAGTGCTTCCGTCAGCGCCTTGCCGCCTGCGGTGCCGAACGCATCGGTCGAGTGCAGGACGGCCCACTTCTTCTTTTCGAGCGTCTTGACGCCGTACTCGGCGATCACGCGGCCGGAATAGCTGTCGTTGGGGCGGAAGCGGAACAGCCAGGGATTGCCCATGTGGGTGAGGTTCGGGTCGGTGCCGCCGATCATCACGGGCTTGCCGAGCTTGATCACATCAGGCGCCATCGCGTGCACCTGGGTCGAGCGGATCGAGCCGAGGAACCCGACGATGTCGGATTGCGCGGCGAGCTTCGAGAAGGCGAGCACGATGCCGGGGTTGGTGGTCTGATCGTCCTCGACGATCAACTCGCCCTGCTTTCCCAGGATACCGCCGGCCTTGTTGACGGCGTCGAGCGCGAGCTTGGCGCCCTTGATGGCGTAACCGCCGGATTCAGCGGCGGGTCCCGTGACGGGCGCGCACATGCCGATCTTGATGGTGGCGCCTTGCGCATTCGCGCTCTTGATGAGGTATGGCGCGGCAATGCCGGCAGCAATTCCGGCAGCGAAATCGCGTCTCGTCAGTCTCATACATTCCTCCCTGGGGCCGGGCATCCTTGTCGGCCCTTCTTTGTGTGGCTTTGTTACTGAATACAGAGCCGGACGCTACTTACGGATTCTCCCGGCATGAGTAAATTGATATTGCGTCAGCATCGACTAAGTGCGGAGAGTTCACGCCCCAGAGGTGATCGACCGCACGGCAGTGATCCATTCACGGCTATTTTTATGGGCTTTTCTTGGATTTCGCGTCGTTCGCGCTGCCCACGCACCATGCAATGACGTCAGTCATGCGTAACGATCAAGTCATCATGCAAATTTGCCGTTACGCATCGTCCGTGATCTCGGCACTCGCGTCGACGGAAGCGAGACACAACTCCAATTGTCCGAGCATCTCCTGCAGCTCGGCGAGCTTGCGTGCGCCAAAGCGTCGCGTGATCTCGGCATAGATCGCTTCCGAGGACGGCGCGACCGAGGCCATCAGCTTCACGCCCTCTTTCGAGATCGAGACCATGCTGCGGCGCTGGTCGGCCTTCGCGGTCTTGCGCTCGATCAAATTGCGCGCCTCGAGATCGCGCAGGATGCGCGACAGGCTCGGTCCGAGGAGAAATGCCGTGCGCGCAAGTTCCGTGACCTCTGCGGCCTCGATAGCCGCCAGCGCGCGAAGGATGCGCCATTGCTGCTCGGTCAGCCCGTGCTCACGCAGAGAGGGGCGAAACTGCCGCATCACCGCCTCGCGGGCCCGCAAGAGCGACATCGGCAGCGAGCGCGAGAAGTCGCGCATCGGCACCTGCCGTGCGGCGGGCGCACTTCCGTTCGCGGGATCACCCGGTCTCTTCACCATGACACCCCTTCAAACCGCCAAAATGTTTGCGGTGCAGCAAGCCCGAAATTGTGTTTGACGCATTCACTTAACATGTTAAGCATCTCTCGGCACCACGATTTGTAAGATCACAAATGGCGCTTTCCAACGACGATATCCAAGCTTGTGCGACCCGCCTGCACCAGGCGGAGAAGACCCGCACGCAGATCCGGCAGCTCTCGCAGGACTTCCCGGACATCACCATCGCCGATGCCTACGCGATTCAGAAGGCCTGGGTCGACGTCAAGATCGCGGAGGGGCGCATCGTCAAGGGCCACAAGATCGGCCTCACCTCGAAGGCGATGCAGAGCGCACTCAATATCGACAAGCCGGATTCCGGCGTGCTGCTCGACGACATGTTTTTTCCAGACGGCGGACTGGTCCCGACCGAGCGCTTCATCGCCACGCGCGTCGAAGCCGAGCTCGCCTTCATCATGAGCAAGCGCCTGTCAGGGCCCGACTGCACGATGTTCGACGTGCTCAACGCCACCGACTTCGTGGTGCCGGCGCTGGAGATCCTGGACACGCGCATCGAGCGCGTCGATCCCAAGACGAAAGCGACCCGAAAGATCTTCGACACCGTCGCCGACAATGCAGCGAATGCCGGAATCGTCCTCGGCGGCCGGCCGATCCGCCCCCTGGAGGCCGACCTGCGCTGGATCGGTGCGTTGTGCTTCAAGAACGGCCAGCTCGAGGAGACGGGCCTCGCCGCCGGCGTGCTCAATCATCCCGCCACTGCGGTCGCCTGGCTTGCCAACAAGATTGCACCGCTCGGCCTTGCGCTGGAGCCCGGCCAGGTGGTGCTCGCGGGCTCCTTCATCCGTCCGATCGAGACCCGCAAGGGCGACACAATTCAGGCCGATTATGGCGCCTATGGCTCGGTGAGCTGCTACTTCGCCTGACGAACAAAAAAAGACAGGGAGTGAAACCGGGATGCCGCATTTCACGATCGAATATTCGGCCAATCTCGATGGCCGCCTCGACATCGGCGCGGTCTGCGAAGTCGTGCGCAAGGCAGCGGTCGAGACCGGCATCTTCCCGCTCGGCGGCATCCGCGTCCGCGCTGTCAGGTGCGAGCACTATGCGATCGCCGACGCCCGGCAGGATTACGGCTTTCTCGACGTGCTCCTGCGTATCGGCGAGGGCCGCGACCTTCCGACGCGCAATAAGGCGGGCGAGCACGTCTTCCAGGCGCTCTCCAGACATCTCGATCCCGTCTTCGCCGTCAGCAAGTTCGCCTTGTCGTTCGACATGCAGATCAACGACAAGGACACGAGCTGGAAGCGCAACAACATCCACGATGCCCTGAAAGTGGAGGCCACCCATGGATAAGTCCACGCCGAAAGGCGATGTATTCCAGGCCAACCGTAACCGCGTCGCGCCGCTGTTGAAGAAGTTGCGCGCCGATGGCATCGGCCACATGATCGACGGCAAGATCGTCCCCTCAATCTCCGGCGAAACCTTCGAGACGAAGTCGCCGGTCGACGGCGCGACGCTTGCGAGCGTCGCGCGCGGCAATGCCGAGGACATCGACGTCGCAGCCACTGCCGCCGCCCTCGCCTTCAAGTCCTGGCGGGACACGGGGCCGGCGATGCGGCGCAAGCTGCTGCATCGGGTGGCCGATGCGATCGAGGACAATGCCGACGACATCGCCGTGCTCGAATGCATCGACACCGGCCAGGCCTATCGCTTCATGGCCAAGGCAGCGGTCCGGGCCGCCGAGAATTTCCGTTTCTTCGCCGATAAATGCGCCGAGGCGCGCGATGGCCTCAACACGCCGAGCGACGAGCACTGGAACATCTCGACCCGCGTGCCGATCGGCCCCGTCGGCGTGATCACGCCGTGGAACACGCCGTTCATGCTCTCGACCTGGAAGATCGCCCCTGCGCTGGCTGCGGGGTGCACCGTCGTGCACAAGCCGGCCGAATGGTCGCCGGTGACGGCCGCCATTCTGGCAAGACTCGTCAAGGAAGCCGGCATTCCCGACGGCGTGCTCAACACCGTGCACGGTTTCGGCGAAGAGGCCGGCAAGGCGCTGACCGAGCATCCCGCGATCAAGGCGATCGGCTTCGTCGGCGAGAGCGCGACCGGCTCGGCGATCATGACGCAGGGCGCGCCGACGCTGAAGCGCGTGCATTTCGAGCTCGGCGGCAAGAACCCGGTGATCGTGTTCGACGACGCCGATCTCGACCGCGCGCTCGATGCCGTGGTGTTCATGATCTACTCGCTCAACGGCGAACGCTGCACGTCGTCGAGCCGCCTGCTGATCCAGGCCAGCATCGCGGAGAAATTCATCGAGAAGCTGACCGCGCGCGTGAAGGCGTTGAAGGTCGGCCATCCCCTCGATCCCGCCACCGAGATCGGACCGCTGATCCACGAGCGGCATCTGGCAAAGGTCTGCTCCTATTTCGACGTCGCGCGCCAGGATGGCGCGACCATCGCAGTCGGAGGCAAGGCCTATGACGGGCCGGGCGGCGGACATTATGTCGAGCCGACGCTTGTGACCGGCGCGAACGGCAAGATGCGGGTGGCGCAGGAAGAGGTGTTCGGCCCCTTCCTCACCGTGCTGCCCTTCCGCGACGAGGCCGATGCGGTCGAGATCGCCAACGACATCCGCTATGGCCTCACCGGCTACGTTTGGACCAACGACATGGGCCGCGCGCTGCGCATCGCCGATGCGTTAGAGGCCGGCATGATCTGGCTGAACTCGGAAAACGTCCGGCATCTGCCGACGCCGTTCGGCGGCATGAAGGCGAGCGGCATCGGCCGCGACGGCGGCGACTATTCGTTCGACTTCTACATGGAAACCAAGCACGTCTCGCTGGCGCGGGGCACGCACAAGATTCAGAAACTGGGAATGTGAACGTCATTCCGGGGCGCGCGGAGCGCGAGCTATGATGCGCAATTGCGCATCTGAGAATCCATAACCACCAGCCGGGGTTATGGATCCCGGGCCTGTCCCTTCGGGACATCCCGGGATGACGAGCCTAGAGGGAGCCCCAATGCCCGTACCGCAACACGTCTTCGAGCCGCCCTTCAACATCATCCGCTCCAGCCACGTCGTGCTCGACGTGACCGATCTGAAGCTCAGCCGCGAGTTCTACGAGACCACCGTCGGCCTGCATGTCGAGGACGCCGACGACAATGTCGCCTACCTGCGCGCCGCCGAGGAGCACCAGCATCACTCGCTGGTGCTGCGCAAGGCGGCAGTGCCCGCATGTGCGCGGCTCGGCTTCAAGGTCGGCAACGATAGGGATCTCGACAAGGCAGCCGTGTTTCTTTTCGAGAACGGCCTCGCTTACGCTTTCGTCGACCAGCCATTCCAGGGCCGCACCCTGCAATTCACCGATCCCTTCGGCTTCCAGATCGAACTCTACGCGTCGATGGACCGAAGGCCGCATCTCTTGCGCCGCTTCGACCTCTACAAGGGATGCCACCCGCAGCGGCTCGATCATTTCAACGTCTTCGCCGCCGAGGTGCAGGACACGGTCGAGTTCTATGCGAGGCTCGGTTTCCGCCTCACCGAATATGCCGAGGAGGACGGACCGAACGGCCGCATCGCCGCCGCCTGGATGCATCGCAAAGGCAACGTCCACGATTTCGCCATCACCAACGGCAAGGGCCCGCGGCTGCATCACTTCGCGTACTGGACCCCGACGGCGATGAACATCATCCATCTCTGCGACGTCATGGCCTCTTCCGGCTTCGTGAAGAACATCGAGCGCGGACCGGGACGCCACGGCATCTCGAATGCGTTTTTCCTCTACGTCCGTGATCCTGACGGCCACCGCCTCGAACTCTACACCAGCGACTACTTTACCGGCGATCACGACCACGAGCCGCTGCGCTGGTCGCTGCGCGATCCGCGCCGTCAGACATTGTGGGGCGCGCCGGCGCCGCGCTCCTGGTTCGAGCAGGGCTCGCCGTTCACGGGTCAGGCCGTGCGCGAGCCGAAATTCGTGGCCGACGTGCTGGTGGCGGACTGAGCAATGAAAATCCCTCGCCTCGCCACCTATTCCATCAAGGGTGCAACCAGCTACGGCGCCGTCGTCGATGGCGGCATCGTCGACCTTTCCGCGCACCACGCCAAGGACTATCCGACACTACGCGAAGTGATCGCGGCTGGAAGGCTTGCGAGCCTTGCTGAAGAAGCCGCCGGACGCACGCCGGATCACTCGCTCGGCGATATCACGTGGCTGCCGCCGGTGCCCGCGCCGGAAAAGATCATCTGCATCGGCGTCAACTATCCCGACCGCAACGCCGAGTACAAGGACGGCCAGGACGCACCGAAATATCCGAGCATGTTCATGCGGAGCCCACGCTCGTTCGTCGGTCACGACACGCCGCTGGTGCGCCCGCGCGCCTCTGCACAGCTCGACTACGAGGGCGAGATCGTGCTGGTGATCGGCAAGGCAGGCCGACACATTCCGGAAAGCGCCGCGCTCGACCACATCGCGGCCCTCACGCTCTGCAACGAAGGCTCGGTGCGCGACTGGCTGCGCCACGCCAAGTTCAACGTGACCCAAGGCAAGAACTTTGATTCCAGCGGCAGCCTCGGTCCGTGGCTCGTGCCCTACACAAGGGAATCGCAGCTCGCCGACATTCGTCTCACCACGCATGTCAACGGTGAACTGCGTCAGGATGACCGCACCAGCCGATTGATCTTCCCGTTCCACTACCTCATTAGCTACATCTCGACCTTCACAACGCTCGTCCCCGGCGACATCATCGTCACGGGCACGCCGACGGGTGCAGGCGCGCGGTTCGATCCGCCGCGGTATCTGAAGCCCGGCGATGTCATCGAGGTCGAGGCCGAGGGCATCGGACGCTTGCGCAACGGCGTCGTCGACGAACTCTGACCAACAATCGAAATGGAATAGTGTAATGACCACCCTCACCGGCGGCGAAGCGATTGTAAGCGGGCTTGTCGCCCACGGCGTCGATACCGTGTTCGGCCTGCCCGGCGCGCAGGTCTATGGCCTGTTTGACGCCTTCCACCAGGCCCAGCTCAAGGTCATCGGCGCGCGGCACGAGCAGGCCTGCGGCTACATGGCGTTCGGCTATGCGCGCTCCAGCGGCAGGCCCGGCGTGTTCAGCGTCGTGCCCGGCCCCGGCGTGCTCAATGCCAGCGCGGCGCTGCTCACCGCCTTCGGCTGCAACGAGCCGGTGCTGTGCGTCACGGGCCAGGTGCCGACGCAGTTCCTGGGCAAGGGCCGCGGCCATCTCCACGAGATGCCGGACCAGCTCGCGACCTTGCGCACCTATGTGAAATGGGCGGACCGGATCGAAACTCCCGGCAATGCGCCGACCACCGTGGCCCGCGCCTTCCAGGAGATGACGTCGGGACGGCGCGGGCCTGCGTCGGTCGAAATGCCCTGGGACGTATTCACCCAACGTGCGGATACCGCCGCCGCGCGGGTGCTGGAG
>JAEWFG010000185.1 GCA_023388935.1 Pseudomonadota bacterium | reverse complement strand
GGGGACAACAGCGGGGCGAAAGGAGCAAAATGCCGCTCACCGCAGCAGGCTTATCTCAAAAAAAGCCCATCAAGCTCCCAAGCATCAGCTTTCGACATCTGTGCAAAGCCCTCACAAGGGGAGAGGGCGCGGCCATTCGCATCGCGCTTCTGGTCCCACAAGGAACGCCGTAAAGAACAGCTATACAATCCCTCGATATCTGGTCGTGCCAGACGGTCAGAGCTTTCGCGCCCGAACATCGTTAGCGTGCCGCTCGAATGTTACGGAGACAAGCGGTGCACAGCCCACAACCCATTCTCTCTTCGCGCCCCGGTGACGACTGGCCGTCCGAGCTCTATCGCATCCTCAAGGCCGCCGACGTCCGCCAGATGTCCTACGTGCCGGATGCGGGTCACAGCCAGCTCATCCGCCTGTTCTCGGCCGATTGCGACGTCACCACCAACGTGCTGACGACGGAGGAGGAGGGCGTTGCGATTGCCGCGGGCGCCTGGCTCGGCGGCCAGCGCAGCGTCCTGCTGATGCAGTCGAGCGGGGTCGGCAATTGCATCAACATGCTGTCGCTGTCGGCGATCGGCCGCTTTCCGCTGTTGATGCTGGTGACGATGCGCGGCGAATGGGCCGAGTTCAATCCCTGGCAGGTGCCGATGAGCCGCGCGACGCAACCCTCGCTGGAAGCAATCGGCCTGAAGGTGATGCGCGCCGAAACGCCGGAAGATCTGATCGAGACGGTCGAAGCGGCTGCCGCGCTCGCCTACGATTCCGATCAGCAGATTGCCGTGCTGATCGGACAACGCCTGATCGGAAAGAAGAAGTGGTGATGTCGATGTCCGTTCCGTCTCAACTCGATCGCCGGGCTGCCGTCGCGGCTCTCCTTAGGGATCGCAAGGATACGCTGATCGTCTCCGGCCTCGGCTCGCCGACCTATGATTTGCATGCGGCCGGTGACCGCGACGACAATTTCTATCTCTGGGGCGCGATGGGCGGCGCCGCGCTGATCGGGCTTGGGCTGGCGCAGGCACAGCCGGGCAAGCGCGTCCTCGCTTTGACCGGGGATGGCGAACAGCTCATGGGCCTCGGCGGCATCGCCACCATCGGCGTCGCCCGCCCGCGCAATCTCGACGTCGTCGTGATCGACAATCAGCATTTTGGCGAGACCGGGATGCAGGCGAGCCACACCGGGCGCGGCGTCGATCTCACGGCGATCGCCGCCGCCTGCGGTTTTACCGCAACCGGGACCGTGCGGACGATCGCGGAGGTGGAGCGGCTTGCGATGCAGCTTGCCGAGCCGGCCGATGGCCCGCGGCTTTTTGTCATCAAGGTCCTGGCCGAAAATCCGCCGCGCTCGCTGCCGTCGCGCGATGCCGTCTTTATCAAGAACAGGTTCCGTGCTCATCTCGGCTTCGTGGCGGCATGAGCCGGGTGTCTCACCCGGCAACAGCTTGCCCCAAGCAGCTATTCTGGAGTGAGCCCCATGAAACTATCCGGCAAGGTCGCCGTCATCACCGGCGCGGCGCGCGGCATCGGCAAGGCCTGCGCGAAACGATTCCTCGACGACGGCGTCAAGGTGGTCATTTGCGACGTCGATACGGAGGAGCTCGAGAAGACGGTCAACGAGCTGGGTAGACCTAAGGACCTGCATGCCGTGCATTGTCACGTCGCACGGCGTGCGGAGGTCGATCGCGTGGTTGCGACTGCGGTCCGCGAGTTCGGCCGGCTCGACATCATGGTCAACAATGCCGGGGTTGCCCGCAACCAGGACCTCCTCGATATCTCCGAGCAGGATTTCGACGACGTCATCGCCATCAATCTGAAGGGCGCGTTCTTCGGCGTGCAGGCGGCGGCGAAGCAGATGATCGCTCAGGGCGGCGGCGGGGTGATCATCAACATGTCCTCGGTGAACGCGCTGCTGGCGATCCCGACGCTTGCGACCTACGCCATCTCCAAGGGCGGCATGAAGCAGCTCACCTCCGTCGCCGCCGTGGCGCTCGCCCCGCACAACATCCGCGTTGTCGCGGTCGGGCCGGGCACGATCCTGACCGACATGGTGGCCTCCGCCATCTACACGTCCGAGGATGCCCGGAAAAACGTGCTGTCGCGCACCCCGATCGGCCGCGGCGGTGAGCCGAGCGAGGTCGCCTCCGTCGTGGCGTTCCTCGCCAGCGACGATGCCTCCTACATCACCGGGCAGACGATCTATCCGGATGGCGGCCGGTTGATCCTGAACTACACGGTCCCGGTGAAGGACAAGTAGGGGCGCGGAGAGGCGCCCCACACTCCGGCGTCATCGCCCGCCTTGTGCGCAATTGCGCGCAAGGCGGGGCATGACAGCGGCTGTTGTGTTGGGACGCGAAGCTTCACTCTGCCGCGATCGTCATGCCGTAGCCGAGCCGCTTCGAAATGCCGCCGGCGCAGTCGCGCAAGGCATGGGCGATGGGGCTTTCCCAGCGGGCATCGAAAGTGCCTTCCGGCCCCATCGCGGTGATGACCAGCGCGACATGGCCGGCATGGTCGAATACCGGCGCTGAGAACGCATTGACGCCGGGCAGGGGATCGCCGAGCGCGCGGGCGAGGCCGTGCTTGCGGACCTCGGCGAGCAGGTCGGCGACCTTCGCGCCTTTTACGGCGCGCTTCGGATTGTAGCCGACGCCGTGACGGTCGAGGCCGCTTTCCAGTGCGGCATTGATCGTCTTCTCCGGCAGGAAGGCCGCAAACGCGCGACCGGTCGCGGTCTCCAGCAGCGCCATCACCGAGCCGGCGCGCATCACGATGTGCACGGGCTGGCCAGGCTCTTCGAGCTGGACGACGGTCGGGCCGTGCGTGCCCCACACCGCGAGCGAAACCGCGTGCCCGATCTGGCTCGCGAGGCTTGCGATCTTCGGCCGTGCGATGCGCACGCCGGAGAGCCGGCGCAGGCTGATCAGGCCGAGCTCCAGTGCCAGCGCACCGATCTCGTAGCGGCCGGTGGTCTCGTCCTGCTCGATCAATCCGATGCGCGAGAAGCTGGCGAGATAGGGATGCGCCTTGGCCGGCGTCATGCCGGCCTCGCGCGCGAGGTCGCGCAGCATCATCGGCTCGCCGCTTTTGGCGAGGGCGCGGAGCAGTTCTCCGCCGACCTCGATCGACTGGATGCCGCGGCTTTCTCTCTTCATGCGCCTCCTGGCGTGCTGCTCGCTTACGCCGCGTCGCGCTTGGCGGCGCTGTCGGCGAGATGACGACCAGCAATGTAGCCGAAGGTCAACGCCGGCCCAAGCGTGATGCCGGCGCCGGGATAGTTGCCGCCCATGATGCTCGCCATGTCGTTGCCGGCGGCATAGAGCCCGGGAATCACCCGGCCCTCAGCGTCGAGCGCACGTGCGTTCTCGTCGGTCACGATGCCGGCATAGGTGCCGAGATCACCGATCACCATCTTGATCGCGTAGAACGGGCCGTTCCCGATCGGCGCGACGCAAGGATTGGGGCCGTGCAGCGAATCGCCCTGGTAGCGGTTATAGGCCTTCGAGCCCTTACCGAAGGCGGCATCATGGCCTTGCGGCGCGGTCGCATTGAACTGCTTGACGGTCTCGGTGAAGGCCGTGGCGTCAATGCCGGCTTTCGCCGCAAGCGCGTCGAGCGAATTGCCGCGCATGAGATAGCCGGTCTTGAGATGATGACCTGTAGGCATCGGGAAGGGCGGCACGCAGCCGAGGCCGTACTTCCGAAGCGTCTGGTGATCGCAGACGAGGAAGGCGGCGATCTCCTCGCCGGGCGTGGCCGCCTTGATCATGGCCTGGACGAAGTCGTGATAGGAATTGCCTTCATTGGCAAAGCGCTTGCCGTCGCGCATCACTGCGATCACGCCGGGTTTCGCGCGGTCGATGAAATGCGGCATCACGCCCTTCGAGCCGTCCTTGCGCGTGGTCAGCGACACCGGCACCCAGGCGGCGGCGTTCGGAAGGCGATCCTCGACATGTCCGCCGGCGCTTTCGGCAAGGCGCAGGCCGTCGCCGGTGTTGCCGGTGGGGCCAGGCGAGAAATGCTCTTTGCCGGTCGGTGCATGCGGAAACATTTTTCTGCGCCGCTCGACATCATGCGGAAAGCCGCCGCAGGCGAGCACGACGCCCTGGCGTGCACGGACGCGAACCTCGCGTCCCTCGCGGGTGACAATCGCGCCGGTCACGGCGCCGTTCTCGACCGTCAGCTCGCGCACGGGCGAGGACAACCACATCGGAATCTTCAAGTCGTGCGCGGATTTCGCCAGCCGCCCCGCCAGCGCATTGCCGTTGGTCAGCGTCATGCCGCGGCCATAGCGCAGCACGTCCATCAGATGACGCGACAGACGCTTGGCGACGTAGACCGCCGAGGTCAGCGACTTCGTCACACGCATGAAATGGATGATCTCCTTGCCGGAGCCTAACATCATGCCGAACACGGTGAGCTCGGGCAGGGGCATGCCGAGCGTCTTGATCTGGTCGCCGAGCTCGCGGCCGTCGAACGGGCGCGTCACCATGGAGCGGCCGCCCTGCGCGCCGCCCGGCGCTTCGGCGTGATAGTCCGGAAAGACCAGCGGCATGTCGAAGCGCAGTGCGGTCTTGGTGGTGAAGAAATCGACAGCTTCAGGGCCGGCGCTGAGGAACGCATCGACCCGCGCGGCGTCGAAATTGTTGCCGGCCTCGTGCCGTAAATAGGCGCGGGCCTGCTCCGGCGTCTCCTCGATGCCGTAGGCCCGCGCCAGCGACGTGCCGGGAATCCAGAGCCAGCCGCCGGAACGCGCGGTGGTGCCGCCGAAGCGCGGCTCCTTCTCGACGATCAGCACGTCGAGACCGCGATAGCGGGCGGTGATCGCGGCCGACATGCCGGAGGCGCCGGATCCGGCCACGAGCACATCGCACTCGTAAGTCTCAACTGCGTTGCGCTCGTTGCCGGTCATGCTGGCCTCACTTCTTGAGCAGCGGACATTTGGATTCGGAGACCGGACGGAAGGCGTCCTCACCCTTCACGGTCTTGACGATCTCGAGATAGTCCCACGGTTCCTTGGACTGTTCGGGCGACTTCACCTTGGCCAGATACATGTCGCGGATGACGCGGCCGTCTTCGCGCAGTTTCCCGCCATGAACGAAGGTGTCCTCGATCGGCAGCTCGCGCATCTTGGCCATGACTTTGGCCGGATCGTCGGTGCCGGCGGCCTTGATGGCCTTCAGATAATGCAGCACCGAGCCGTAGACGCCGGTCTGGATCATGGTCGGCATCACGTTGGTGCGGGCAAAGAATTTCTTCGACCAGGCGCGGGTAGCCTCATCCATGTTCCAGTACGACGCCGTGGTCATATAGGTGCCCTGGGCGGACTTCAGCCCGATCGCGTGCACGTCGGTGTCGAACATCAGGAGGCCGACGAGCTTCTGGCCGCCCTGGACCAGGCCGAACTCGCCGGACTGCTTGATGGCGTTGTCGGTGTCCTGGCCGGCATTGGCGAACGCGACCACGTCGGATTTCGAGCTCTGCGCCTGGAGCGCGAAGGAGGAGAAGTCCGCGGTGTTGGTCGGATGCTTCACGCCGCCAAGCACTTTGCCGCCCATCTCGTTGATGAAGCGGGTCGCGTCCTTCTCGAGCTGCTGGCCGAAGGCATAGTCCGCGGTGATGAAGTACCAGGACTTGCCGCCTTCCTTGATCACCGCAGACGCCGTCACCTTGGACAGCGCGTAAGTATCATAAGTGAAGTGCACGGTGTTCGGGCTGCACAGCTCGTCGGTCAGCGAGCTCGCGCCGGGGCCGGAGAGTAGGGCGATCTTGTTGCGCTCGCGCACCATGTTGTGGACGGCGATCGCGATGCCGGAATTGGGGATGTCGACGACGGCGTCGACCTTGCCGTTGTCGAACCAGCCGCGCACGATCTGCACGCCGACATCGGTCTTCATCTGGTGGTCGGCGCTGATGATCTCGATCGGCTTGCCGAGCACGGTCGGCCCGAATTCTTCCACCGCCATTTTGGCTGCTTCGACCGAGCCTGGTCCGCTGTTGTCGCGGCCCCAGCTCGACAGATCCGTCAGTACGCCGATCCGGACCACGTCGTCGGAGACTTGCGCGCTCGCAGCTGTGGTCATGGCTGCCGAAGTCATGGCCACGAGCATGGCGCAGGCCAGAAGCCCTCTCATCGTCGTTTCCTCTCTTTATTGGCCGCTGGGGCGCGGCTGCTTGTTCTGAGAATAAATTAGATATTAGCGAATCAATTTGTCAATAACGAATATGGGGAGCCGTTGGGTTCCCTTTGAGGGGGCTGCGATGACGAAAGACGCAACTGCTTCGGCTTCGGCATCGTCATTGCGAGCGAAGCGAAGCAATCCAGTCTTTCTTTGCGGAGACGGCCTGGATTGCTTCGTCGCAAGAGCTCCTCGCAATGACGGGCGTTGAGGCAGCTGCATCCAACACTCTCGTGTCCCGGACGCGCTGCAATGCCACTTAGCGTTGCAGCGCAGAGCCGGGACCCATGCCGCGCGGATTGCTCAAGAAGTGTGGGCCCCGGCTCTGCAGCGCATCACTTCGTGCTGCGCGGCGTCCGGGGCACGAGAGCGATCAAATGCGCGGGCAAGTTGCAACCGTGATCGCGATTGGTCATGATGCCGGCTGGAAATCGCGGGGCATGACAATGACGGCAGCAACTGGGGTCTCCGCGGCGGCGGAGAAATCGACGACGGCGCATGTGGTGTGGGCGAGCGCCCTCGGCACAGCGATCGAGTGGTATGATTTCCTGATCTACGGCACCGCTGCGGCGCTGGTGTTCAACAAGCTGTTCTTCCCGAGCTTTGATCCTTTCGTCGGTACGCTGGCGGCGTTCTCGACCTACGCGGTCGGCTTCGTGGCGCGGCCGATCGGCGGCGCGATCATCGGGCACTACGGCGACCGGCTCGGCCGCAAGAAGATGCTGGTCGCGACCATGATCGCGATGGGGCTCGGCACCTTCCTGATCGGCTGCCTGCCGACCTACAGCCAGATCGGTGTCTGGGCGCCGATCTTCCTCGTCCTCCTGCGCTTCGTTCAGGGCATCGGCCTCGGCGGCGAATGGAGCGGCGCGGTGGTGATGGTGATCGAGCATGCCGGCAATCGCCGCGGCTTCTACGGCAGCCTGGTACAGATCGGCTTTCCCGTTGGCGTCGCCGCGTCCACCGGCATTTTTGGCCTGATGGTGCAATTGCCAGAGGAGGATTTCCTGAGCTGGGGCTGGCGCGTGCCGTTCCTGATCAGCATCCTGCTCGTCGGCGTCGGCTTCATCGTCCGGCTCAAGCTTGCGGAGACGCCGCACTTCAAGGATCTGGTCGAGCGCAAGGAGGTGCTGGCGCAGCCGGTGTGGGAAGTGCTGCGCCGTGACTGGCGCAGTTTCCTGCTGGCGATCGGCATCACGGTGTCGGAAGTCGGGCTCGCTTATCTCCTCACCGTCTTCACCGTGGTCTACGCCACGACAAAGCTCGGCCTGCCGCGCCAAGTGATCCTGAATGCGGTGGTCTATGCCGCGATCGTCGAGTTCGCGACGTTGCCACTCGCCGGCTGGCTCTCCGACATCTTCGGCCGCAAGGCGCTGTATCTCGCCGGCGGCGTGTTCTCGGTGGCGCTGGCGTTTCCGCTGTTCTGGTTCCTCGACACCAGGGAGCCGGCGCTGATCACGCTTGCCCTCGTCGTGACCATGACGCTGACGCATGCGCTCTTGTTCGGGCCGAAAGCGGCGTTCATGCCGGAATTGTTCCGCACCCGGGTGCGCTACAGCGGCGCGTCGCTCGGGGCCAATGTCGCGGCCGCACTCAGCGGCGGCTTCTCGCCGCTGATCGCAACGGCACTGCTCGCATGGGCCGGCTCTTACTGGGCGGTGTCGCTCTACATCATCGCGCTCTCGGTGATCACGATCGTCTCGACGCTGATGGCGCCGGAGACGGCGCGCGACGCGCTCAGATCGTGAGCAGCGCTATGGGCACGCTGGGTTCGCGGCGCCGGGGATCACGAGGAAGGTGACCGTCGCAGGCGCGAGGCGAACCGCGCCGGTCGCCGTCGGGCGACCGATGATGTCAGGTAATCGATCGCCGGCCGCCAGCGCAAGCGTGCGGCCGTTCAACTGGACCGCAGCACCTTGAAGCCGAGCCGCACCCAGCGTGTAGCGCTCCGATGGAAGCGGTAGCACGAGCGAGTGCGAAACGTCGCGCGAGATATTGATCGCGAGCAACGCGACAGCGCCGCGCAGCTGCGGATGGCAATGCGCATAGATGTGGAGCTCGGGTGCCGAGGCTGCGCCCGCGTCGAGCACGGTCGGTCCCATCATCCGATGCCAGAGCAGCGCGGCCCAGTAATTCGGGCGAGGCTGAAAGGTCTTTTCGTCGAGCAGGCCGTAGTCACTGGCGGCGAGCGTGTTGTGCATCACCACCTGGACGCCGGCTCTCGCGAGGCGTCCGAGCTGGTCGAGATAGCGGAAGGTGTCGAGAAACGTCTTGTCCCAGCGATTGCCGCCGCAGGCCGCGTCCGCCGTTTCTGTCAGCCAGATCGGCTTGGCCGGCTCGTACGCGTCACGCAAAACCCGGTAGATCGCGAGCGTCGCATCAGTGCGGGCAAGCCATTGCTCCTTGATCGCCTGCGCCGGATCATCGCGGCCACCGCAGCGCGGCGAGAGCGTGTTGTAGTGATGATAGGAGAATCGATCGAGGCCGCGACCGGATGCGGCCAGCAGATCGCGCGTGGTGATGCCTGATGCGGACGGGAAGGCGGTGTCGCCGATGGAGGACGGGCCGACGATCAGCGTCTCCGGCGCGGCGCGCTGCATCCAGGCGCGAAAGATCCTGAAGTCTCGGCCATAGGTCTTCGCGTCGTATCCCGGCGGTGCGCCATTATCGGCCGCAAGCGTAGGCTCGTTCATGAATTCGGCAGCTGCAATGTGGCCGCCGAGCGAATGTGTGAAATCGATCAGGCGCTGCGCCTGATCCGGCCGCCATGTGCCGTCTTTGTCGCGGCTGCCGGGACTGACGGCGAAGGAGGTAACGATCTCCGCGTCGACCGCGCGGGCGAAATCGACGACGCCGCGCCATTGCCCGCGGCTGAGCGCGGAATTGAATCCCGCCGGCGGTTTTGCGGGAGGAGTTTCCACGTCGGCGAAGTACGTCGCATTGGCCCAGGTCCCGCTCACCCGCATATAGGCGGGTGACAGGGCGGCTGCGAGCATGCGCAGACGCGCGTTGGCGAGATCGATCGGCGGTCTGTAGCTGTAACGATCGCGCGTATCGAAGGTGCGTACGTCGCGCCGATACGGCTTCCAGAACCATCCGCCGGTCACCTCCACCATCTCGATGTTGTAGGATTGAAAGCGCGCGTCGACGGTGCCGGTCGCCTTCAACGTCGCCGGCGCGATGGAGACATCCTCGGCGAGCGCCGCGCATGATGTTGCGGCTACGAGCAGCGCGATCGTCGTCACCGCGGCCGCGCGTAACGGCCTGCACCGTCGGTCGCGCTTGCTTGTATGCACGCCCTGATGCCTTCTTTTGCGCCGCCAAGAGCTGATGCATCGGCTCGAACCATTAGCCGCGTTTATGTGGCGAATTTTTTACAAGTCTGATCGGGGAGGAGAGAAAAAGGGCATGGGCGTCCGCAACGGCGTGATGGCGTTCGACATGGTTAAGGTCCGCCTGACCGGCGTCAACGATGTGCTCGACGGCATTCATCGTCTCTTCATCGCGCGAATTCTCGAACAGCGCGTCAAGGTGACGCTGGCCGGCGACAAGCGCTGATGGATCCGGCCACCGCGCTGTCGTCGAAGTGACATTGACCGATGGCAGGAAAGTCGAGCACTTCCCAAATACGCGCCGTGCACCGAGGAAAACCCGCTGAGCACGGAAGCGGCGGCGGCGAAGATGCGAGACCTGATCGCGCCGATGCTATGCAGTGACCGAGAATCTGATCGATCAGATCGACAACCCCGAACGGCTTGACGACGTCGGAAAGTTGAGGTCAATGCTGGCCGCATGTTCAATCGAACAATATCAAGACATCGAGGAAAATGTTGATGCGTGGGGTTGTCCGTCGCTCCTTTCTGGCCGCCTGCGCGGCTGTTCTGTTCTGCGGCTCCGCCGTAGCGCAGGATTACCCCTCCCGTTCCGTCAAGATCATCGTGCCGTTCCCGGCCGGCGGGTCCAACGACATCATCGCCCGCCTCATTGCGCAGAAGCTGACCGAGCGCAGCGGACAGACCTTCCTCGTGGAGAATCGCGGCGGCGCCGGCGGCAATCTCGGTGCCGAGGCGGTCGCGAGCGCCGAGGCCGACGGCTACACCTTGCTGCTGACGGCGCCGCCGCCACTGACCATCAATGGCGCCCTCTACAAGAAACTGCCGTTCGATCCGGCCAAAGCCTTCGCGCCGGTGGGGTTGATAGCTTCGGTGCCGATGGTCCTGGTCGTCAATCCGTCAGTGCCCGCCAAGAACGTGGGCGAGCTGATCGCGCTCGCCAAGGCCAAGCCGGGCTCGCTGAATTTCGGCTCGTCGGGCATCGGTTCGACCAATCATCTGGCGGGCGAGCTGCTCAAGAGCATGTCCGGCATCGACATCGTGCACGTGCCCTATCGCGGCGCGGCGCCGGCGATGAACGACCTGCTCGGGGGCCAGATCCCCTTCATGTTCGACAACATGCCGGCGGTGCTGCCTCAGGTGCAGGGCAAGGTCATCAATGCGATCGCGGTCGCGGGCGCCAAGCGCGCGGATGCGCTGCCCGACGTGCCGACGGTGGCCGATACCGTTCCCGGCTTCGAGGCCTCGTCCTGGTTTGGACTGGTGGCGCCGGCGAAGACGCCCCAGCCTGCGCTCGCCAAGCTGAGCGGTGAGCTCGAGACCATTCTGAAGATGCCGGACGTCAAGAAGCGGCTTGCCGAGCTTGGCGCAGAGCCCGGCACGGTTTTCGGTGCCGCGTTCGGTCAATTCATGACGGACGAAACCGCGAAGTGGGGCAAGATCATCAAGGCCTCCGGCGCCACGGTGGATTAGGGGCGCGCCGTGGATCTGAACCTGGGCGGCAAGGTTGCCGTCATTACCGGCGGCAGCATCGGCATCGGCCATGCGATCGCTGTCGAGCTCGCGCGCGAGCAGGCCAACGTCGTGATCGTCGCGCGCGACGCGGAGCGGCTCGCAGCGGCTGCGAAGGATATGTCACGGGATACCGGCCGGCGCGTAATCGCCTGCGCCGGTGACATGACCAAGCCCGACGACATCGCCCGCGCAATGGACACCGCGCGCGAGGCGTTCGGCCGCATCGACATCCTCGTCAACAATGCCGGCGCATCGCCGATGGGCCGGATCGCGGAGACGCCCGATGCGACCTGGGCAAAGTCGATCGAGCTGAAGCTGCTCGGCTACATGCGCTGCGCGCGCAATGTCCTGCCCGAAATGCGCGACCGCCGTTGGGGTCGCGTCATCAACATCATCGGCCGCAGCGGGCATCAGCCGCGCGCAGCCTACATGGCGGGCGGCGCGGTCAACGCGGCGCTTCTGAACTTCACGCTGGCGCTCGCCGAGGAATGTGCGCCGGACAATGTGCTGGTCACCGGCGTCAATCCTGGTCCGGTGCAGACCGATCGCTGGGACAGTCTGGTGTCGCAGGGCGCTGCGATCGCAGGTCAGGATCGAGGTGCCGCGAATGCGGCCGCCATCGCCTCGGTGCCGCTTGGGCGCGTCGGGGAGCCCCATGAGGTGTCCGGCCTCGTCGCGTTCCTCTGTTCAGATCGCGCATCCTTCATTACTGGTACCTGCATCAATATCGATGGCGGCGGAACAAGGTGTATCTGATGGCCAGCGAACTGCGGAAAATCGGTGTCAGCGACGATTGCGAGCTTGCGGTTCGCATCGACGACTATCTGCTGCCGTGGGACACCAGACCGCCGGTCGTCATGCTGCATGGGCTCGCGGAGAGCGGCGAAGCGTTCCGGCGCTGGGTGCCGTATTTCGCCACGCATCATCTCGTGGTGCGCCCTGACTTACGCGGCTATGGCGATTCGACGCCGATGCAGGGCGACTATGTTTATCGCTTCGCCGGCCTTGGCGATGATATCATCCGGCTGCTCGACGCAATGAAGCTCGACCGCGTTTTCCTGGTCGGCGGCAAGATCGGCGGCACGCTGGCGATGCATCTCACGGCAAAGCACCCGGATCGTGTGATTGCGGTCGCCGCTGTCGGCGCGCCGGCCTCGCTCACCTCGTTCGACCAGCGGGCGCCGACCTGGCGCAAGCAGATCCGCGAGCAGGGCGTCGAGGCCTGGGTGCGCGAGACCACGGCGGGCCGGCTCGGTTCGTCGCTGCCGCCGCCGGCGATCGACTGGTGGATCGGGCTGATGTCGAAGACCAAGGCTTCGACGCTCGAAGCGTTCCTGCAGATGGTACCGACGGTCGATGTCACCGGCGAGCTGCCGGCCATCAAGCGCCCGACGCTCGTCATTACCACGACCGGATCCGGGCTCGGCAGCGTCGATTCCGTGAAGGCCTGGCAGCAGACGATTCCGGGCTCGAAGCTCGAAGTGTTGCCCGGCGATTCCTATCACGTTGCCGCAACGGATCCGGATGTCTGTGCGCGGAAGGTTCGCGAGTTCTTCGATCGCGTAAAAACATAGGAGACGAGTCCGAATAGGCCCGCCAAGAGGCTCGGACGACGAATAGAACGAAAGGCAGGGAGCGATGAGCTTGAGGCGAATGATTGCCGGCTCTCTCGGCGCAACCGCGCTGCTGCACGCCGGCGTTGCGATGGCGGCGACTGTCGAGATATCCGCCAACGACATCGGCGGACAGGTGATCAGCGACAAGGGCGTGGAGGCCGGAGTCTGGGTGATCGCCGAGACCAGGGACCTGCCGACAAAATACGCGAAGGTCGTGGTGACCGACGATCAGGGCCGCTTCGTCATCCCGGAACTTCCCGCCGCCAACTATAAGGTCTGGGTGCGTGGCTACGGCCTGCAAGACACGGCGCAACAGGACGCACGTCCCGGTAAGGTGCTGGACTTCAAGGCCGTCGCGGCCTCGCGCAAGCAGGACGCGCAGAACTATCCGGGCATGTACTGGTACTCGATGCTCGACATCCCCAGGCTCGAGGAATTTCCCGGCACCGGCGACAAGGGCAACAAGATGCCGGAGACCATGAAGTCGCAGGCCCAGTGGGTCGATACGGTCAAGAACATGTGCCAGTCCTGCCACGCGCTCGGTACGCGCGGCATCCGCGAGATCCCGAAGGTGTTCACCGAGGGCAACGATTCCCGCACCGCGTGGGCGGTCCGCACCCAGGCGGGCCAGGCCCAGGAATACATGGCGACGGTGCTGGCCAGCATGGGGCCGGAGAAGGTCTACGACCTGTTCTCGAAATGGACCGACCGCATCGCAGCCGGTGAATTGCCTTTCGACAAGCCCGAACGGCCCAAGGGCATCGAGCGCAACGTCGTGTTCACGATGTGGGACTGGGCGGCGCCCACACGCTATCAGCATGATGCGATCTCGACCGACAAGCGCAACCCGCGCGTCAACGCCAACGGCCTGATCTACGGATCGTCGGAAGAGAGCTCGGATCTCGTGCCGACCCTCGATCCCGTCAAGAACGTCGCCGGCACCATCAAGCATCCCTATCTCGATCCGAACACGCCGTCGTCGACAGATGCTCCGCGGGGACCGTCGGCCTATTGGGGTGACGAACCGATCTGGGATGGGCACACCAGCATCCACAACGTGATGATGGACGAACAGGGCAAGGTCTGGTTCACGGCGCGCCTGCGCCCGCCGGCAAATCCCGACTACTGCAAGCAGCGCTCGGATCTGCCGTCAGCAAAGGTGGCGCCGCAGGCGACGTCGTTGCGCCAGTTGTCGCGCTTCGACCCCGCGACGGGAAAATGGGACCTGATCAACACCTGCTTCACGACCCATCATCTCTACTTCGATGACGATGCCAACCAGACGCTGTGGACCAGCTCCGGCGGTCCCGGTCTTGGCGGCGGCGTAGTCGGCTGGCTCAACACGAAGCAATACCGCGAGACGCTTGACGACGTGAAATCGCAAGGCTGGACGCCGCTGATCATCGATACCAACGGCAACGGCAAGCGAGATGCCTATGTCGAGCACAAGGACCCCGTCGATCCGGCCAAGGACAAGCGCATTGCGGCGTCCTTCTACGGAATCATGCCGAGCCCGGTCGACGATTCGATCTGGGGCCAGGCGATGGATCGCGGGTTTTCCCGCATCGACCAGCCCGGCTACATCATTCGCGTGATGCCCGGGCCAGACCCGGCCAAGACCGCGCTGTCGGAAGTGTATCAGCCGCCGGAGGGTACGTTCGGCCCGCGCGGCCTCGACATCGGGCTGGACGGTGTGGTGTGGACGGTATTGTCGAGTGGGCATCTCGCGAGCTTCGACCGCAAGCTCTGCAAAGGGCCCCTCAACGGTCCGACGACTGCGGACGGCAAGCAGTGTCCGGAGGGTTGGAAGACCTGGCGCATGCCCGGACCGCAGTTCAAGGGACTCGACGCCGCCGGCAGTGCAAACCATGCCTATTATGTCTGGGTGGACCGCTACAATACGTTCGGTCTCGGTGCGAACGTGCCGATCGCAAGCGCCAATGGCAGCGAGTCGCTGCTTGCACTGGTCAACGGCGAGTTCGTGAATATGCGCAATCCATACCCGCTCGGTTTCTTCACCAAGAATGTCGACGGCCGGATCGACAATCCGGACACCGGCTGGAAAGGACGCGGCCTGTGGAGCACGACGGGAACACGGGCGAGCTTCCATGGAGAGGGCGGCAAGGAGGCTTCGCCCAAAGTCTACAAGGTACAGATGCGGCCAGAACCATTGGCCCATTGAGCGTTTCACCCTATGAATTATGAATAGTGAGCTGAAAATCAGCGGGCAAGCTAACGGAACAGGACATGAGAAGAACCTCTCGACGTGACGTGCTCACCGCCGCAGCCGCGATGACCGCGGCGGGCATCGCGGAAACGACGCCGGCCGCAGCGCAGGCTGGACCGAAGCCGATCTTCCCGGTGCCGATGGTCACGATCCCGATCGTCGGCGAAAGCCAAGTGTTCCAGGTCCGCCGCATCTACTGCATCGGCCGCAACTATGCCGCGCACGCGATCGAGCGCGGCTCGGATCCGAATCGCGAGCCGCCGTTCTTCTTCCAGAAGCCGACCGATGCGATCCAGAACGTCGCGATCGGCGAGGTTGCCGACCATCCCTATCCGTCGCTGACCAAGAACTATCATCATGAGGTCGAGCTGGTCGCTGCGCTGAAATCCGGCGGCACCAACATCCCGGCCGAGAAGGCGCTCGACCAAGTCTATGGCTACGCGCTCGGCCTCGACATGACCCGGCGCGATCTCCAGAACGGCATGGCCGCGGAGAAAAAGCCCTGGGAGATCGGCAAGAGCTTTGACCACGCCGCGGTGATCGGCCCGATCCACCCGGCCAGCAAGACCGGTCATTTCGAGAAGGGCGCGATCTCGCTGGCGATCAACGGCACGGTGAAGCAGAGCTCGGATCTCAGCAAGATGATCTGGAGCGTCGCCGAGCAGATCGCAAAGCTGTCGGAAGCGTTCGAGCTGAAGGCCGGCGACATCATCTATTCCGGTACACCGGAGAATGTCGGCCCCGTGGTGAAGGGCGACGTGCTCCTGTGCAAGCTCGAGGGCCTGCCGGACATGTCAATCAAGATCGTCTGACTGTCCTATCGCTCCCCGCGCTTGTCTGCCGAAGCTTTAGTAGCGAAGGCGGTGCGGGGAGAGGTCGGATTGCATCGCAGATGTGATCCGGGTGAAGGGGCACCTCCAGTGAGTCCAATTCTCACCGCGATCGCGGCGACAGCCACTCACCCCAACCCTCTCCCCGTAAGAACGGGGCGAGGGAGCGCACTGCCCGTGCGACGGGCATTTCAGCTTAACTTCATCGCGTCCTGCGCCGCAGTCTTCGGCCTGAGCCGATCCACCGTTCGCGCAATCAGCGCCGCTACCTCCGGCACCTTCGGGCCGATGCGGAATTCCGGACCGGCGACGACGACGGAGAGACGACGGTCGCCGATCGGCAGCGGGATCGCGGCGCCGGCGAGGTCGCGGCTGTAGTCGGCAAAGCTCTGACAATAGCCGCGCGCGATCGAATTGCGCAGCTCGGTCTCGACCGCCTCGATACTGATCGGCGTCGACGGGCCGTACTGCTTGAACTCGATCTTGCGGTAGACGGAGTCACGCTCTTCCGGCGAATATTGCAGCAGTAGCGCGCGGCCGCTCGCGGTGGCGTGGATCGGCACGCGGTGGCCGATGTTCGCGAAATAGCGGATCGCGGCCTTGGACTCGACGACGTCGATGAACACCGCCATCACGCCGGCCGGCGCCACGATGGATGCCGTCTCGCCGGTCTCGGCGGAGAGGTCGGCAATCAGCGTGTGCGTCCAGGGCGGCAGCGGCTCGACCTCGGAGATCATCCGCGCCATCGCCAGCCAGCGCGGCGTCGGATAGAAGCCGGCCCGCGGCCGCGGCTCATAGAGATAGCCCTTCTCCGAGAGCGTCGCGAGCAGGTTGAAGGTCGACGAGCGCGGCCAGCCGAAATGATCGGCGATCTCTGCAAGCGTCGCCGGCTTCCTCGTTTGCGCGAAGAATTCCATGATCTCCAGGACGTTTGCGGCTTGGCGAACGATCATGATCGGATCCCGTCTGTCGCGACGTGCTGTCCCCTATGGCTGGCCGAGGATCTTCTTCGCGGCGCGAAGATGCGGCTTGTCGATCATCATGCCGTCGAGGCGCAGCGTGCCGGAATTCGGATTGCTTGCGAACGCGGCGATCACCTTCTCCGCCCATGTGCGCTCGGCCTCCGTCGGATCGAATGCGGCATTGACGACGTCGACATGTTTTGGATGGATCAGCGCCTTCGCCGAAAAGCCGTCGCGCCGCGCGGCACGCGTTTCCTGCTCCAGTCCCGCCAGATTGTCGATGTCGGTATACACGGTGTCGATCGGCGCGACCTCGGCTGCGGCCGCCGCCATCAGGCAGAGATCGCGAGCCAGACGATAGGGGCTGTGAAACACGCCGCCAGATGACTTCTCGGTAGCGCCGAGCGAGGCCGAAAGATCTTCCGCCCCCCACATCAGACCCGCGAGGCGAGGCGAGCAGCCCTTGTAGCTGCCGAGCCCGAAGATCGAACCGGCGGTTTCGGTGGCGACGCATACGATGCGGGTCGAGCCGACAATGGTGCCCGCTGCCGCCTCAAAAGCTTCGAGCCAGGTCGCAACCTGCCGCACATCGTCGCCGCCTTGCGATTTCGGCAGCACGATGCCGTCGGGCTTGCCCGGCATCACCGCGGCGAGATCCGTGAGGGTCATGCCGGTGTCGAGCGCGTTGACGCGGACATAGAGCTGGTGCGGGCCGCGACGGCCCTTCAGCATGGCGAGCGTCAGCGTGCGCGCCTCGGCCTTCTTCTCGGTGACGACGGAATCCTCGACGTCAATGATCAGCGCGTCGGCGTTGCCTTCGCTCGCCTTCTCGAATTTGCGCGGGGAATCGCCCGGCACGAACAGCATCGAACGCATCAGACCGGCCTCTTGTGCATCATCGCCATGCGGCGGCATTTGCCGACGATCTCGTCGTTCTGGTTCAAGGCGTGGTGCTCGAACTCAACGATGCCCGCCTTGGGGCGCGATTTGGATTCCCTCAACGAAAGCACCTTCGTCGTCGCCCGCAAGGTGTCGCCATGGAAGACCGGCTTTGGAAAGGTAACGTCGGTCATGCCGAGATTGGCGACGGTTGTCCCCAGGGTCGTATCATAGACCGTCATGCCGATCATGATGCCGAGGGTGTAAAGGCTGTTGAAAATGCGCTGGCCGAACTCGGTCTTTTCCGAGAAATGCGCGTCAATGTGTAGCGGCTGCGGATTGAGCGTCAGCAGGCTGAACATGGTGTTGTCCATTTCCGTGACGGTCCTGGTCAGCGGATGCCTGAACTCCTGTCCCACGGAAAAGTCTTCGAAATAAAGTCCGGCCATCGCGGTTTCCTCCCTATGTCCTGCGATTTGGCCGGCGCTGCCCTTAGGGCGGCGCCGCCAGGTGAACTGCCTTCTGCTCTGCGAGCCGTTCGATCTCGTCGGCCGTGAGGCCGGCCTCGCGCAAAATGTCGCGGCCATGCTGGCCGAGCGTCGGCGCCGGGCCGGCGGCTTCCGGCTGGGTCACGCTCCAGGTGGAGGGCACGCGCATCTGGCGGATGCGGCCCTCGACGGGGTGATCCACCGTCGTGAAGAAGTCGATCGCCTCGAGGTGCGGATCCTCCAGGATCGTCTCCAGCGTATGCATCGGCATCACCGGAATGTCGGCACGCTCCAGCAGGTCACGCCATTCAGCCGTCGTGCGCGTCAGGAAGATGTGGCCGATTTCCTCGTAAATCTCGTTGATGTGCTTCGTGCGCGCGGCGTGGTTGGCAAAGCGCGGCTGCTGCAAAAATTCCGGCCGGCCGATCGCCTCGAAGAAGCTGCGCCAGTGCTTGTCGTTGTAGATGAGCACGCAGAGATAGCCGTCGCTGGTCTTGTAGGGGCGGCGGTAGCGCGAGAGCAGACGGGCGTAGCCGCCATGATCGAGCGGTGGATCGTAGGTCAGCCCGCCCAGATGATCGATCAGCACGAACTCGGTCATCGATTCAAACATCGGCACGTCGATGCGCTGGCCGATGCCGGTGCGCTGCTGATGCATCAGCCCGCCCATGATCGCGTTCACCATCATCAGGCCGACGATGCGGTCGGCGATGGTGACGGGGACGTAGCGCGGCGTGCCGTCGCCGGCGGCCGCGAGCAGGGTTGGAATGGCGGCGGCGCCCTGGATCAGGTCGTCGTAGGCGGGCTTTGCGGCATAGGGGCCGGACTGGCCGTAGCCGAACGCGCCGACATAAACGAGGGCGGGATTGATCGCGACGAGCGTCTCGTAGTCGAGACCGAGCCGCGCCATCGCCTGCGGGCGCACATTATAGACGAGCGCGTTGGCGCGTTTCGCCAGCCGCAGCAGCGCATCGCGCCCGCCTGGCGTCTTGAGATCGAGAACGATGCTGCGCTTGCCGCGATTGACGTTGTTGAACATTCCGCCCATGCCGGGCGCGCGGCCGGGACCGATCTGGCGGACGATGTCGCCCTCGGGGCTTTCGACCTTGATGACGTCGGCGCCCATGTCCGCCAGCACCTGGGTGCCGTAGGGGCCCATCAGCACGGAGGTCAGGTCGAGAATGGTGAAGCCGGCGAGCGGTCCCATGGATCCCCGTTGGATAAATTCATATAGGTGGATTTTGAGTTCATAAAACGACGGTGTCAATTCAACGTGTCCGTCTCGGAGTGCATGGCTCCATGCATCATTCATATTCTTGACAGATAAATTCACGTATATGTACATCTTCCTCAAAGAAGTGGAGCGAGGGCCGGACGGCGCGGCAGCAATCGGCTGCTGCCTTCGGCACGGGGACGCGTCAAGGAGAACGACATGAAGAAGAATCTGGTCTGGGCTGCCGCGGCGTTGGCTTTCTCGCTGCCGGTCTCGACGCTGCAGGCGCAGGCGCTGGAGCTGAAGGTCGCCGACTCCTTCCCCGCCGGTCATTATCTCGTCCGCCTGATGCTGAAGCCGTGGATGGACGACGTCACCAAGCGCACCAATGGTGCGGTGACCTTCACCTATTATCCGAACCAGCAGATCGGCAAGGCGGCTGACATGCTGCGGCTGACCCAGTCGGGCGTGGTCGACATCGGCTACATCGGACCGTCCTATGTCTCCGACAAGATGCCGCTGTCGGAAGTCGCGCAATTGCCGGGCTCATTCCAGACCAGCTGCCAGGGCACGCTCGCCTATTGGAAGACGGCGCGCGAAGGCGTTTTGGCCAAGCAGGAATATGCGCCGAACAAGATCAAGCTGCTGATGGCCGTCGTGCTGCCGCCCTATCAGGTGTGGACCGTCAAGTCGAAGGTGGAAACGACCAAGGACATGCAGGGCCTGAAGCTGCGCACCACCGGCGGCGCGCAGGATCTGACGCTGCGTGCGCTCAATGCCGTGCCGGTGCGCATGGCCGCGCCCGATGCCTATGAGTCGCTGTCGCGCGGCACGATGGACGGCCTGCTGTTTCCGCTCGACAGCGTCGTGTCCTACGGCCTCGACAAGCTGGTCAAGCACGCCACCGAAGGCGTCAGCTTCGGCAGCTTCATCGTTGCCTATTCCATCAACCAGTCGGTCTGGAACAAGCTGCCCGACGATGTGAAGAAGGCGATGGACGAGGCCTCGGAAGCAATCACGCCGAAGGCCTGCGCCGACGTCGACAAGGAAGGCGAAGTCACCAAGAAGCAGATGCAGCACGAAGGCGTCAGCTTCGATCCGCTGCCCGAAGCGACCCGCGCCGAGATGAAGGACAAGCTCAAGGGCGTCGGCCAGGAATGGGCCAGCGGTCTCGACAGCCGCGGCAAGCAGGCGTCCGCCGCGCTCAAGGAGTTCGAAGGCCTGCTCGCCGCCGGCGGCACCAAGTAATCGTCAGCCGGCATAGAAGAAGGAGACGGCAGAGGTGATCAAACGAGCAGGAGATGTGCTCGGCGCGCTGGAACGCGCGCTGACGGTGGTCGCGGTGGTGTTCCTGTTCGTGATCATGCTGCTGGTGGTGACCGACGTGTTCATGCGCTACGCGCTCAACCGTCCGTTCTCTTTCACTTATGACCTGATCGGGCTCTATCTCCTCGCCGGCGTATTCTTCTTCACGCTCTCGGACGGCTTGCGCGAGCATGCGCATGTCGGCGTCGACATCCTCCTGTCGCGCTTCTCGCCGGCCGGGCGGCGGCTGTCCGAGATCGTCACCGCGCTTGCCGGCCTGTTCGTGTTCGTCCTGATCTGCAAGGTCGGATTCGAGCGCGCGCTGGAGAATTATGAGCAGCACGACGTCCTCTCCGGCGCGATTCCGTGGCCGACCTGGATCTCGGCGGCGCTGGTCCCGTTCGGCTGCGGCGTGTTGGTGCTGCGGCTGGCTCTGCAGCTCGTCGGCAATGTGCTGAGCCTCGTCAGCGGGCGCGACCTCTATCCGCTGCCGCCGGTCACCGGCGTCGGCGAAGCACGAAGCTTCGAGTAACGGCAGGCATCCATGACACCTTTCATCGTTCTCGCCCTGCTGTTCGGCCTGCTTGCGCTCGGCACGCCCGTCGGCTTCGCCATGGCCTTTGCCGGTTCGGTCGGTCTCGTCATGGTGGGCGGATGGTCCACACTGTTCGGCATCCTGCAGACCGCGCCGCTCTCGACCGTCTCCGCGTACGAACTGATCACCATCCCGATGTTCCTCCTGATGGCGGATCTCGTGCTGCTGTCGGGCGTCGCGGATGATCTGTTCAAGACGGCTTCGGCCTGGGTCGGCCGCATTCCCGGCGGTCTCGGCATGGCAACCGCGCTTGCCGGCGCCGGCTTCGGCGCGATCTGCGGCACCTCGACGGCCTCCGCCGCGACGCTGTCCTCGACCAGCCTTCCGGCGATGATTCGCCAGGGCTATGAGCCGAAGATGGCCGCGGGCGTGGTCGCGATATCGGGCACGCTGTCGATGCTGCTGCCGACGAGCGTCGCGCTCGTCATCTTCGGCCTGCTCGCCGAGGTGAACATCGGCAAGCTGCTGATCAGCGGCATCATCCCCGCGATCCTCGTTACCATCACCATCATGGCCACGATCTACTTCCTGGTCTGGCAGGATCCCTCGCGCGCGCCGGCCGCGAAATCAGTGCCGTGGCGCGAGAAGTTCGCGCTGCTGTGGCAGGTTTCGCCGATGGTGGTGCTGTTCTCGATCGTGACGGGAACGATCTATCTCGGCGTCGCGACCCCGACGGAAGCTTCTGCTTTCGGCGCGTTCGGTGCCTTCCTGCTCGCGATCGTCAAGGGCAAGATCACGCCGTCGTCGCTCTACAAGACGCTGCTGCGCGCCTGCCACGGCACCTGCATGATCATCATGATCCTGGTCGGCGCCTCGATCTTCGGCTACTTCTTCACGCTGACGCATGTGACGCAGGACCTCGTCGCCTGGATCGGCAGCTTGCCGGCCTCGCGCTGGGTGATCATCACGCTGATCCTGTGCGGCTACATCGTGCTCGGCTCGTTCATGGACCAGATCGCGATCCTGGTGCTGACCGTGCCGATCGTGCTGCCCTTGATCAAGACGCTCGGCTTCGATCCGATCTGGTTCGGCGTCATCAAGATCGTCACCGCGGAGGTCGGCATGATCACGCCGCCGGTCGGGCTGAACTGCTTCATCGTCGCCCGCTACGCCAAGCGGCCGGTGGCGGAAGTGTTCCACGGCACCTTCCCGCACTTCATCGCCCACCTGATCGCAATCGCGATCCTGGTGGCGTTTCCGAGTATCATCCTCTGGCTGCCCTCGCAGATGGGGCGCTAGCACGTCCGGGCCGCCGCGGCTCCAAGCAAGGAGATCAACAACATGGACTTCGCGCTCACCGATCAGCAGGAAGCCATTCGCGACGCCATCGCAAAGATCTGCGAGGGCTTTCCCGATGCCTACTGGCTGAAAAAGGATCACGACGGCGGCTTCCCACACGACTTCCACAAGGCGCTGGCCGATGCCGGCTGGCTCGGCATCTGCGTGCCGGAAGCCTATGGCGGCTCCGGCCTCGGTATCACCGAAGCTGCGATCATGATGCGCACGATCGCGGAATCCGGTGCCGGCATGTCCGGCGCATCCGCGGTGCACATCAACGTGTTCGGCCTCAATCCCGTGGTCGTGTTCGGCACCGAGGAGCAGCGCAAGCGCATGCTGCCGCCGATGGTCGAGGGCCGCGAGAAGGCCTGCTTTGCCGTCACCGAGCCCAATACCGGCCTCAACACCACCCAGCTCAAGACCCGTGCGGTCGCCAAGAACGACCGCTACATCGTCAACGGCCAGAAAGTGTGGATCTCGACCGCGCAGGTCGCGCACAAGATCCTGCTGCTGGCGCGCACCACGCCGCTTGAGGAGGTGCGTTCGCCCACCCATGGCCTCAGCCTGTTCTATACCGATTTCGACCGCAAGAAGATCAAGGTCCACGAGATCGAGAAGATGGGCCGCAAGATCGTCGATTCCAACGAGCTGTTCTTCGAGGACTTCGAGATCCCGATGGAAGACCGGATCGGCGAAGAGGGCAAAGGCTTTCAGTACATCCTCGAAGGCATGAACCCCGAGCGCATCCTGATCGCGGCGGAAGCCGTCGGCCTCGGCAAGCTCGCGCTGTCGCGCGCGACCGAATACGCCAAGACGCGAACCGTGTTCAATCGCCCGATCGGCAAGAACCAGGGCATCCAGCATCCGCTCGCGGTGAACTGGGTCGAGCTCGAGGCCGCTTGGCTGATGGTGATGTCGGCGGCGTGGCAATACGACAAGGGCATGCCGTGCGGCGCCGCGGCCAATGCCGCGAAGTATCTGGCTGGCGAGGCCGGCTTCTCCGCCTGCGAGCAGGCCGTGATGACCCATGGCGGCTTCGGCTACGCCAAGGAGTTCCATGTCGAGCGTTACCTGCGCGAAGTCCTGATCCCGCGCATCGCGCCGGTCAGCCCGCAGCTCGCGCTCAGCTTCATTGCGGAAAAGGTGCTCGGACTGGCGAAGTCGTACTAGGCTCGCGCGCGGATAGTTCGGCAGGATCGCCCATGAACCTCGCTCATCATCTCCTGCGTGCCGCGAAGGCCGACGCGTCCGCGCCGGCGCTGTTCAAGGGATTGACGCCGGTCGCCGATTACGGGCGGCTCGCCGCGACTGTGGCCTCGCTGGCTGCGTCGCTGCAGCAGCGCCTTGGCCTTGCCAAGGGCGATCGCGTTGCGTTGCTGATGAAGAACGCGCCAGACTATGTCGCCTGTCTCTATGCCTGCTGGCACGCCGGGCTGGTCGCGGTGCCCATCAACGCAAAACTGCATCCGCGCGAGGTCGCGTTCATCCTCGACAATTCCGCTGCCGCGGTCGTGTTCGTCACCGAGGACATGGCGAGCGTCGCTTCGGACGCTCTGGCGCTCGGCACGGCCAAGCCGCGCATCGTCGAGATCGGCTCGGCCGAACATCGCGGCCTGGCGAAGGCCGAGGGCATTGCCATCGCGGATGTCGCGATCACCGATCCAGCCTGGATCTTCTACACCAGCGGCACCACCGGCCGCCCCAAGGGCGCGGTGCTGAGCCATCGCAATCTGCTTGCGATGTCGCTGAACTATCTCGCCGAGATCAATCCGGTCGTGCCCAGTGAGGCGCTGCTGCACGCCGCGCCGATGTCGCACGGCTCCGGCCTCTATATGGTGCCGCATGTGCTCGGCATGGGCGCGCAGATCATTCCGGAGAGCGGCCGCTTCGAGCCGGACGAGATTCTGGAGCTGACCGCGAAGCGCGACGGCATCTCCTTCTTCGCCGCGCCGACCATGGTGCGGCGCCTGACGGTCGCCGCAGAAGCCGGGGGCGCAACCGCGCCGGGGCTGAAGACGATCATCTATGGCGGCGGTCCCATGTATGTCGCCGATTGCAAGGCCGCGCTCAGTGTGTTCGGACCAAAGCTTGCGCAGATCTACGGTCAGGGCGAAACGCCGATGACCATCACTTATCTGCCGAAATCCATGCATGTCGACGCTCGCCACCCGCGCCACGAGGAGCGCCTGGCCTCGGTCGGGATCGCGCAAGCCGTTGTGCAGGTGCGCACCGTCGACGAAGCGGGCCGGGACGTTGCGCCTGATGAGATCGGTGAGATCATCGTGCGCGGCGATACCGTGATGTCCGGCTACTGGCAGAATCCGGACGCCACGGCGACCACGCTGCGCGACGGCTGGCTCTATACCGGCGACATGGGCGCCTTCGACGCCGATGGCTTCCTCACGCTGAAGGATCGCTCCAAGGACGTCATCATCTCCGGCGGCACCAACATCTATCCGCGCGAGGTCGAGGAGGTGCTGTTGCGGCATGAGGCCGTCGCCGAGGTCTCGGTGATCGGCCGGCCGCATCCGGAATGGGGCGAGGAGGTGGTGGCGGTCGTCGTTCCCGTCGCGGGCAGGGCGGTTACACGCGATGAACTCGACCAGATGTGCAATGCCTGGATCGCGCGCTTCAAGCGGCCGAAGCATTATTACCTCACCGGCGAGCTCCCGAAGAACAGCTACGGCAAGATCGTGAAGACGGAGCTTCGAACGCTCCTCGGCGAGTCCTCCGCGCGCCTCGCGCCGATGGATTGAGGCGACGATGCCTGAGCCCGCGGCGCCGATCGACTTTTCCGGCCTGATCCGGGATGGCGATCTCGTTGTGTGCGGGCAGGCGACGGCGGAGCCTATCACTTTGACCGAAGCGCTGATGGCGCAGGCCGGGGATCTGCCGCCGTTCCGTATGATGGTCGGGCCGGTGTTCTCGGAGACGTTTTCCGCATCGTGCGCTCCGAGCGTCTCGTTCCTGAGCTATGGCGTGATCGGCAATGCGCGGCGGCTCGCGAAAGCCGGGCGGCTCGATGTGATCCCGAGCAATTACAGCGCCTTCTGTGCCGACTTCGCCGCGCGCCGTTACAAGGCCGCTGTCGTTCTGGTGCAGCTCGCGGAGTCCGAGGGGCGGCTCAGCGCCAGCCTCTCCAACGACTATGTCATCGACGCCGCGCGCGGTGCGCGCCTCGTCATCGCCGAGATCAATCCGGAGGCGCCCTTTACGTTCGGGGCGGAATGGCCCGAAGATGTGCCAATCCATGTGCGCGTTGCGGCTCGCCGTCCGCCGGTTGAATTGGCCTCGACGCCGCTCGATGACATCTCGCGGCGCATTGCTGCACATGCGGCGAACCTGATCGCCGACGGCAGCACGCTCCAGTTCGGCGTCGGCCGAATTCCGGACGCGATCCTCTCCTCGCTGTCCCATGCGCGCAATCTCGGCATTCATTCCGGCCTGATCAACGATGCCGTCGTCGATCTGATCGAGCGCGGCGCGGTGACGAATGCGGAAAAGGGCATCGATGAAGGGATCACCGTCACCAACCAGGTGATTGGGACGAACCGGCTCTATCGCTTCGTGCACGAGAACAAGGCGGTCGCGGTGCGGCCGACGTCCTACACGCACGGTCAAAACGTGCTGGCGCGGATCAACCGGCTGGTCGCGATCAACTCGGCGCTCCAGGTCGGACTCGATGGCAGCGTGAATTCCGAGACGCTGAACGGCGTCGCAATCGGCGCGATCGGCGGGCAGCTCGATTTCGTGCGGGGTGCCAATGCGTCACGCGGGGGCAGGGCTATCATCGCCTTGCCGGCGACCGCATCCGACGGGACCAGCCGCATCGTCGCCAATGTCGAGACGGTGACGACGCCCCGCGCCGATGTCGACGCCATCATCACCGAATGGGGCGTTGCGGAGCTGCGCGGCTGCGGTCTTGCCGAGCGCGCGCGTCGGGTGATCGCGATTGCAGCGCCAGAGCACCGCGATGCGCTGTCGGCTCGGCTGCGTACCTTCATGCGCTAACAGCTTCGCCGCTGGGCCTGAACGGATCTGAAACAGGACAGCCTATTCGACCGCGATTCGCTCCATCGCCATGGCACGAAGCCGGGCACGCTGGATCTTCACGCCGTTGGCGCTGTCGGTGACGGGGAAGGCGTCCACGACATAGATCCGCGCCGGCACCTTGTAGCCGGCAAGCCGTTCGCGCAGGCGCGCGACCAGCGCCTCTTGCCGTGGCGGCTCGCTGGATGGGATCACGAAGGCGACGCAGCGCGCCTGGCCCTTCAGATCGACCGCGACGACCTGGGCGTCCGCCACCCCGGCGCACGATTTGAGCTCGTCCTCGATCTCACCGGGTGCGACCAGGAAGCCGCCGAGCCGCATCGCATCGCCCGCGCGCGTCTCGTAAACGAAGGAGCCGTCGCCGCGCAGCCGGCCGATGTCGCCGGTGCGGAAGAACCCGTCGGCGCTGATCGCCTCGCGCGTCGCTTCGGGATTGTTGAAGTAGCCGAGGAAGCACGACGGCGCGCTGATCTCGATCTCGCCGGAGACGCCCTGCGCCGCAAGCTCGCCGGTCTCGGTATCGCGTACGCGAACCCTGGCGTCGGGGGACATCGGCCAGCCGCCGCCTTCGATGCGGTCGGTAAACGCATCGCCCAGACGGCCGATCGAGAACAGCGCCTGCATCTCGCTCGAGCCGTAGAGGCCGAACGGGGGCATGCCGCGCGCCTCGGCTTCCGCGGCAAGCTCGCGCCAGCCGGGCTGGAACGCGGCGAAGCCGCAGACTTCGAGGTGCGGGAACGGCCGCGGCGCGTCGGTGAGGGCCAGAATGCGGCGGAACATCTCGTCAGAGCCGAAGGCGTGCGTGATCCTATGGTCTTTGAGGATCTTCAGCGCCGGCGCCGCCTCGAAGGCGTCGAGAACGTAGATCGTCGCGCCCGCCGCGATGAAGCCGAGCAGGCTGGTCATGCCGAAAGTGCCGCAGAACGGCAGCATGGCCAGCAGCGAATGACGCTGCGGCGAGAGCTGGAGCGCCTTGGCGACGGAGGCAGCATGCGTGGCCAGCGTTCTCTGCGAATGCGCGACCAGCTTTGGCCCCCTGGTCGTGCCTGATGTGGTGTAGAGCAGCACCGGCAGATCGGCGTCGTCTTGCGCCGGAGGCGCCGGCGGATAGGGCTTGTCGAAGGCATCGAAGCGCGCACAGGGCCAGCGTGCGGGGATCGCGTCCGCGCCGACCACCGCGATCCGCTGCAGTGCTGGCACCTCGGCCTTGGCGACATCGGTGAGGATCGCGGCAAAGTCGATCGAGCGGAACGCGGCCTCGACTACCATCAGCTTCGCGCCGGACACCTTGAGCAGGTGCGCGACTTCCGCGCTGCGGTAGCGCGTATTGACGGCGGCGACGACCGCCCCGCATCGGGCGGCGGCAAACAGCAGCGCGACCCATTCGATCCGGTTGACCAGCCAGACCGCGATCACGTCGCCCTTGCTGATGCCTTGCGCGGCAAGCCAGGCGGCGCTCTGGTCGATCTTCACAGACAATTCCGCGCGCGAGACCGGCGTGCCGTCGAACACGAAGGCGGGATCGGCGCCGGCCTCGGTGCAGATCAGCGATTGCAGCAAAAATTCATTGGAGCACATGCCAACCGGAGTAACCTGATCGCATGAACCTGTCTACTTGGTGCCGAACATCCGGTCGCCGGCATCGCCCAGACCCGGCACGATGTAGCCATGGTCGTTGAGCCGCTCGTCGACCGCAGCAGTCCAGACCGGTACGTCGGGATGTTCGCTCTGGAACTGTGCGATGCCCTCCGGAGCAGCCAAAAGGCAGACGAAGCGAATGTCACGGGCACCGCGCGCCTTGAGCAGGGAGGCGCCGGCGCAGGCCGAGTTGCCGGTCGCCAGCATCGGGTCCATCAGGATCACGGTGCGGTCGGACAGGTCCTGCGGCGCCTTGAAGTAATATTCCACGGCCTGCAATGTTTCGGGATCGCGGTAGAGCCCGATATGGGCGATGCGCGCCGAGGGCATCAGCGCCAGCATGCCGTCGAGGAAGCCGACGCCGGCGCGCAGGATCGGCGCCAGCGTGAGCTTCTTGCCGGCGATCTTCGGCGCCTGCATCGGTGCGATCGGCGTCTCGATCTCGACCAGCTCGAGCGGCAGGTCGCGCGTCACCTCGTAGCAGAGCAGCATCCCGATCTCGTTCAGGATCTCCCGAAAGCTTTTGGTCGAGCGGTCCTTCTCCCGCATCAGGGAGAGCTTGTGCTGGACCAGGGGGTGGACGACAACGTTGACGTTGTTGGTGCTCATGCAACCGCTCTACACGGTTCCGTGAAACTGCGCCAGATCGGTCGGGTCTTTTCCGCGGGATGCGTGGCCTCATGCAGGCATCGCGACCGCCGTTCGTGCCCTGTTGCCCGCCTTGGAGAGGGGCTAGACGCCGAGCCCGCGCGCGAGCAGCGTGATCACGAGTGTCAGGATGGCGCCCCAGATCAGGCTCACCGTCATGGTCAGGATCGTCGTGGTGACCGCGCCTTCCAGATTACCCTTCATGAGTTGTATGCTGCTTGTCCAAGCGGCTGCAGCGCCGATGCGCATGCCGAGCAGCAATGCACCCATCAACGCAACAAGGATGGCGATCTTGAGCTCGATCATGTCCGCAGCCTTGTCACCACGCGCGCAAGGAGTCGCCTCGCTCCCTCCGCCAGCACGATCAGCGGATTGCCCCTGTTCTCGATGTCGAGTTCGAAGGTCTCGGTAGGAAAAACCAGCGCGCATCGTGCCGGCAGGCTCTGCCGGTTGGCGAAATCGACCGCCGAGCTCTTGAACAGGAATAGACCGCCGACGCGTCCATTCGCTTCGCGCGCGACCCAGAGGCCGGCGCCGTTGCGTCCGATGAAGAAGGCGGGGATGGCGGCACTGACCACATCCGGATCGAGCGGTCCCAGCGCCGCCGCGTGCTTGGCCTCAGACCGGGAATGGACAGCTTGAAGGGCGATCGCGGCCATGGCGGCCTCCTCACACATCTGCAAGGTCATCATGGTCTCCCATCCCGATCAGGCGCGGAGGTGCCAGACATAGATCGCGGTCTTCAGCGCGATCAGCGCGGTGAGCACAGAGCCCATCGAGAGCACAGTCAGCGCGCCGAGCGCGAGGCGCTTGAGTTGGGCCTTGCGCTCCCACGATATCGGCGCGCGGCGTTTCGCCCGGTCAACAGGGCGTCCAACGCCATGTGTCAGCAGAGACATCTCTGTATTCCTTCATCAACCCGGCGGCGGCTAAAGCCTCCGTAATTTGCCGGGAATGATGACCATGAGCGGGTAGGATTGCGAGATGAGCGTCAGAGCCGCGGCATAGGAAATTCATAAAGAAGCTGTCCGTCGCGCCGGCAGTCCTCTGAACAGGTCGCGATTGCGCTTCGGGCGAGTCTCGGATGGGGCAGCGTCCGAACGGGCGATCCCGACGGCCGACGCAAAGGCGAGGCGCAACCGCGGCTCGTCAATCCGCTCGCAGAAGCCGCCGAGGACAGCTTGCGCGTCCTCTCCCTGCCCATTGATGGCCGCGCAAAGCCGGGAACTGGTTCGCCGGAAGAAGTGGAGCGAGTCATCAGCGTCGCGCCGGCCGAGATGATCGAGCTCCCCGGCGAGAGCCACAACGTTCAATCTGTCGCAATCGTCCCGTGTCACGGCAAAGCGCAGCAGCGCCAATTGCCAGGCACGGAGCAGCCTATGATGTCCATCGCTTGATGGGAGTGAACTCATAATCTGCCCGGACCTCAGGCCCCGACGCTGTCTATCAGCTCTTCGTCGGCGATCGCGGCGAATGCCCTTGCAACCTCCGTTCGGCCGGCCTCGTCGAGCGGCACGATCGGCAGCCTTGTGGCCGCCGACATCAGGCCAAGCAGGCTCAGCGCGTATTTCAGCGCCGCCGGGCTTTCCCTGTCAAGGCAGGCGATAAGCGGGATGAGGCGCCTGTCGAGGTAGCGGGCGGATTGCAGGCGGCCTTGTCTGACGTGTGAGAAGATCGTGCGGCAGAGGTCTGGGGCGATGTTGGCGATCTCCGAGATCGCGCCGTCACCGCCGCCGGCGATGAAGCCGAAGGCGGTGCTGTCGTTGCCGGACAGAAAGCGAAAGCCGGCCGGTAACAGCCGGCCCAGGCGCATCGGGCGGGTGATGTCACAGCTCCCATCGCGCAGGCCCACGAACTGGCGGGATTCGACGAGGCGCAAAAGCGTCTCGTCGGCCAGCGGGCGCAGCGTGCGGGAAGGGACGTCGTGCAGGATCACGGGCAATCCGGTCGAACCGGCGATGGCCCGGAAGTGTGCGAGCATCCCTTCGTGCATCGGCTTGTTGTAGGCGGGCACCGCCGACATGACCGCATCGGCGCCGGCTGCCTCGGCGCGCCGCGCAAGCGCGATGGCGTGGCTGGTCGCGTTCGACATAGCGCCGGCGATAATCCGGACCCGGCCGCGGGCGATATCGACCGCGGTCCGAATGATCAGCTCCTGTTCGGTCGGCGAGAGCGTCGGCGCTTCGCCGGCGGTCTCGCACACGACGATGGCAGGAGCGCCGGCGCCGATCTGGCGCTCGCAGAGTGCGGCGAACGCTTTGAGATCAATCCCGTCCGCTGCGTCGAACGGCGTCGGCAGATCGGGGATGAAACCTGTGAACCAGGCCGAGGGAGGGATGAACATGGTCGTTGTGAAGTGGATGGATCAGGCGGCGCGTTTGCGAATTGCGGCGGCGGGCCTCTTCCCCATGTCGAGTTCGATTTCGCGCGGCAGTTCTACGATGGTTTCGGGATGCTGGCCGTTTTCGAACAGCGCGTATTTGATCGCCTGCGCGCGGCTGACGAACAGGCCGCCATAGAGGCCGTTCTGCTCCTGGGCGACCCATTGTCCCCTGCGATTGCGACCAATGAAGACGATGGTGGAAGGCGAGCTGTACGAGGGAGGTTCGACGAGTTTCACTTTTTTAATTCCTTCTGAACGACGCCGGCGTGGGACGTATTTCCAGCCTGCACGTTCAATATCCGGTGTCGCGAATATGATTTCGAGCGTGGCCGTGCGGCGATCTCATAGGAAGCTTATAAAGCTGGTGGTCAGGCCAGTTCATTGACGACATGAACCAGCGCGAACAGCGCGCCGAACGCGGCGCATTCGTCCCAATGATTGAGAGCGCCACCGAACAGCGGCTCGCGCCTGAGGAGGGCGACGGTGGCGCACAGGATGATCGACATCCAGAGCAGAGCGGCGAGGCTTCGTCCGAATCCGATGCTCCCGAATGCTGCGAAGGCGGCGAGAAGTACGACGCGAACGCCGAAGCGCGCGATCACCCGTGCCGGGCTCAATGCCGGCGATATGTCCGAAGATTGCGGCAAGGCGCGAACCTGTGCGACTGGCTTAGCTGAAATTCTCGCAGCCAATCGGCTCGTAGAACGGATCCAGGGCGGGGCGCACAGCGGGAACGCTGGGCCGCGACACCTCCTTGACCAATGCCTGGACCTCGATGAAGGCCGACAGCAACGCAAGCGCAAGATCGGCGTGGCGGGCTTCGACCGCGGCGTCGAGCCAATCGGGCAATTCGCGCTCGCGCGAGAGGCCGCAATGCCACTCCCCCTCGTCATAGGCGATGCGGCGGACCTGCCACATCGGCAGCTCGAGATCCAACAGCGCCAGCGCGGCATCGACCCAGGCCTCGGCATCGATCAGATGTGTCAGACGTTCTGTCTTTTCGCTCTGTCTAAGCGAGGGAAAGCGCCGGCATGCGTGCTCGATGATGTCGAGCATCAGGGGCCTCGTCAGCGCATACGCATTGTGCAGCTGCTCGGCGAGTGAGGGCAGCGCATTGCGTCGGGGTGCGACAGTCATGTCTGGCCTCCTGGGAGTTGGCGTCGGTCAGTCGGCCGGCCTCTCCAAGGTGGCTAAAACGGCATTTGAAAGCGAGATGGGGACGGGGCGGGAGATATAGGGATTTCATAAGCACCGAGCCGTTGCCATTCGGCGCCGACTCCAGGCCTTTATGAGATTCCTATAACTTCGCCATAGCCCTCGTCTCGAAAACCTATGTCCCTGGTGGCAACTCACGACCGTGAAGATCCCGGCAGGGCGCCGCGGGACGTGGATCGCCTTTGATCTGTCGCAAGATGCCCGTCCGAAACCTACGGAACAGTTGCACCAAGACTGAGCGCAACGAGGAGCATCCCCATGATGGATATTCTGATGCTGGCGTTGGCGGCGGCCTTCTTCGCCCTTGCGATCGGCTACACCTACGCCTGCGAACGGCTGTAAGGGAGCGGACCATGATCTTCGATTATGCGCTCGCGGGCGCCGTATCGTTCGGCCTCCTGATCTATCTCACCTACGCGCTGTTGCGGCCCGAGCGGTTCTGAGCCGTGCTGCTGCTTCTCAAATTGCTGCTGGCGGACGCCGTGCTCGTCGCCTGCCTGCTTTCGGTGGTCCTGCCGCTGCTGCGCCGGGCACCAGGCCTGAAGGGTTGATTCCATGACCATGATCGGTTGGCTCCAGATCATTCTCTTTTGCGTCATCATTGTCGCGGCGACCAAGCCGCTCGGCTGGTACATGACGCGCGTGTTCAACGGCGAGCGGACCCCCCTCTCGCTGATTCTGCGCCCCATTGAAGCCGGCATCTACTGGATTTCTGGTGTCGACGAGAGGCGCGAGCAGCACTGGTTGACCTATACGGTCTCCATGCTGCTGTTCCACGTCGGCGGCTTTCTCATCATCTACGGCGTGATGCGCCTGCAGGCCATGCTGCCCTTCAATCCGGCCGGGCAGTCGGCGGTCGCCGAGGATCTCTCCTTCAACACGGCGATCTCCTTCATCACCAACACCAACTGGCAGAACTACGGCGGCGAGAGCACGGTGTCCTATCTCGTGCAGATGCTCGGCCTGACGCACCAGAACTTCCTGTCGGCCGCAACCGGCATCGCACTCGCGGTGGCTCTGATCCGCGGCTTCTCGCGCGCCTCGATGCGCACGATCGGCAATTTCTGGGTCGACGTCACCCGCACCACGCTTTACGTGCTGCTGCCGATCTGCGTCGTCTACTGCCTGTTCCTCGTCTCGCAGGGCATGCCGCAGACACTGGGCGACTACGTCGAAGCGACCACACTTGAGGGCGCCAAGCAGACCATTGCGGTAGGTCCTGTCGCTACGCAAGTTGCGATCAAGATGCTCGGCACCAATGGCGGCGGCTTCTTCAACGCCAACGCCGCGCATCCCTTTGAGAACCCGACCGCGCTGTCGAATCTCGTGCAGATGCTGTCGATCTTCCTGATCGGCGCGGCCCTGACCAACGTGTTCGGCCGGATGGTCGGCAACCAGCGCCAGGGCTGGGCGATCCTGGCCGTGATGGGCGTGCTGTTCGTCGCCGGCGTCACCGTCACCTATTGGGCGGAAGCCCACGGCACCTCGACGCTGCAGGCGCTGGGCCTGACCGGTGGGAACATGGAAGGCAAGGAGGTCCGCTTCGGCATCGTCGCCTCCTCGCTGTTCGCCGTCGTCACCACCGCGGCCTCCTGCGGTGCGGTCAACGCCATGCATGACAGCTTCACAGCGCTCGGCGGCATGATCCCGCTGATCAACATGCAGCTCGGTGAAATCATCATCGGCGGCGTCGGCGCCGGCCTCTACGGCATGCTGCTGCTCGTCGTGCTCGCGATCTTCGTGGCGGGACTCATGGTTGGCCGCACGCCGGAATATGTCGGCAAGAAGATCGAGGCGCGCGAGGTCAAGATGGCGATGCTCGCGATCCTGGTGCTGCCGTTGATGTATCTCGGCTGGACCGCGGTCGGCGTGGTCTATCCGGCAGCGGTCGCCTCGATGGCGAATGCCGGCCCGCACGGCTTCACCGAGGTGCTCTACGCCTACACGTCGTCAACCGGCAACAACGGCTCGGCATTTGCGGGCCTCACCGGCAACACCTTCTTCTACAACCTGACGCTCGCTTCGGCGATGTTCGTTGGGCGGTTCTTCATGATCGTTCCGGCGATGGCGATCGCGGGCTCGCTCGCCGCCAAGAAATCGGTCCCACCCTCGGCAGGCACCTTCCCGACCACGGGCGGGCTGTTCGTCGGGCTCGTCGTCGGCGTGATCCTGATCATCGGCGGTCTGACCTTCTTCCCGGCGCTAGCGCTCGGCCCGATCGTCGAGCACCTCGCGATGAACGCCGGCCAAGTATTTTGATCGACAGCCATCTGATTGGTTTGGAGTGACCTCCATGGAAACGATGAAACTGCAAAAACGCGCGCCGCTGTCGGCGATGCTCGATCCCAAAATCGTGCTGCCGGCGATCCGGGCCTCCATCGCCAAGCTCGATCCGCGGCTGATGATGAAGAACCCCGTGATGTTCGTAGTCGAGATCGTGGCCGCGCTCACCACCGTAATCTTCCTGCGCGACGTCATCACCGGCGGCGAGAATCTTGGCTTCACCTTCCAGATCATCCTCTGGCTGTGGTTCACGGTTCTGTTCGCCAACTTCGCCGAGGCCGTGGCCGAAGGCCGCGGCAAGGCGCAGGCTGAATCTCTGCGCAAGACCAGGACCGAGAGCCAGGCCAAGCTCCTGACCGGCACAGGCCAGGCCTTCAGGCTGGTGCCGGGCACGAGCCTCAAGGTCGGCGACATCGTGCTGGTCGAGGCGGGTGATACGATCCCGTCCGACGGCGAAGTGATCGAGGGCGTGGCCTCGGTCAACGAAGCCGCCATCACCGGCGAATCCGCGCCCGTCATTCGCGAATCCGGCGGTGACCGCTCGGCCGTGACAGGCGGCACGCAGGTGCTGTCCGACTGGATCCGCGTCCGCATCACGGCGGCGCAGGGCTCGACCTTCATCGACCGCATGATCAGGCTGGTCGAGGGCGCCGAGCGGCAGAAGACGCCGAACGAGATTGCGCTCAACATCCTGCTCGCAGGCCTCACCATCATCTTCGTGTTCGCCACGGTCACCATTCCGAGCTATGCGGCCTATGCCGGCGGTTCGATCTCGGTGATCATCCTGGTCGCCCTGTTCGTGACGTTGATCCCGACCACGATCGGCGCGCTGCTCTCGGCGATCGGCATCGCCGGCATGGATCGCCTGGTGCGCTTCAACGTGCTGGCGATGTCCGGCCGTGCGGTCGAGGCGGCCGGTGACGTCGATACGCAGCTGCTCGACAAGACCGGCACGATCACGCTCGGCAACCGGCAGGCCACCGCCTTCCGCCCGGTGCGCGGCGTGACCGAGCAGGAGCTGGCGGACGCAGCCCAGCTCGCCTCGCTCGCCGACGAGACCCCGGAAGGCCGCTCCATCGTCGTTTTGGCGAAGGAGAGGTACGGCATCCGCGGTCGCGACATGGCCGAGTTGGGGGCGACCTTCATTCCGTTCACGGCGCAGACCCGCATGAGCGGCGTCGATGCCGGCGGCTCGTCGGTGCGCAAGGGCGCCGTCGATGCGATGCTCAACTATGTCGGCGGCGGCGCGCCGCTGGCCGTCGCCTCCGGTAACACCGCCCGGGCGATTCAGCTCGCCGGTCTCTCGGAGGCCGGTCGCGAGATCCAGACCATCGCCGACGAGATATCGAAAGCCGGCGGCACGCCGCTGGCCGTGGCCAAGGACGGCAAGCTGCTCGGCGTCATCCAGCTCAAGGACATCGTCAAGGGCGGCATTCGCGAGCGCTTTGCGGAACTGCGTCGCATGGGCATTCGTACCATCATGATCACCGGCGACAACCCGATGACGGCCGCCGCAATCGCGGCAGAAGCGGGCGTCGACGACTTCCTCGCGCAGGCGACCCCCGAGGACAAGCTCAAGCTGATCCGCGACGAGCAGGCCAAGGGCAAGCTGGTCGCCATGTGCGGCGACGGCACCAACGATGCGCCGGCGCTCGCGCAGGCCGACGTCGGTGTTGCGATGAACACCGGCACCCAGGCCGCCCGCGAGGCCGGCAACATGGTCGACCTCGATTCCAACCCGACCAAGCTGATCGAGGTGGTCGAGATCGGTAAGCAGCTCCTGATGACGCGTGGTGCGTTGACGACGTTCTCGATTGCCAACGACGTCGCCAAGTACTTTGCGATCATCCCCGCGATGTTCCTGGCGTTCTATCCCCAGCTCAAGGTGCTCAACATCATGAACCTGTCGAGCCCGCAGAGCGCGATCCTGTCGGCGATCATCTTCAACGCGCTGATCATCATCGCGCTGATCCCGCTGGCGCTGAAGGGCGTCGCCTACCGCGCGGTCGGCGCCGGTGCGCTGCTCCGCCGCAACCTGCTGATCTACGGCCTGGGCGGCATCGTCGTCCCCTTCATCGGCATCAAGGCGATCGACCTCGTCGTGGTCGCCTTGCATTTGGCCTGAGTGTCATTGCGAGCGAAGCGAAGCAATCCAGCAATGCTTCCACGGCCGAGAGACTGGATTGCTTCGTCGCTTCGCTCCTCGCAATGACGAGTAAATAGGAGACCAACATGCTCAGAGAAATCCGCCCCGCCATCGTCCTCTTGCTGGTGCTCACCGCCATCACGGGCCTCGCCTATCCGCTCGCGATGACCGCTATTTCCGGCGTGATCTTCCCCGAGCAGGCGCAGGGCAGCCTGATCGAGAAGGACGGCAAGGTGATCGGCTCCGCCCTGATCGGGCAGGAATTCAAAAGCGACAAATATTTCCACGGCCGTCCCTCGGCGACGGTGGCGCCGGATCCGAACGATGCGACCAAGACGGTGTCTGCGCCCTACAACGCAGCCAACTCGGGCGGCTCCAACCTCGGCCCGACCAGCAAGGCGCTGGCCGACCGGTTAAAGGAGGACGTCGACAAGCTGAAGGGGGAAAACCCGAACGCCCCCGTTCCGGTCGATCTGGTGACGACCTCCGGCAGCGGGCTCGATCCCGACATTTCGCCGGAGGCTGCGCAATTCCAGGTGCCCCGCGTGGCGAAGGCGCGGAATATATCGGAAGACCAGCTCAGGCAGCTCGTGACCTCCAACACCCAGGGCCGTCTGTTCGGGCTGCTTGGCGAACCGCGGGTCAACGTTCTGGCGCTGAACCTCGCCCTGGATCGCGCTGCCGCCAAGTAGCCGTCTAGGCTCGTAACGCACGGATGACTATATTGGCAAAATGGTCCGAGAGCGCCGCGATTCCGAACAACGACCGTCTCCCGAGGCGCTGCTGGAAGCAGCGCGCCGGGAAGAGAGCGCGAGCGGCAAGCTCAAAATCTTCGTCGGCGCCGCCCCCGGCGTCGGCAAAACCTACGAGATGCTGCAGAGCGCCCACGCCAGGCGCAAGGCCGGCATCGACGTCGTGGTCGGCTTCGTCGAGACCCATGGCCGGGCCGAGACCGAGGCGCTCGTACGCGATCTCGAAGTCGTCCCCCGCAAGAAGTTCGACTATCGCGGCCAGATGGTCGAGGAGATGGACCTCGATGCCGTGATCGCACGGCGCCCGCAGCTGGCTCTGGTCGACGAGCTCGCCCATACCAACGCGGCGGGCAGCCGTCATCCAAAACGCTATCTCGACGTCGAGGAACTGCTCTCCCACGGCATCGACGTCTACACCGCCGTCAACATCCAGCACATCGAGAGCCTGAACGACGTCGTTGCCCAGATCACCCATGTGCGGGTGCGCGAGACCGTGCCGGACTCGGTGTTCGACCGCGCCGATGCCATCGAGCTGATCGACCTCACGCCAGACGATTTGATCCAGCGGCTGAAAGAGGGCAAGGTCTATGTCCCGAAGCAGGCCGAGCGGGCGCTGGAGCATTATTTTTCGCCGGGCAATTTGACCGCGCTGCGCGAGCTTGCGCTGCGGCGCACGGCCGAGCGGGTCGACGAACAGCTCCTCAGCCACATGCAGGCGAACGCCATATCCGGTCCCTGGGCCGCGGGCGAGCGTATTCTCGTCTGCGTCAGCGAGGACCCGCGCGCGGCCGGCCTCGTGCGCTACACCAGGCGACTGGCCGACCGGCTGCATGCGCCGTTCACCGCGATCTCAATCGAGACGCGGCGATCTCTGCAATTGTCCGACGAGGAGCGCGACCGGCTGGCCGATACGCTGCGGCTCGCAGAATCGCTCGGCGGCGAAGCGCTAACCATCCCAGCTGTCGGCCGCCATATCGCCGACGACGTCATGAACTTCGCGCAAGGCAACAACGTCACCCAGATCGTGATCGGAAAGTCGACGCGCTCGCGCTGGTTCGAGCTGATGCGCGGCTCCGTCGTGCATGATCTTGTGCGTCGCGCCGGCAATATCAGCGTTCACGTCATTCCAGGCGACGAGCTCCCCGACCAGCCGATGCCGAAAACGACGGTGCAGACCGCGGCGCGGTCGGAGCAGTTCGACGCGCTGCCATATCTCAAGGCGCTCGGCATCGCGGCGATTGGCCTTGCCGCGGCGGCCGTGATCAAGCCGGGGTTTGGCGTCGAGAACGTTGACCTCGTGTTCCTGACGGCCGTGGTGACTGTCGCGGTGCGCTATGGGCTGTGGCCGTCGCTGCTCGCAAGCGTCGCGGCCTCGTTTGCCTACAATTTCTTCTTCCTGCCGCCGGTCTACACTTTCACCATCACCGACCCGACCAATGTTGCGGCGTTCTTCTTCTTCATGCTGATTGCGATCCTGGTGTCGAACGTGGCGGGGCGGGTGCGCACGCAGGCCGACACCGCGATCGGCCGCATCCGCACGACCGAGCAGCTCTATGCGTTCAGCCGCAAGCTTGCCGGTACCGGCACGCTCGACGACGTGCTGTGGGCAACCGCCTATCAGACCGCGCTGATGCTGAAGGTTCGTGTTGTCCTGCTGCTGCCGGAAGAGGGCCTCTTGACGGTGAAATCCGGCTATCCGCCCGAGGATCAGCTCGATCAGGCCGATCTTGCTGCCGCCAACTGGGCCTGGAGCAACGATCGACCGGCTGGCCGCGGTTCAGATACGCTGCCGGGTGCAAAACGGCTGTTCCTGCCGATGCGCACGGGGCGCGGCCCGATCGGCGTCATCGGCATCGACAACGACCGCACCGGCCCGCTGCTGACGCCGGACCAGCGCCGGTTGCTCGACGCGCTGGTCGACCAGGGCGCACTCGCGATCGAGCGCGTGCTGCTGGTCGAGGACATGGACCGAGTCAAGCGCACCGTCGAATCCGAGCGGCTGCGCTCGGCGCTGCTGACCTCGATCTCGCATGATTTGAAGACGCCGCTCGCCTCCGTGCTCGGCGCGGCTTCGACCATGCGCGATCTCGCCAGCGCGCTGTCCGACACCGAGAAGCGCGATCTGCTCGCCACCGTCATCGACGAATCCGAGCGGCTCAACCGCTTCATCGCCAATCTGCTCGACATGACCAAGCTCGAGTCCGGCGCCATCGTGCCCAATACTGCGCTGCACGATCTCGGCGAGATCGTCGGCAGTGCGCTAAGGCGCGCCAGCAAGATCCTCGCCGGCCACAAGGTCGAACTGGTCCTCGTCTCAGATCTGCCGATGCTTCAGCTCGATGCGGTGCTGTTCGAGCAGGTGCTGTTCAATTTGCTCGACAATGCCGCAAAGTATTCGCCGCCGGAAACCACGATCTCGATCCGGAGCCGGCGCGACAATAACCACGTGGTGCTCCAGGTTGCCGACGAAGGCGACGGCATTCCGCCCGACGAGCTCGAGAGCGTGTTCGACAAGTTCTATCGCGCGCAGAAGAGGGATCATGTCCGGCCCGGCACCGGGCTGGGCCTCGCCATCTCCCGCGGCTTCGTCGAGGCGATGCGCGGCACTATCTCGGCGGCCAATCGCAGCGACCGGAGCGGGGCCGTCCTCACCATCCGTCTGCCCGTTCCGGCGCACACCCACGCATTGGATACTGCAGCATGAGCGCCGCCCCGATCAAGGTTCTGGTCATCGACGACGAGCCCCCGATCCGCAAATTGCTGCGGATGGGGTTGACCACACAGGGCTATGAGATCCTGGAAGCGTCGAATGGCAAGACCGCGCTGGAGAAGCTCACGGAAGAGCCGGCGCTGATCATCCTCGATCTAGGCCTGCCCGACATCCAGGGCCACGAGCTGCTGCGCACCATCCGCGCCCGTAATGAAAGCGTGCCGATCGTGGTGCTGTCGAGCCGGGGCGACGAAGCCGGCAAGGTGCAGGCGCTCGATCTTGGGGCCGACGATTATCTGACCAAGCCGTTCGGCATGGACGAGCTGCTGGCCCGCTTGCGCGCCGCGTTGCGGCACCAACTCCAGGTGCAGGGCGAACGCCCGGTGTTTCGTACCGGCGATCTCTCCGTCGATCTCGTCCGCCGCATCGTCAAGGTCGGCGAGCGCGATGTGAAATTGTCGCCGAAGGAGTACGATCTCCTGCGCGTGCTGGTGCAGCACGCCGGCAAGGTGCTCACCCATCGCTTCCTGCTCAAGGAGCTCTGGGACGAGCTGACCGACGCACAATATCTGCGCGTCTATGTCCGCCAGCTCCGCCAGAAGATCGAAGCCGATCCGGAGCGGCCGCAATACGTGCTAACGGAGACCGGAATCGGGTACCGGCTGAAGGCGGGGGATTGATTCCTGCAGATCTGTAGGATGGGTCGTGCCCTTGCGAAACCCATCATGCTTCTACGCCCGACGACGCGTGATGGGTTTGGCTTCGCTCTACCCATCCTACGACGACCGCATCAACGTCGTCATTGCGAGCGCAGCGAAGCAATCCGCGTCCTTCCGCGGATAGATTCTGGATTGCTTCGCTGCGCTCGCAATGACGGAGTACGCGTTTTGGAACCTCAATCGTCCCGTCGGGTTTTGGTTCCGGGTGGGACTTTTGCCGTGATAGGCTCGAATAGCGAAAGAGAAAGCGGGACCGGTCGTGCTGCGAAAACTCTCTACCTACCGGCAGAAGCGGGATTTCGAGAAGACGCCGGAGCCCTCCGGCGAGGCTGCGGTCGCGCCGTCGAAGCAGCGGCGCTTCGTCATTCAGAAGCATGATGCGACGCGGCTACATTATGATTTCCGGCTCGAATTCGACGGAGTCTTCAAGTCCTGGGCGGTGACGAAGGGGCCCTCGCTCGATCCACGCGACAAGCGCCTGGCCGTCGAGGTCGAGGACCATCCGCTCGACTATGGCGATTTCGAAGGCACGATTCCGGATGGGCAGTATGGCGGCGGCACCGTGATGCTGTGGGACCGCGGCACCTGGGACTCCGATGATCCCGAATCCGGCTTCAGGAAGGGCGATCTCAAATTCACGCTCCACGGCGAGAAGCTGCATGGAAGCTGGGTGCTGGTGCGCATGCGGCACGACCGCACCGGCGGCAAGCGCACCAACTGGCTGCTGATCAAGCATCGCGACGAATATGCCAGCGAGGGCGAGGACATTCTCAGTGAGGACAAGTCGGTGGCGTCCGGCCGCGCGATGGCTGAGATCGCCGACGGCAAGGGACGTGCGCCGAAACCGTTCATGCTGGCGAAGGGTGCCAAGGGCAAGGCCGATGCGGTCTGGCAGTCCAACCGCGCTGAGGAAACGAAGGGACGTACCGTCAAGCCGGCGCCTCGCACGGCGTTGAAGGTCGGCAAGCCGGCGAAGAAGAAAGCCACGACCGCGACCAACGCCAAGAAGGTTACGGAGACGCCGGACTTCGTGGCGCCGCAGCTCTGTACCTCGGTCGAGCGCCCGCCGGCCGGTGAAGGCTGGTGCCACGAGATCAAGTTCGACGGCTACCGCGTGCAGCTTCGCGTCGAGGACGGCAAGGCGACGCTGAAGACGCGGAAGGGGCTCGACTGGACCGACAAGTTCGCAGCGATAGCCAAGGAAGCCGGTGCGCTGCCGGACGTGATGATCGACGGAGAGATCGTTGCGCTCGACCACAACGGCGCGCCGAACTTCTCGTCGCTCCAGGCCGCGCTGTCGGACGGCGAGACCGAGGAGCTGATCTTCTTCGCGTTCGACCTGCTGTTCGCCGACGGCCTCGATTATCGCCGGCTACCGCTCGGCGAACGCAAGGCGCATCTCAAGGAATTGCTCGAGGCCCGCAAACGTAAGTTGAGCCAGATCCGCTATGTCGAGCATTTTGTGAGCGGCGGAGATGCGGTGCTGCAATCGGCCTGCAAGCTCGAGCTCGAGGGCGTGGTGTCGAAGAAGCTGGATGCGCCCTATCGCTCCGGCCGTACCGAGAGCTGGACCAAGGCAAAATGCCGGGCCGGCCATGAGGTCGTGATCGGTGGTTACAAGACCACCAACGGCAAATTCCGCTCGCTGATGGCCGGCGTCTATCGCGGCGATCATCTGGCCTATGTCGGCATCGTCGGCACCGGCTTCGGCGCGGACAAGGTCAAGCGCATCATGCCGTCTCTGAAGGCCATGGAGGCCAAGGAAAGTCCTTTCGGCGGCAAGGATGCGCCGAAGAAGACGCGGGACGTGCACTGGCTGAAGCCGGAACTCGTCGCGGAGATCGAATTCGCCGGCTTCACCGCCGACGGCAATATCCGTCAGGCCGCATTCAAGGGCCTGCGGCAGGACAAGCCGGCCGAGGAGGTCGAGGCGGAGGCGCCCGCAGATACTGAACTCGCTGAGCCCTCGGTCAGGAGGCGCGCTGTGCCGAAGGCAGCCAAGCGATCGAAGGACGCCGGCACTGCCGAGGTGATGGGTGTCGTCATCTCGAAGCCGGACAAGGAGCTGTGGCCGGATGGCGGTGACGGCGAGGGCGTCACCAAGCTCGATCTCGCGCGCTATTTCGAGGCGGTCGGCCCATGGATGATCGAGCACCTGAAAGGGCGCCCGTGCTCGATCGTGCGTGCACCAGACGGCATCGGCGGCGAGAAGTTCTTCCAGCGCCACGCGATGCGGGGCACCTCGAGCCTGCTCGAACTCGCCAAAGTCTCCGGCGATCGCCAGCCATATTTGCAGATCGACCGCGTCGAGGGGCTTGCCGCGGTCGCGCAGATCGGCGGTGTCGAGCTGCATCCCTGGAATTGTGCTCCAGACGCTTATGACACGCCGGGCCGGCTGGTGTTCGATCTCGACCCGGCGCCGGACGTCAGGTTTGCCGATGTCGTGGACGCCGCGAAGGAGATGCGTCAGCGCCTTGCCGATGTCGGCATGGAAAGCTTCTGCAAGACCACAGGCGGCAAGGGCCTGCATGTCGTGGTGCCGCTGCTCTACGGCGCGCGCGACAAGGTGAGCTGGAAAGAGGCCAAGGCATTCGCGCAAGGCGTCTGCCAGTGGATGGCCGACGACGATCCCGAGCGCTATCTGCTCAACATGTCGAAGAAGCTGCGCGACGGAAAGATTTTCCTGGACTATCTGCGCAACGATCGCCTGTCGACCGCGGTCTCTCCACTGTCGCCGCGCGCGCGCGATGGCGCAACCGTGTCGATGCCTGTCACATGGGCGCAGGTGAAGGGCGATCTCGATCCGAAACGATACACGGTGCGGACCGTGCCGGGCCTGCTGGCGCGTTCGAAGGCGTGGGAGGGATATGACGATGCGGCCGCGTCGATCAGGGCCGCGATGAAGAAGCTTGCGGGGAGGGTGAAGTAGGTTCGTCGTCCAGTTTTATCGGTGCGACGAAGCGCTGTATTCGTAGGGTGGGCAAAGCGACAGCGTGCCCACCAGCGTGCTCTCGGAGCGAAGAGGTGGGCACGGCGCGTTCCGCTTTTGCCCACCCTACGCGATCCCCGCCGTGACTAGATTCGTCCCATCAGTAGCAAGATCAGCAGGATGATGATGACGAGCCCGAGGCCGCCGCCGCCATAATAGCCGGTGCCGTAGAACGGACCGCCGCCGATGCCGCTGAAGCCGCCGAGCAGAGCGATGATCAAAATGATCAGAATGATCGTACCGATAGACATGCGAATCTCCTCCAGCCCTTCGTTGAAAGGGTCGTTGCATTTGTCCGATATGCGGAGGGCAACTTGCCGTAGGTTTTAAAGTTCCGACGATGAAACACGGCCGCAGGTCCAAGTTGCATGGAACCTTTACGTGTCCGGCCGGCATGACTATGTGACGATCAATTCCCGACGGGGCACCGCCATGTCAGCACCGCTTGTTGTTTCCATTCCGCATCGTCTCGGCCGCGAGGAGGCGGCGCGCCGGCTCAAGACCGGGCTCGGCCGGGCCGCGGCCAGCATTCCCGTGATGCAGGTCGAGGAGGAGCACTGGAGCGGCGACAGCATGAACTTTCGCATCCGTGCGCTCGGGCAGATCGCGAGCGGACAGGTCGATGTTGCTGACGACCATGTTCGCGTTGAGGTGATGTTGCCGTGGCTGTTGCAGCGCTTCGCCGAGATGGCGCAGGCCACGATCCGCAAGCGCGGGCAGCTGCTGTTGACCAAGGACGAAGGGAAGTAGGCGTCAGGCGCGGACGCGCTGTCGCGCAGGCCTGACGGCGCTCGCTGCGCGGGCCTCGATGACGGCAGCGGGAAAATCGCGGAAAGCCTGGGCGAGCGGCAGCTCGTTGCCGGCAAGACCTGACGCAGTGTAGCCGGTGATGTCGACGGTTGCGTCAAATCCTTCGAGCATGGGCCATTCGCGGCCCGCCTGCGTGAAGGGCGCGAACTGGCGCCCGGCCACGACAATCGCTGCGGCGCGGCCGCGGCGGCGGACGAACGCGATGACATGGTCGGCGTGCGCGCCGCGCACCTCAAGCGGCTGATAATCGCCCTGCGCGAAAACTTCGCTGAGTTCATTGCGCAGCTTGAGGAGATGTCGCGTCCAGGCCAGCTTGAGCTGCCCATCCGGCCAGGTCTTGGTCAGGCTGCGCCATTCCGGATTGTCGAGCGAGCGCAGCGCCGCCTGCCGCGCGGCAAAATCCACCGGGCGGCGGTTGTCGGGGTCGACCAGCGACAGATCCCAGTACTCGGTGCCCTGGTAGAAGTCGGGAACGCCGGGGAGCGTCGCCTTGAGCGTGAGCTGGCTCAGCGAGTTCAGCGCGCCTAGCAGCGCGACGCGGCGCGCCATGGTTTGCAGCGTCTCCAGGAATTCGCCGGATAGCGCGGGATCGAGAATCTTCTCGATGAAGCTCTTTACGCCGCTCTCATAGATCTCATGCGGATTGAGCCAGCTCGTCTCCTCCTTGCCCTCGCGCGCGGCTTTCAGAGCATAGGCCTGGATGCGTTCGACGAAATCTGCATCCGTTCCCCCAAGCGGCCACGCGCCGAGCAGGGTCTGGTAGAGCATGTATTCGAACGTCGCCGACGGCGCGCGAAAATTGCCGCGGAGCGCAAGATGCGGTGCGTTCAGGACCTTCCAACGCGCCACCGCGCCGGTCCATTCGCCTGCAATCTCGCTGAGAACTGCGATCCGGGCGCGGGCGTCCTCGCCGCGCTTGGTGTCGTGGGTGGCGGTCGCCGTCATCCCTTGCGGCCGCTCTCTGGCGCGGGCGCGCATGGTTTCGTGGAAGGCAGGAATCGTGAGGCCGTTGCTCGCGGGATCGCCGCCGACCTCGTTCAGCGCCAGCAGCCGGTGGTACTGGTAGAAGGCTGTGTCCTCCAGCGATTTCGCCATCAGCGGTCCGGTGAACTGCTGCACCTTCAGCGCGAAGCGGCGCACGCGCGGAGCACTGTGCGGCGGGCGGCCGGGCTTGAGCAGGTCCATGGTCAGCGCATCGCGCAGGAAGTCGAAAATGCCGTCGTCCGCCGCGAACCACTCTGCGCGGGCGCGTTCGATGGTGTCGTCGATCAGCTTGCGATCGAGCGCGGTCGGACCGCTATGCGTCAGGTAAGTGCGATAGACCGGGAAGTGCAGGACGTACAATTCGAGCGCCTGCCGCAGGCTGTCGGCGGAAAAGTCGCGGGTCGAGTAATGGCCGTTGGCGATACGTGCGAGCAGGCGCGTGAGCACGGTGAACTCGCTGGTGAGCAGCGTCTCCAGCACGCGCCGCTTGGCGTCCTTGACGTAAGGTGCGAGCCGCGGTGCGCGATTGCTGATTTGCCGCCAGGTCTCGTCCAGCGCTTCCAGTCCCTTGGCGTCGACGAGAACCTGGGTGATCGCGTTCATCCACTCATAGCCGGTGGTGCCCTGAACGTCGGCGAAACGCGGCAGGCGCTCGTGCTCGCACAGGATCTTCTCGATGACCGTATAGAACGGCTTTGTGTTGCCCTGCGCGTCGCGCACCAGCCGGCGCAGCCGCTGGCAATATTGCGCGGGATCGCGCAGGCCGTCGATGTGATCGAGGCGGATGCCCTGCAATTTTCCATCGGCAACGAGCTGCTTCACCAGCCGGTGGGTGGCGGCGAACGTGCCGGGATCCTCGACACGCAGGCCTGCGAGCCCGTTGACGTCGAAGAAGCGGCGATAGTTGATGTCGCTGGATGCGAGTCGCCAATGGCCGAGCTTGTAGTGCTGGCGTTCGAGTAGATGGTGCAGCGCCAGCGTTTGCGCGGGACGATCCCTCGCCGCGCGATAGGCGGCAAGGCCGCGACCGATGACGTCGGCGGCACCCGCGATCTCCCTGAGCTCAGCCTTGAAGGCTGGAGCTTCCTTGTGATTGGGACGGCGCAGGCCTGGGTAGCGGGCAGCGAGCGAAAGCAACCGCTTACCGACCGCCGTCTCGGCGGCATCCGCCTCTTTCACGATCATGCGCAGCACTTCGCCATAGCGCTCCGGCGCGATCGGCAGGCGATGCTCGAAATACCAGGCGGACAGACTGCCTTCCTCGGGATCGTAGCGCAGCTCGATCTCGCCGCGCTCCAGCGCCTCGCCATAGGGCGAGCCGAGGATCGGCAGCAGCACGCCGCCGCGCGCGCGATAGGCCAACTGGTCCCAGTCGATGTCGAAGGAGATCGCATGCGGCGAGGCCTGGCCCCATTCGAGAACGTTCAGCCACCAGGGATTGTCGGCAAAATGCACGCCGACATGGTTCGGCACGAAATCGATGATGAGGCCGAGATCGTGCTGCTTGAGCGCCTCGCTGAGCCGCGCGAAGCCGGCCTCGCCGCCAAGCTCCGGATTGAACTGGCTGTGATCAACGGTGTCGTAGCCGTGGGTCGAGCCTTTCCGGGCCTTCATCACCGGCGAGGTGTAGAGATGCGTGATCCCCAGCGTCTTGAGGTAAGGCACGACCGCGGCAGCCTTGTCGAAGTCGAAATCCGCGGTGAGCTGAAGCCGGTAGGTCGCGAGAGGAACGGCCGGAGGCATGCTAACCTCCGAGGCGCCAGACCACTGACCAGGGCGGAAGCCGCGCGCCGGTCTCGCCGCCCCAGATCGGCGTGCCCGCATCGTTACTGGAATGCGCCACGTCTCTATCCGAGAGATTGGCGATCAGGCGCAGCATCGCGCCGTCGCCCATGCGCCAATGTGCGGTGAGCAGGCCGTTATCGGCCGCCTCGGCATCGCCGAAGGTCGCCTTCTTCAGCCGTGGCATGATCTCCCTGTGGCGGAGCGCGAGCAGCTCTCGCACCAGCGCGAGCCGTGTTTCCTGTTCGGGCGTGCGGCCGGCCCAGTCGAGCACGGCCGATTGCAGCGTCGCAGCATCGAGCGGGTCGGGCACCTCGTCGCCGTATTTTTCGTAGGCCCAGGCATATTCCTGCCTGCGACCCTTGCGCACGGCGTCCACGAGCCCGTCCTGGAAGTCGCAGAAGAACGGGAAGGGCATTGTCGAGCCCCATTCCTCGCCCTGAAACAGCATCGGCACCATCGGCGCCAGCAAGGTCACCGCGAGCGCAGCTTGGATCTGCTGCCGCGATGCCAGGCTCTCGAGACGGTCGCCCAGTGGACGGTTGCCGATCTGGTCGTGGTTCTGCAGGAAATTGACGAAGGTGGCCGGCGGCAACTCGCCGCTTGGCTCGCCGCGCGGCTTCTTGCCCCAGAATTCCGAGATCTCGCCCTGATAAACGAAGCCGGAGGCCAGCGCGCGCGCAAGGTCGAGCCGCGGCGTCTGGTAGTCCGCGTAATAGCCAGCGTGCTCGCCGGTCAGCATCACATGCCAGGCGTGGTGGTAGTCGTCGTTCCACTGCCCGCGGTATTTTCCGTTCGGCGGCTCCTGCGCGGCATCGAGCAGGCTCGCGCGATTGTCACCGTTCTCCAGCACGAGATGGATGTGTCGCCCCGTCGCCTTGGCGAGTTCACCGGCGGCGACGCTGAGATCCTGCAACATCGACTGCTCGCCGGGGATCGCCATAATGTGGTTGGCAGCGTCCAGTCTGAGGCCGTCGAAGCGATAGTCGGTCAGCCAGGACAGCGCGTTTTCGACTGCAAACGCTCGCACCTGTGGCACGCGATAGTCGATCGCGCTGCCCCAGGGCGTGTGCGCGTCGGTGAAGAAAAGCGGCGCGTAGCGGCCGAGGTAGTTCCCCTCCGGGCCGAAATGATTGTAGACGACGTCGAGGAACACCATCAGCCCGCGCAGATGTGCCTCGTCGATCAGCGTTTTCAGATCCTCGGGCCGGCCATAGGCGCTGTCGGGCGCGTACCAGAGCACGCCATCATAGCCCCAGCCGCGGCGGCCGGCGAAATCGGCAAGCGGCATCAATTCCAGCGCGGTGATGCCGGTGGTGACGAGATGATCGAGTCTGTCGATCATGGCGCGGTAGGTGCCTTCCGCGGTGAAGGTGCCGACATGGGTCTCGATCAGCACCGTCTCTTCCCAGGGACGGCCGCGCCAATCGCGCGCGCGCCATGCGAAGGCGTCGTGATCGATCACCTCGCTCGGGCCGAACACGTCCTCTGGCTGGAAGGCCGACGCCGGATCGGGCACGTTGATCTCGTCGTCGATCCTGAACTTGTAAAAACTGCCGACGGGCAGGCCGGACATGTCAGCCACATACCAGCCATCCTGCCGGCGCTGCATCGCGTGCCTTCTGTCGAGCATGAGATCGACACGGCGGGCAGCGGGTGCCCACAGCCGGAACGACACGCCGTCCTTCGTCGGCCTCGCCCCGAAGGATGGCCTCATAGCGCCCCCGCGAACGCGAGCACGGAGCGCGGCGGCGCCTTGCTGTCGCTTCCGGGCTGGAAATCAACCGTGTTGAGCTTGGCTTCGGTCGTGTTCAGGATCTGTTGCCAGCTCTTGTGCTCGGTCATCTCAGGCAATTTGAATGCGATCTCTTCGGGGGCTGCGTTCAGCACAATAAAGATCGCAGCGCCGCCCGGTTCCATCGGCCCCATCACATAGGAGAGAAAGCGCCCATCGGGGAAATCCCAGTCGCTCTCCTTCATCTCCTCGCCGGCCGGCGTGAGCCACACGACGCCGTACGACGAGCCCTCCGTAGGGCGGCCGTCCAGCCAGCGATGGCTGCGCAGCTGCGAGAACCGGCGGCGGATGTCGGCAAGATGGGAGACGAAATCGATGATGTCGTCGCCGTCCTTGCCGAGATTGTCCCAGCCGACCCAGCCGACCTCGTTGTCCTGGCAATAGGCATTGTTGTTGCCGGATTGCGAGTTGCCGACTTCGTCGCCGGCGAGGATCAGGGGAATGCCCTGCGCCAGCATCAGGCACGCCAGCATGTTCTTGCGAAGCTGCCGCCGCAGCGCGAGGATTTGCGGATCGTCGGTCGGGCCCTCGACACCGCAATTGTTGCTGTGGTTGTCGTTGGAGCCGTCGCGATTGTCCTCGCCATTGGCTTCGTTGTGCTTCTCGTTGTAGCTGAAGAGGTCGGCGAGCGTGAAACCGTCATGGACCGTGATGTGGTTGATGCTGGCGCGCGGCCGGCGTCCGTCATGGTTGAACAGGTCGGAGGACGCCGTCATGCGGCTGGAGATGTCGCCGATCAGGCTGCCTTCGCCGCTCCAGTAGCGGCGCATGGCGCTGCGATAACGATCGTTCCATTCCGACCATTGCGAGGGGAATGCTCCGACCTGGTAGCCGCCGAGGCCGAGGTCCCAGGGTTCGGCGACGAGCTTGACGGTCGCCAGTACGGGATCCTGCCGGATCGCGGTCAGGAACGAGATGCCGCGATCATAGCCGTTCGGCCCACGCGAGAGCGTGGTGGCGAGGTCGAAGCGGAAGCCGTCGACGTGGCAGACCTCGACCCAGTAGCGCAGCGAATCCATCACCATCTGCAGCACGCGCGGATGGGTGAGATTCACCGACGAACCGCAGCCGGTGAAGTCGTCGTAGTAGCGCGGGTTCTCGCGGTTCAGCCAGTAGTACGAGGCGTTGTCGATGCCGCGATAGCACAGCGTCGGGCCGAGATGATTACCCTCGGCGGTATGGTTGTAGACGACGTCGAGCATCACCTCGATGCCGGCATCGTGCAGGCGCGCCACCGTGGTGCGGAAGGAATCGAGCGCATTGTCCTGGGCGTAGCGCTGCTCCGGCGCAAAAAAGCATAGCGTATTGTAACCCCAGTAATTGACGAGCTTCTTCTCCACCAATATGCGGTCGTCGACGAAGCTGTGGATCGGCAGCAGCTCGATCGTGGTGACGCCGAGCTTCTTCAGGTGCTCGATCATCGCGGGCGACGACAGGCCACCATAGGTGCCGCGCAGGTTCGGCGGCACGTCTTCGCGCTTCTGCGTCAGGCCCTTGACGTGGGCCTCGTAGATGATGGTGTCTTCCCAGGGAATGTTCGGTCGGATCTCGCGCCGGCCCCAGTTGAAGGTCTCGTCGACGACGACGGCCTTGGGCATTCCGCGTGCATTGTCGCGCCGGTCGAAGGACAGGTCTTCGCGCGGTGAGCCAGTGCGGTAGGCGAAATGCGCATCGCTCCAGACCAGCCGGCCGGCGAGCCGCTTGGCATAGGGATCGAGCAGCAGCTTGTTGGCGTTGAAGCGGTGGCCGTGCCCGGGTTCGTACGGCCCATGCACGCGGTAGCCGTAGAGCTGGCCCGGCGAGACGTCGTTGAGATAGCCGTGCCAGACGTCCTCGCTACGCTCGGGCAGCTCGATGCGCTCCAGCTCGCGGCGGCCCTGTGGGTCGAACAGGCAAAGCTCGACCTTCTGCGCATTGGCGGAGAACAGCGCGAAATTGGTGCCACGTCCGTCCCAACTGGCGCCGAGGCGTGCGGGCGATCCGGCAGTGAGACGCATGGGTCAGCTTTCAGGAACGAGGAAGATCGCGGCCAGGGGCGGAATGGTGAGTCGGAGCTCAGGCGCCTTGCCGTCAACCGCATGGACCTCGCCGATGTTCCCGACATTGGTGCCGCCATAATGGGCGGAGTCCGAATTGAACACCTCCTTCCACTTGCCGGCAAAGGGCACGCGAACGCGATAGTCGCGATAGACGTTGGGTGAGAAGTTGACGATCACGAGGCACCGCGCGTGCTCGTCAAATCCCTTGCGCAGCCAAGCGAACACGTTCCGGTTGGCGTCGTCCGTGATCAGCCATTCGAAACCGGCTTGTTCGCAATCCATCTGGTGCAGCGCCGGCACCGCGCGATAGAGCCGGTTGAGATCGCGGATCAGCGCCTGGATGCCGGAATGGTACTTGTATTCGAGCAGGTGCCAGTCGAGCGACTGGTCGTGATTCCATTCGCGGCTCTGGGCGATTTCGGCACCCATGAACAAGAGCTTCTTGCCGGGATGACCGAACATGAAGCTGTAATAGGCACGTAAGTTCGCGAAGCGCTGCCATTCGTCGCCGGGCATCCGGCCGAGGATCGAGCGTTTGCCGTGCACGACCTCGTCATGCGACAGCGGCAGGATGAAGTTTTCCGAGAAGGCGTAATGCAGGCCGAACAGGATCTCGCCGTGATGATGCTTGCGGTGGATCGGATCTTTGCTGATGTAGTTCAACGTGTCGTGCATCCAGCCCATGTTCCACTTGTAGCCGAAGCCGAGCCCGCCGAATTCGACCGGGCGCGAAACCTGCGGCCATGCGGTGGATTCCTCGGCTGCCGTGGTCGCCTGCGGGAAGCGTGCGAACAATTCGGTGTTGAAGCGGCGCAGGAAGGCGATCGCCTCGATGTTCTCCCGGCCGCCATACTGGTTCGGGATCCAGGCGCCGGGCGGGCGGCTATAGTCGAGATAGAGCATGGACGCGACCGCATCGACACGCAGGCCGTCGATCGCGTAGCGCTCGAGCCAGAACAGTGCGTTGGACACCAGGAAGTTCGTCACTTCGGTGCGGCCGTAATTGTAGATCAGCGTGCCCCAGTCGAGGTGACGGCCCTGGAGCGGATTGGCGTGCTCGTAAAGCGAGGTGCCGTCGAAATGGCCGAGCCCGTGCGGATCGTCCGGGAAGTGACCGGGCACCCAGTCGAGGAGCACGCCAATGCCCTCGCGGTGGCTGGCATCGACCAGCGCGGCAAAATCCTCCGGCGAGCCGAAACGGCTGGTCGGCGCATAGAGGCCGGTCGGCTGATAGCCCCATGAACCGTCGAAGGGATGCTCGCTCACGGGGAGGAATTCGAGATGAGTGAAGCCCATGTCGCGCGCATAGGCCGGCAACTGCTCGGCAAGCTCGCGATAGGTGAGCCATTCATTGCCGTTCTTGCGCCGCCACGAGCCGAGATGGACCTCGTAGATCGACATCGGCGCGGACAGCGCGTTGATGCCGTCGGGGGCCGGACGCGGCCGCGACAGATGCGCCTCGTCGAACACGATGGAGGCTGTCTTCGGGCGCAGTTCGCTCGCGAAAGCCATGGGATCTGACTTCAGCGGCAACTGATGGCCGTGCGGCCCGACGATGTCGAATTTGTAGTGATCCCCTCGCTTGGCGTGCGGGATGAACAATTCCCAATAGCCGCTCCCGCGTACCCGCATGGGATGGCGCCGCGCGTCCCAGAAGTTGAAATCGCCGACCACGGACACGCGCCGCGCATTCGGCGCCAGCACCACGAAGCCGATGCCGTCGACGCCTTCGAGCCGCATCGGATGCGCGCCGAGCTTGTCGTAGAGGCGCTGGTGCGTGCCTTCGCCGAGCAGATAGAGGTCGAAATCGGTCAGGATCGGCGGAAAGCGGTAGGCATCCTCGAACTCGACCGTGTTGTTGCCGAATTGCGCGCGCAATTGGTAGCGCTTGGAGCCGTTGGGCAGGGCGCCGATGAACAGCCCGGAATCGTGGACGCGGTCGAGCCGGGCCACCTCGCCATGTTCGCCAACCGCCTCGACATTCGAGGCCTCGGGAAGAAAGGCGCGCACCACGCTCTTGCCGCCCTCCGGATGCAGCCCGAGATAGTGGAAGGGATCAGAGTGGCGGCCCTCGATGATCGCGTAGGCCTCGGCAGGAAGTTTAGGCATGGGCTTCGCTCTCGGTACTGGACAGAATGCGAAGCAGCCCGGTCAGCGGCGCGTGGAGCCCCTCAGGCCGGTGGGACAGCTCGTACTCTACTTCGGCGAACGCTTGATCAAGCAGGAAAAATCCCAGCAGGCCTTCCGCAGATCGCGCATCTCTCGGCCAGAGCCGACTGTCCGTCATGGCTTCGCGGTAGGCGGTAAGGAACGTCGCGGTGGCGTGCTCACGCCATTGCGCGAGTGCGGCCCTGAGCCGGCCCTGCTCGTCAGTGCCCCCCGAGAGCGCTCGGTTAAGCGCCGCGTTGACCGAAAGATTAATCGAGCGGATCAGGCCGGCGACATCGCGCGCGGCCGGGGCCTTGCGCCGCTTGTCAGCCAGCGGCAGACGCGGATCTCCGTCGAAGTCGATGATGAAGATATCGTCCTTCACAATCAGAGTTTGCCCGAGCCGGAAGTCGCCATGATGACGGATGTTCAACCCGCCGATGTCGGATGGCAATAGTGCATTCAGCCGGTCGGGCAGGGTTGCGCGCATTGCTGCGAGCTCATCGATCAGCGGCCGGTCTGCCTCCCGCAGGCTGTCGCGGCTGTCGGCCAGCCGCTCGAAGACCCGCTCGGCACGCGCCTTGAGGTCAGCCATCCAGTGCTTGATGTCCGCGGAGCCGATCGGCTCCGGCGCGAGATCGTCGGGCTTTGCGCAGGCCAGAGCAATATGCAGTTCGGCAAGCCGACGGCCGGTCTGCGCCATGAAGTGCAGATAGGGCGCCTCCTCCTGGGTCTCGCCAGGTATCTCGTCCGGCGGCAGCACCCGCTGCTCATCGATATAGCGGTCGAGATAGCCGTTGGTGACGGCCCAGCCGTCGCCCTGGTTCTCGACATAAGCGTGCAAAACGCCGATCGTGCTGCGCTGGTCGCCCTCGACCAGCTCGACGCTGCCGAGCAGTGCCGGCGTATTCGCGAAGCGGGCGATTTCGGTGAGGTATCGGCCGATCTCGATCTCGGGATTGATGCCGCCTTCGAGCTGGCGATGGATCTTGGCGACATACTGGTTGTCGACCACCGCGGTGCTGTTCGACTGCTCGATCGCGCGGATGCGTTCGGGCTCCTTGATGCTGTAATCGGCGAATAGGCTGGTGGCCTTGAACTCCAGCCGCAGATTGTTCTCCTCAACCACCAGGTTCTGCGACAAATTGCGCAGGAACAGGCCGATGAAGATCTGCTCGGTCGCGACATCGAGCAGCGTGCCTTCGCGCGCACCCTGGCGCACCGCGGCGAGGGCCTTCGGGTTGAAGCGCTCGCGATCGTAGCGCACCCACTCGATCTGCATCGGCAGCACGTAGCGCGTCGTGACCTCGTCCTGTGTGGTCTCGAAGAACGCAATCCAGGGCCGGTTGTCGCCGATGTCGCAGAACGGTACCGCCGAGGTCAGCGTGGGCCTGATGTGCTTGGGATTGTGCTCAGGATACCAGCGCGTGCGCGACAGGAATCCGGGCAGCACGTCGTGTTCGAACACGCCGCGTTCGCGCGCCAGCGACACCCAGGTCGAATTGACCGGCACCACCAGCGTCTCGAACTCCGGCACCGCGCGCGGCGTCACCGGCTCGGACTTGTCGCGCTCCATGAGGTGGAACCAGTAGAAGGCGTAGGGCCCGAGCGTGATCATGTAGGGCAGCTCGCCGATCGCCGGGAAGCGGGTGCGGCCGAGCATCTCCTGCGGGATACGGTCCTTCCACGGCGACAGATCGAGCTCGGTCGCCTGCGCCGCGCGCGACAAATTGGCGACGCAGAGGATCACCTCGTCGCGGTACTGCCTGACGTAGGCGAGCACGGCCCGGTTGGCCGGGCGAATGAAGGTCATGGTGCCGCGGCCGAAGGCCAGTGTCGACTTGCGCACCGAGATCAGCCGCTTGGCGGCACTGAGCAGCGACGACAGGCTGCGCGACTGCGCCTCCACGTTCACAGACTCGTAGCCGTAGACGGGATCCATGATCAGCGGCGCATAGAGGCGGGCCGGGTCGCAGCGGGAGAAGCCGCCGTTGCGGTCCGGGCTCCACTGCATCGGCGTGCGCACGCCGTTGCGGTCGCCGAGATAGATGTTGTCGCCCATGCCGATCTCGTCGCCGTAATAGATGATCGGCGTGCCGGGGAACGACAGCAAGAGCGAGTTCATCAGCTCGATCTTGCGGCGGTCATTGTCCATCAGCGGCGCAAGGCGTCTGCGGATGCCGACGTTGATGCGGGCGCGAGGATCGTTGGCGTAGGTGGTCCAGAGATAGTCGCGTTCGACGTCGGTGACCATTTCAAGCGTCAGCTCGTCATGGTTGCGCAGGAACAGCGCCCATTGGCAGCTCGCGGGAATGTCCGGCGTTTGGCGCAGGATGTCGGTGATCGGGAAGCGGTCCTCCTGCGCGATCGCCATGTAGAAGCGTGGCATCAGCGGAAAATGATAGGCCATGTGGCATTCGTCGCCACGGCCGAAATACTCCTGCACGTCCTCGGGCCATTGATTGGCCTCGGCCAGCAGCAGCTTGCCTTTGGCGTAGGCGTCGAGCTCCTGGCGCAGGCGCTTGATGATCGCGTGCGTCTCCGGAAGGTTTTCGTTCGAGGTGCCTTCGCGCTCACAGAGATAGGGAATGGCGTCGAGCCGGAAGCCGTCGACACCGGCATCGAGCCAGCGCTTCATCACCTGGATGATGGCGCTCACGACGCGCGGATTGTCGAAATTGAGGTCCGGCTGGTGCGAGAAGAACCGGTGCCAGTAGAAGGCGCCGGCCTCGCGATCCCAGGTCCAGTTCGACTTCTCCGTGTCGGTGAAGATGATGCGCGTGCCCTGGTATTTCTGGTCGGTGTCGCTCCAGACATACCAGTTTCGTGCGCTCGAGCCCGAGTGACTGCGGCGTGCGCGCTTGAACCATTTGTGCTGGTCGGAGGTGTGGTTGACGACAAGCTCGGTGATGACGCGCAGGCCGCGCTTCTGCGCTTCCTGGATGAAGCGCTTGAAGTCCTTCATCGTCCCGAAGTCGGGATTGACCGAGCCGTAGTCGGCGATGTCGTAGCCGTCGTCGCGTCCAGGCGAGGGGTAGAACGGCAACAGCCACAGCGCGGTGACGCCGAGCTCCTGGAGATAGGGCAGCTTCTCGGTCAGTCCGGCGAAATCGCCGATGCCGTCATTGTTGCTGTCGGCAAAAGCCTTGACGTGGAGCTGGTAGATGATGGCGTCCTTGTACCAGAGCTCGTCCACGATCTCGGCAGCCTCAGCTTTCTTGGTGTTGACGGAAGACAAAACGTTCATGGCGTGACCCCTTACGCCAGGCAGCGGAACAAGAGCGCCGGATCGCGGTCGGGATCGATCCGTGACCTGATCCCGCCCCATTCGATGCGGGGCTGTTCGCCGGTGATGAGGTTTTCGAGTACCGTCACGTGGTGTCGCTGAGCGCCGGCGTCAACCGTGACGTCGCCGAGCGGCAGCCAGAATTCGCGCACATGGCGCGAGAGCGCAATCACGACGACGACGGTGTTGGCGGGATCGACCGCCTCTTTCACGAAGGCGATCGTCGCGCCATCCTCGACGCCGAGGAATCGCAGGTTTGCCGTCTGTTGAAGAGCCGCATTCTCGTTGCGGATGCGATTGAGCTCGGCGATGTAAGGCTTGATGTTGCCGGACCTGTCCCAGTCGCGCTGCTTGATCTGGTACTTTTCGGAATCGAGATATTCCTCGCGGCCGGGGATCGCTTCGTGTTCGAGCAGCTCGAAGCCGCTGTAGATTCCGAAGTTGCCCGACAGCGTCGCGGCGAGAGCGACGCGCGACTTGAACGCCCAGGCTTCGCCGCTCTGGAGATGATAGGGCAGCAAGTCAGGCGTGCTCACGAACAGGTTCGGGCGATAGAAGTCTCGCTCGGGGTAACGGGTGAGCTCGCCGAGATATTGCTCCAGCTCCCACTTCTCCGTGCGCCAGGGAAAATAGGTGAAGGACTGAGCGAAGCCGAGCTTGGCGAGGCCCTTCATCAGCTTCGGCCGAGCGAAGGTTTTGGAGAACAGGATCACCTCGGGATGTCGGCGGCGGATGTCGCGGATCAGCCACTCCCAGAACGCGAGCGGCGCGGTGTCGTGGTTGTCGATGGCGAATATGGTGACACCGTGATCGATCCAGAACAGCATGGCATCGCGGAAGGCATGCCACAGCCCGGTCCTGTCGACGGAGGCGAAATCGGGGATGACGATGTCCGAATAGGGGCCATCCGCCGGTCGCACCGAGCGGTCCGGCCGCCACTTGAACCATTCCGGATGCTGCGTCAGCCAAGGGTGATCCGGCGAGCACTGCACGGCGAAGTCGAGCGCAAGCTCGACGCCGTATTCGAGGCAGGTCGCGACCAGCGCGCGGAAATCCTCGATCGTACCGAGCCCGGGATGCAACGCATCGTGCCCGCCTTCGGCTGCGCCGATCGCATAGGGCGAGCCGGGATCGCTTTCGTTTGCCACCGGCGCATTGTTGCGGCGCGTGCGGCCGATCGGGTGGATCGGCGTGAAATAGAGGACGTCAAAACCCATCGCGGCGATATCGGGCACGCGCGTGATGCAGTCTCGGAACGTGCCGTGCCGTCCGGGGATCTGGCTCTGGCTGCGCGGCATCATCTGATACCAGGCGCCAAAGCGAGCCTTGTCGCGGTCGACGATCAGCGGGAAGGGAGGCGAGCGGGTCAGGTCAGGTCGTGTCTGACTCTCGGCCATGGCTTCGCCGAGCTCGGTCGCGAGCAGCGGTGTGACCTCGCCGGTCTGAAGGTAGTCCTCGCATTGCTTGATGATGATTGCCGCGGCGTCTTGCCGCGCGCTGTGCGCCTTGGCCAGGAGGCTTGCGCCCTCGATCGCATCGAGGCTGACGTCGGCACCGGAAAGCCGCTTTCGCGCGAGCCCATGGCGCCAGGTGGCGAATTCATCGGTCCAGGCTTCGATCGCGTAGACATATTCGCCAGGCTCGGTTGGGATGAATGCGCCCGACCAGCGATCATTGCCGTGATGGATCATCGGCTCGTTCCGCCATTCCCGATCCTGCTCGCGGCGCCAGATCAGCGCGGCATCTATCACGGCGTCGCCGTCGCGATAGATGTCGGCCCAGACTTCGACACACTCGCCCGCGATCCGCTTCACGGCGAAGCGGCCGCGATCGATCGAGGGATAGATGTCTTCGATGAGGAAAGCACCGCCGACCGCGGCGCTCTCGACAGTTTGAATTGTCTTGTTCACGGTGATGCCATTGACAAGAAAGCAGGAGCCCGTTTCCCTTGTTGGGAACCTACGCTTGGTACCAATATAGAAAGCCGCTTGTATGTCATTGGTTCCCCCTGGGAACGGCAGGTGCGGTTTGCGAGTTTACCCTTGACTAACATCTTCTGCTGCCTCGCTAAAATCGATGCCCCCGGCAAAAGGGTGGCCTGCAAGCTGCGTGCCGAATGGATCTTCTAGCTCAAGCCCGGATCAAGGGCGTTCAATCCGAATTCATCGACGCCCTCGGAAAGCTGCGGATCACTGATCCCGTGGCCCTCAAATCCATCCTAGACGCACTGCCGGAGAAGCGGATTTACCGCTTCGTCAGCGGGCCCGTCGTGGTTCGCGCGCTGGGGCATCCACGAACGGAATTGGCGACGATCGGCGCGCCGCCGCTCAAATGGAAGATCACCGGCAACGCCCGTATCACGGGAAGCGCTGAAATGATCGCGCAAGGCGAGACGCGCGAGCCTGTAATTGCCTGGGCCGCCGGCCTGCCGCTCGGTTACCACCGGTTGACGCTGACCGATGCTGCAGGCGTAACGGAAGAGGTGCCGATGATCGTGGCGCCCGAACGTGCCTTCGGCGGCGATTTCGACCGCGGCTGGCTGCTTGCCGTGCAGCTCTACAGCATCCGCTCGAACCGCAATTGGGGCATCGGCGATTTCACGGACCTTGCGGACCTTGTCCGGATCGCAAAGCAGTTAGGAGCCGACGGCGTCGGGCTCAATCCGCTGCACGTGCTGTTCGACAACCATCCGGCCGATTGCAGCCCGTATTCGCCGAACAGCCGGCTGTTCCTCAATCCGCTCTATATCGACGTCGAGGCGATCCCGGAATTTTCGGCGGACCTCGTGCCTGACGCGGCCGCGATCGCCGCGCGTCTGCGCGAAGGCGATCGCGTGCCTTATGCCGACATGGCGGCGCTGAAATGGCGCGGCCTGCGGGCTGTCTTTGACAGATTCGTGACCAAGGCAAGCGGTGTGCGACGCAATCAGTTTGACGCATTCCGTGCCGACCGCTCTCCACTGTTGTCCCGTTTTGCCTGCTTTGAGGTGCTACGCCACCGCTTCGCGGCGCCGTGGTGGGAATGGCCGGCGGAATGGCAGAAGCCGATGGATGCAAAATGCGCCGAGCTACGCAACGGTCCCGACAAGCGCGATGTCGAATTCGTCGAGTTCGTGCAATGGACGGCTGACCTGCAACTGCAAGCCGCCAGGGAGCTTGCTGGCCGGCTCGGCATGCGGGTCGGGCTTTATCTCGACGTCGCCGTCGGCGTGCAGTCCAACGGCTTCGATGCCTGGAACGAGCAAATGGCGATCTCGCGCCACCTCGCTGTCGGCGCCCCGCCCGACGTGCTCAACACGATCGGCCAGGACTGGGGTCTGGCCGGCTTCAACGCCGGCGGCCTCGAAGCCCAATCCTTCGTGCCGTTCGCCGACATGCTGGCGGCCTCGATGCGGCATGCCGGCGCGATCCGTCTCGATCACGTGCTGGGGCTGAAGCGGCTTTATCTGGTGCCGCGCGGCTTCAAGCCGGACAATGGCGCCTATGTGCAGATGCCGTTCGAGGCGCTGCTTGGCGCCGTCGTGCGTGAGAGCGCGGCGCATAAATGCATCGTGATCGGTGAGGACCTCGGCACCGTGCCGGAAGGTTTCCGCGAGACCATGCAGGATTTCGGCATCTGGTCCTATCTCGTCATGATGTTCGAACGCGACGACGCCGGTCACTTCCGCAATGTCGATCATTACCGGCCGAACGCGCTGGTGACACTGAACACGCATGATCTGTGCACCTATGCCGGTTGGCGCTCCTTCAGCGATCTCAAGATGAAACGGTCGCTCGGGCTCGATCCCGGCGAGAGCGACCAGGCGCGCTGGGATGCGCTCGGCATGCTCGACGAGATCCTGCGCCAGAACGGCATCAACGCCAACGACCTCTATTCGGTGCTGGCCTTCCTGTCGCGCACGCCGTCGCGGCTGCTCGCGGTGTCGCTGGAGGATCTGCTCGGCGTGATCGACCAGCCCAACATTCCCGGCACGATCGACGAGCATCCGAACTGGCGCCAGCGGTTGCCGGTCGCGCTCGACAAGATCGCCTCGAAGGTCGATCTCGCGGCTTTGAAGGCGGCGACGCGGGAACGTTCACTGACCGGCGGGAGTTGACCAGCCGGGGATTTCCAAGGGCTATTCCGGGGCTCGCAAGACATTGTCGCAGAGGATCGAGGACTATGCGCTGATCGGCGACTGCGAGACGGCGGCGCTCGTCGGGCGCGACGGATCGATCGACTGGCTGTGCTGGCCGGCCTTCGATTCCGACGCCTGCTTCGCCGCAATCCTCGGCACGCACAGGAACGGCCGTTGGCTGATCGCACCAAACGAGGACGTCACCACGACCTCGCGCCGCTATCTCGGCAACACCCTCATCCTCGAAACACGCTTTGAGACGAAGGACGGCACTGTCGCCCTGACCGACTTCATGCCGCCGCGCGGTAAGGCCTCCGACATCGTGCGGATGGTTCGCGGCGTCAGCGGCACAGTAAAGATGCGGATGGAGCTCATCATTCGCTTCGGTTTCGGCGCCGACATTCCCTGGGTCCGGCGGGTCGACCGTTCGCTGCTGGCGATCTGCGGCCAGGACATGACAGTGCTGAGAACGCCGGTGAAGACCCGCGGCGAGGATCTGACCACGGTTGCCGACTTCGAGGTGAGGGCGGGTGAGACCGTGCCCTTCGTGCTGACCTACGGCCCCTCGCATCTCGATCCGCCCAAGCCGATCGACCCGAAGACCGCGCTTCAGGAGACCGAGAAGTTCTGGCAGGAGTGGTGCGGCCGCTGCACCCGCGACGGCGAGTACCACGATCTCATCCTGCGCTCGCTGATTACGCTGAAGGCGCTGACGTTCGGCCCGACCGGCGGCATTGTCGCGGCGCCCACCACGTCCCTGCCGGAAAAGCTCGGTGGCGCCAGGAACTGGGACTACCGCTTCTGCTGGCTGCGCGACGCCACCTTCACGCTGCTGGCGCTGATGAATTCCGGCTACACCGATGAAGCCCTGGCCTGGCACAACTGGCTATTGCGCGCGGCTGCGGGGTCGCCGTCGAACATGCAGATCATGTACGGCATCTGGGGCCAGCGGCGGCTGCTGGAATGGGAGGCGGGCTGGCTCGGCGGCTATGAGGGCGCCCAGCCCGTGCGCGTCGGCAATGCCGCGCATGCGCAGCTCCAGCTCGACGTCTATGGCGAACTGATCGACGCCTTCCACCAGTCACGCATGGCCAAGCTCAAGCTCGACGACGAGTCCTGGGCGCTGGAATGTGTCGTGCTCGACCATCTCGCCGAGGTCTGGGATCATCCCGACCACGGCATCTGGGAGCGGCGCGGACAGCCCAGGCACTACGTCTTCTCCAAGGTGATGACCTGGGTTGCCTTCGACCGCGGCATCAAGAGCGCCGAGACCTTTGGCTTCAAGGCGCCGCTGTTGCATTGGCGAACCCTGCGCGAGGCCATTCATCGCGACGTCTGCAACAAAGGCTTTGACATGCAGGAGAATGCCTTCGTCGAGTCCTACGGCTCGAAATTGCTCGATGCCAGCGTGCTGCTGCTGCCGGCGGTCGGCTTCCTGCCGGCATCGGACCGGCGCATCCGCGGCACCATCGCGGCCGTCGAGAAACACATGATGCGCGACGGTTTCGTGCTGCGCCACGATCCGCGTGAAGTGTCCGAGGAGAAGCAGCCGATCGAGGGCGCGTTCCTGGCCTGCAGCCTGTGGCTGGCCGATGCCTATGTGCTGTCGGGCGATCTCGACAAGGCGCAGGAGCTGTTCGATCGTGTGGCCGGGCTTGCGAATGATGTCGGCTTGCTCGCCGAAGAATATGATTCCGTGGCTCGCCGCCAGACTGGAAACTTCCCCCAGGCGCTGACCCACATCGCGCTGGTCAACACCGCGCATAATCTGTCGGCGGCAAGGCAGGAGAGCGATAAGCCGGCGGTGCAGCGGTCGCAGTAGCAGAGCTAGCCGACTCCATTCCGCTTCAGGATCATCTCCATCGCTTCTGCAAAGCCGTCCTGCTCATTGGTCGCGGTGACGTTGGTGGCCTGATCCTTGACGTCGTCGGTGGCATTGCCCATGGCGATCGAGACGCCGCTGACGCGGAACATCGGCAGGTCGTTCTGCATGTCGCCGATGGTGGCGACCGCGTCGGTCGAAATGTCGAGGCGCTTGGCCATAGCCTCGACGAACGTGCCCTTGTTGAAGCCGGGCGGAGTGATGTCGAGATAATAGGTCTGCGAGCGCACCGCGGTGGCCTGGCTGCCGAGCGCCTCCTGCATCGCCTTCTCGCAGCGCTCGAGTCCCGCCGCGTCGGCGCTCGCGCCGACGATCTTGCAGGCGCTCGCGAGATACGGCGAAAAATCGGTCACGATGGTCGGGTCGGACCGTATCGTGTGCTGCTCGTGCGCGACGTATTTGCCGCTGGGGTTGTCGATCAGCCATTTGTCGTAGGTGAAGAGCCAGATGTCGACGCCGAATTCCCGGAGGATTTGCAAGGACCGCTCGACGGCGCTCGCCGGGATCAGGTGCTGCTCGACCGGCTTCATCTCGGGATCGACGATCGAGGAGCCGTTGAACGGGCCGACCGGGAGCCAGAGCGCCAGCGGTTCGATCAGGAAGCGCATGCCGATCGCGGGGCGGCTGGAGGTGATGGTGAAGCCGATGCCGGCCTTGTGCAACCGCTGCACCGCGAATCTCGCGCGGTCGGTGAGCGTCTTGTCCTTGGTCAGCAGCGTGCCGTCGACGTCGGAGACCACGAGTGAGATTGGCGTCATGGCAGGACCGTGGGTTTGGTAGCCTCAGGTTCGATGGCCTTGCGTTTGTCGGCGACCAATTTCAATTGCCGCACGACGCCGTCCACGATCGCCTCGACGGATTCGTCGATCGAGACGGTGATGACGTGCTCGTTCGCCTCCGGCGGCTCCAGCGTCGTGAACTGGCTCGTCAGCAGTTCGGGCGGCATGAAATGGCCCTTGCGTTGCGCGAGACGGGCGGCGATCAGTTCCTTGGTGCCCCTCAGGAAGACGAAGCGAACGTCGTCGCGTCCACGCAGCAGCACGTCACGATAGGTGTGCTTCAGCGCCGAACAGGCGATGATGACGTGCTCGCCGTGTCCGCACACCCGCGCGATCTCGTCGGCGATGGCGTTGAGCCAGGGCCAGCGGTCCTCGTCGGTGAGCGGGTGGCCCGCCCGCATCTTCTCGACGTTGCTTGCGGGGTGAAAACTGTCCCCGTCCTCGAAGCGCCAGCCGAGCCGCTCGCCGAGCGCCTCCGCAACCGTGCTCTTACCCGAACCCGACACGCCCATCACGATCAACGCACAAGGTGCTTCAACGCTCGCCACGAATTCCCTCCGGAAGCGCGGCCCGGTCGACCAGCCAGACGGTCTCACCATTCGAGCGCGCGCGCAACGCGGGCAGATTCTCGCCATTGAGGAGGCGCGTCAAGATCGCCTGCTTGTCGTGCCCGGCAATCTCAAACAGCATTTCACGGCAGGATGCCAGGGCGGGCAGGGTGAGCGAGACTCGCGGCACGAAAGGTGCGACGTTGGCCTTGGGGACCCCGACGACCCAGCGTTCGGTCTCTTCGACCGCGGGATAGCCCGGGAAGAGCGAGGCGGTGTGGCCGTCCGGGCCCGCGCCCATCAAAACCATGTCGAACAGCGGTCGTGCCGGATCGAGGCTTTCAGAGCCGTAGAAGCCCTGCAGTTCGTGCGCATAGGCCTCGGCGCTGCGGTCGGGATTGTCAGCCGCGGTCGGGATCGCGTGGACATGGCCCGGCGGCGCATTGCGATCGAGAAAGGTTGCGCGCGCGACTGCCATGTTGTTGAGGGGATCGCTCTCGGGCACGAAGCGCTCGTCGCCGATGAACCAGTGCACGCGATCCCACGGGATATTGCCACGCCAGGCATCGCTGCCAAGCAATTGATAGAGCTTCTTCGGGCTCGATCCGCCGGTGAGACAGATCGCGATGCGCCCCGGGTTGGCTTCGATTCGTGCCGTCACTCGTTCGGCGGCAGTGTGGGCGAGGGCTTCGGCGTCGGCCTCGACGATCAGCTTCGGCTGGTCGGCCGCTGCCATCACGAAAATTTCCGCCAGCTTCGCCCGTCGCGCCTGAGCAGCTCATCGGCGCAGGCGGGGCCGTCGCTGCCGGCTTGATAGGTCTCGATACCGTTGGTGCCCGCATTTTTCCAGGCATCCAGGAATGGCTGCACCGCCTGCCATCCGGCCTCGATGCCGTCGGCGCGCTGGAACAGGATGTTGTCGCCGATCATGCAGTCGTAGATCAGCGTCTCGTAGCCGGTGCTCGGATCGGCCCGGAAATAGTCGCCGTAGCGGAACTTCATCTCCACGCCATCGATGGTGACGCTCGGGCCGGGAATCTTGGCGTTGAACTGGAGCTCGATGGTCTCGGTCGGTGCAATGCCGATGGTCAGGAAGTTCTGCGACAGGCGGTCGACTGTCGTGCCCGAGAACATCGACAGCGGCGCCTGTTTGAACTTGATTGCGACCTCCGTGCGCTTGTGCGCAAGCGCCTTGCCGGTTCGCAGGTAGAACGGCACGCCGGCCCAGCGCCAATTGTCGATCATCAGTTTCAGCGCGACGTAGGTCTCGGTGGTGCTGCCGGGTTTGACGTCCTGGGTCTTGCGGTAGTCCGGGATCTCGTCGTCGCCGATGCGGCCGGCAAGGTATTGTGCGCGGACGGAGCTCCTCAGGGCTTCCTCTTCGCTTGGCTGCTGGATCGCAGAGAGCACTTCGGCCTTTTCCGAGCGGACCGAATGCGCATCGAAACGGGTCGGCGGCCCCATCGCGACCAGCGACATCAACTGGAACAGATGGTTCGGCACCATGTCGCGCAACGCGCCCGTGGCGTCGTAAAAGCCGCCGCGATGGCCGACGCCGAGCTTCTCCTCCACCGTGATCTGGATGTGGTCGATGTGGTTGCGATTCCAGATCGGCTCGAACATACCGTTGGCAAAACGCAGCACCATGATGTTCTGCACCGTCTCCTTGCCGAGATAGTGATCGATCCGGTAGATCTGGTGCTCCGCCATGATTTTCAGGAGCTCGGCATTCAGCGCGCGCGCCGAGGCGAGGTCGGTGCCGAACGGCTTTTCGATCACCAGCCGCCGCCAGGCTCCATTCTCCTTCATCAGGCCGGTGCGGCCGAGCTCGCGCGCGGTCGGTGCGAATGCGGCCGGCGGGGTCGCGAGGTAGAACAAGCGGTTGCCGCCGGTGCCTCGCGAGCATTCCAGCGAATCCAGATGCTCGCGCAAGCGGTCGAATGACGGCGGATCCTTCGCGTCGGCCTCGACGAAGGCGACGCATTGCAGGAGCTGCCGGGCGACGACGTCGTCCACGGGGCGCGTCGCGAACTCGCGCAGGCCCTTCATCAGGCTGTCGCGCAGCTGGTCATCCGACTGGCGGTTGCGGGCCACGCCGACGACGCAGAACTTTTCGGGCAACAGGTTTTCGGCGGCGAGGTTGTAGAGCGAGGGGATCACCAGGCGGTGAGTGAGGTCGCCGGTCACGCCGAAGATGACGAACGCGCAATTTTCCGGCTTGCGCTGTGGCTGCGGATCTTTTGTCACGAACGATGGGCCTTCGCTTGGTTACGCTTACTCGAACTTCTCACTTGTGAAGTTCTTACTTGGGTTTCGCCGCGCCCGGCTGTTTCGGTTCCTTGTGGCCGCCAAAACCCGCGCGCATCGCGGAAAGAATCTTTTCGGCGAAGGTGTGTTCCTTGCGGGAACGGAAACGTGCGTAGAGCGCAGCGGTCAGGACTTCGGCCGGGACCGCTTCGTCGATGGCCGCGTTCACGGTCCAGCGTCCTTCGCCGGAATCCTCGACGAAGCCGGAATATTCCGACAATGCCGGACTGTCGGCGAGCGCGGTCGAGGTGAGGTCGAGCAGCCAGGACGGGATCACGCTGCCGCGCCGCCAGACTTCGGCGATGTCGGCGAGATCGAAATCGTAGCGATGGTCCGCCGGCAGGGCCTCGATGTTGGCATTCTTGAGGATGTCGAAGCCTTCGGCATAGGCCTGCATCAGCCCGTATTCGATGCCGTTGTGGATCATCTTGACGAAGTGGCCGGCGCCGACCGGGCCGGCATGGATGTAGCCCTGCTCGATGCGGGGATCGCGCCCCTCGCGTCCCTCCGTGCGTGGAATGTCGCCGGCGCCGGGCGCGAGTGCGGCGAAAATCGGATCCAGCCGGTCGACCACCTGTTTCTCCCCGCCAATCATCATGCAATAGCCGCGGTCGAGACCCCAGACGCCACCTGACGTGCCGACGTCGACATAGTGGATGCCGCGCTCTTTGAGCGCCTTGCCGCGGCGGACGTCGTCCTGCCAGAAGGTGTTGCCGCCGTCGATGATGACGTCGCCGGCCTGCATCACGCCCGCGATCGTGTCGATCGTCGTCTCGGTGATGCGGCCGGCCGGCAGCATCACCCAGGCCGTGCGCGGCCGCTCCAGCTTTGAGACGAACTCTTCCAGCGTCGCCGAGCCCTGTGCGCCATCTGCGGCCAGGCCGGCGACGGCCTTGGCGTCCTTGTCGTAGACCACGGTCGAATGGCCGTGGCGCATCAGGCGGCGAACGATGTTGCCACCCATCCGGCCGAGGCCGATCATGCCGAGTTGCATGGAGATATTCCCTTAGTTCAGCGCGTCCGTGAGCGCGGCGTTGAGCGCCGCGAGACCTTTCTTGAGCCCGCCCTTCAGGTGGACGCGCAGCGCGCGCCGCCCGCGCTCTGTGAGCACGTCGAAATCGCCCCGCGCCTGCGCAGCCTTGATCACGCCGAAGCTCGCCTTCTGGCCGGGCACGGCCAGGTCCTTGGCATCGTCAGCCGTGATCTGGAGGAACACGCCGCTGTCGGGTCCGCCCTTGTAGGCCTGCCCGGTCGAGTGCAGGAAGCGCGGGCCGAACTCGGCGCAGGTCGCAACATGCCGCTTCTCGCGCACTTCGAGCCGCATGGTCTGGAGTGCGTCGATCGTGGCCTTGTCGCGCGCGATGTAGCCGAGCAGGGCGACATAGTCGCCATGGTTGGAGCGCGAGAGATGCGCCTTCAGCCAGGAGGTGAGGTCGCCGTTGGCGCCGGCCGCGCGGAGTGCCGTGGCGTTGGCCTCGTCGGTGTAGAGATCGGCTGCATCGGTGCTGACCACCGGCCGCTCCGCCGGCAGCGCGCCGGTCTTCTCGAACGACGCGGTGAGCTCGCGGGTCTTGATCTTGGCCGCTTCGACGTCCGGCTGGTCGAACGGGTTGATGCCGAGGATGCTGCCTGCCACCGCCGTCGCCATCTCGAAGCGGAAGAACTCCTGGCCGAGATGGTCGATCGACTTCATGACGATGCGCACGACGGGATGGCCGGCCGCTTCGATCGCGGCAAGCTTCGAGTCATGTGCGGCGTCCGCCTCGCCCTCGGTGCGGATGTCGATGAAGAAGCGATCGTTGCCGTAGACCGAGGGATCGCCAAGCGGCTCGCCGGCGATCGGGATCAGCCCCTTGCCCTCCTTGCCGGTCGATTCCGCGATGAGCTGCTCGGCCCATGCGCCGAAATCGGCGATCTTCTTCGACGACAGGATCGTGACCTTGTCGCGGCCTTCGAGGCCTGCGAGACCCATGGCAAGGCCGAGCTGCACGCCCGGGTTCTCCTGCGGCGGCACGTCCGGTCCGCAGGAGCGGGCCATCGCAAGCGCATGCTTGATGAAGGTCTTGACGTCGATGCCCGCGGTTGCCGCCGGCACCAGGCCGAACGGCGAGAGCACGGAGTAGCGACCGCCGATCGAGGGTTCGCCGTGGAAGATGCGGGCGTAGTTGAGGCTCTTGGCCGCCTTCTCCAGCGACGAGCCGGGATCGGTCACCGCGATGAAGCGATGGCCTGTCTTCGCCTTCGGCCCGACCGCTTGCGCGACGCGCTCATGGAAATAGTCCTTCATCGCATTCGGCTCGGTGGTTCCGCCCGACTTGCTGGACACGATGAACACGGTGTTGGCGATGTCGATTCTCGCCTCCATCGCCCGCACCTGCGCCGGATCGGTGGAATCCAGCACGTGCAGCTTCGGGAACCCGGATTTCCGCGCGAACGTCTCGGCCAGGACCTCGGGTCCAAGGCTCGATCCGCCCATGCCGAGCACGACCGCGTCGGAGAATTTCTGGCCCTTCACGCGGTTGGCATAGTCCTCATAGTCGGCGACGTCGGCCTTCGCCGCGCTGTCGAGCCAGCCGAGCCATTTGTCCTCGTCAGCACCGGTCCAGACCGATTTGTCGCGCTGCCACAGCCTGCGAATCTTTGCGGATGCACGCCACTCTTCCGTGCTCTTGGCCACGGCCTTGCCGAGCCCGTCGCCGAGCGAGAGCTGCTGGCGGTCGAGCGCGGGTCCGAGCACGGTCGCGCGCTTGTGGGCGACCGCGCCATAGAGTTTGTCGGCGGCGTCGGCGAACTGCTTGACGCCGTCCTTGACGAGCTCCTCGGTGATGGCATCGAGCGAGACGCCGGAGCGCTCCAGCTCCTCCAGCACGCGGCGGGCGTCGTCGACGTTTTCCTCCAGGCTGTCGCGCGGCTTGCCATGGTCGCGGAACGCGTCGAGCGTCGCCGGCGGCACGGTGTTGATGGTGTCGGGGCCGATCAGCTCCTCGACATAGAGGACGTCGCTGTAGTCCTTGTTCTTGGTGCCGGTGGACGCCCACAGCATGCGCTGCGGCTTGGCGCCCTTCGCGGCGAGCTTTTCCCAGCGCGGGCCGGAGAACAGGCGCTTGTAATCCTGGTAGGCGAGCTTGGCGTTGGCGATCGCGACCTTGCCCTTGAGCGCGGCGAGCCGCTCCTTCTCGCTGGGATCGTTGGCGCGGGCGATCTTCTCGTCGAGCTGCTTGTCGACCATCGTGTCGATGCGGCTGACGAAGAAGCTCGCCACGCTCGCGACATGGGACGGGTCGCCGCCACCTACGACGTACGTCTCCAGGCCCGCGAGATAGGCCTCGGCGACCTGGAGATAGACGGCCCTGGAGAACAACAGGGTGATGTTGATGCTGATGCCGTCGCCGATGAGCTGCTCGATCGCCGGCAGGCCCTCCGGCGTTGCCGGCACCTTTACCATCAGGTTCCTGCGATTGACGTCCTTCCAGAGCCGCCGCGCCTCGGCGACCGTGCCGGCGGTGTCCATCGCGAGATAGGGCGAGACTTCCAGGCTGACATAGCCGTCGCCTCCCTTGAGGCGGTCATAGACCGGGCGGAGCACATCGGCGGCATTCTGGATGTCCTCGACTGCGACGGCCTCGAACAGGTCGGCTACGGTCCGGTCGCTGCGCTTCAGCGGCTTGCCGATCGGTGCGTCATATTCGTCCGAGCTGCCGATCGCCTTCTCGAAGATCGACGGGTTGGAGGTGACGCCCTTGACGCCATCGGTGTCGATCAGCCGCTTCAGGTCGCCCTTGGCGATGAAGCCACGGGCCAGGAAGTCCAACCAGACGGCTTGTCCGTGCTTTTCCAGTTCTTTGACGGGATTCATGATGCTTATTTATCTCCAAGCCTGCGGGCGAGGGGGTTCCGCGCCGGTCCTGACGCGCTACTCTCTAGCTTACATGTTCCCGGGAGGGAACCAATCAAGGGTATGGGCGTCATACCCTCCAGTGTAACTCCGTTGCGATCATGGCGATCCAGGCGGTAGTGTCGGCGTTGCGTAAAAAGTCGTTGGCCGGAAGGTTCGGCCGAGGTCTCGTTGCCTAACGTCAGCCGCTTTGTCGTGTCAGCTAGTGGCTGCGCGGAGTGTCATCAGGGGATTCCGGTCCGCCTGATGCATCTAACTTGGTCGCTAATGACCACGCTGGGGGAACGGATGCACGCACATCGTGACGGCCTGATGCTCCCTGTCGTCGACAGCCCGCAACCGGCCGTGTGCGTCGATCTCGCGATCAGTTCATGTACGACCCACCTGTGGCTGCTGGTCGCGGCGGGCTTTGCGACGACCCTGCTCAGTGCTGGCCTTGCGTTCGATTGGTGGGACGGTCTTGGCAACTACGATACGATGGTCGGCTTTGCCGGCGTCGTGGTCTTCAGCTTAATGACCGGCCGGCTGATCTGGATGCTGCCCGCTGAACGGAGACCGGTCGTGATCGTCACTCCCTACGGCATCCGCGATCTCCGCATCGGCGATGAATTTCTGCCGTGGGACTCGATTGCGGAGATTTCGGCTGAAGACGAGATGATCGTGCTGACGCCGACGCCTGCCTTGCAGCGGCAGCTCTCCTGCATCCGCGCTACCTCGCGCCGCGCGCAGGCTGATCGCATTCTCATTCGGTCCGAGGGGTTGACGACCGATTTTGGCACACTGCTGCGCGCTTGCCGTGACTGTCATGCGGCAAGCCAGCCACGCACTGCATTGCAGCAGGAAGATGAACGCCGCACGCAAGGCTTCGCCGTACCAGCGTCATAAGTTTGCCGCTCGCAGGTCGCTATGCTGCAGTGCCGGATGGACGCCATGTCCGGTATTGCCCGGATGTTGCGACCAAGTGACATTTTCTGGAAATGAGCGATTATAGATATAGATTCGCACAAATAACAGGCATGTGCCTGTTCGTAACTCAACGAGTGCCTACGTTGTGCGTTGCGTCGAGTCGGCAGGCGGGTGTCCAATGATCGTCATGTGCTCACGCTGATTCGAAGCGGCCTGAGGAACGGTCCGGTAACTGCTTTCGTTTCAGCTTGTAGCGGAACTCACGCGGAGAGGGATCATGTACAACGATTCTCTGTTCAACGCTTTCGCTCGGTCGTTCGAGGCGAGAAGCCAGCACGACATGTCGATGGCGGAATATTTGGAATCGTGTCGAAGCGATCCCATGAAATACGCGAATGCGGCGGAACGACTACTAGCAGCGATCGGTGAACCCCAGACGATTGACACGGCCAAGGATACCCGACTTGGCCGTATTTTTTTGAACCGCACGATCCGCACCTATCCGGCCTTCGCCGGCTTCTACGGCATGGAAGATACCATCGAGCGCATCGTCGGTTTCTTCCGTCACGCCGCGCAAGGCCTCGAAGAGCGCAAGCAGATCCTCTATCTGCTCGGCCCGGTCGGCGGCGGAAAATCCTCGCTGGCCGAGCGGCTCAAGTCACTGATGGAAGTGCAACCGATCTACGTGCTCAAGGCCGGCGATGAATTGAGCCCGGTGTTCGAGAGCCCGCTCAGCCTGTTCGATCCCGAGCAGCTTGGGCCGATGCTGGAAGAGAAGTACGGCGTTCCGCGCCGCCGTCTCACCGGCCTGATGAGCCCGTGGTGCTACAAGCGGCTCGAGGCTTTCGGCGGCGACATCTCGCAATTCCGCGTCGCCAAGATCCAGCCGTCGCGGCTGCGCCAGATCGCGATCGCCAAGACCGAGCCCGGCGACGAGAACAACCAGGACATCTCCTCGCTGGTCGGCAAGGTCGATATCCGCAAGCTCGAGACCTACGCGCAGAACGACCCCGACGCCTACAGCTATTCGGGCGGCCTCAACCGCGCCAACCAGGGCATCCTCGAATTCGTCGAGATGTTCAAGGCGCCGATCAAGATGCTGCATCCGCTGCTCACGGCGACGCAGGAGGGCAACTACATCGGCACCGAGAACATCGGTGCGATCCCCTTCACCGGCATCATCCTGGCGCATTCGAACGAAGCCGAGTGGACGAGCTTCAAGTCCAACAAGAACAACGAAGCCTTCATTGACCGTATCTGCGTGATCAAGGTGCCGTACGTGCTGCGGGTCACCGAAGAGCAGAAGATCTACGAGAAGCTGATCCAGGGCTCCGAGCTTGCGTCGGCGCCTTGCGCGCCCTCGACGCTGGAGACGCTGGCGCGGTTCTCGGTGATGTCGCGCCTGCGCAAGCACGAGAACTCCACCCTGTTCGGCAAGATGCGGGTCTACGACGGCGAGAGCCTGAAGGAATCCGATCCGAAGGCGCGCAGCGTCCAGGAATACCGCGATGCCGCCGGCGTCGACGAGGGCATGGACGGCGTCTCCACGCGCTTTGCGTTCAAGATCCTGGCCGCGACCTTCAACCACGATCCGCAGGAGGTCGCCGCCGACGCCGTGCATCTGATGTACGCGCTGGAGCAGTCGATCCGCCGCGAGCAGCTGCCAGAGGAAGTCGAGAAGCGATATCTCGAATTCATCAAGGCGGAGCTCGCGCCACGCTACGCCGAGTTCATCGGCAACGAGATCCAGAAGGCCTATCTCGAATCCTACTCGGATTACGGCCAGAACCTGTTCGACCGCTACGTCGACTACGCCGATGCCTGGATCGAGGATCAGGATTTCAAGGACCCCGACACCGGCCAGCTTCTCGATCGCGAGCTTTTGAACCAGGAATTGACGAAAATCGAGAAGCCGGCGGGCATCGCCAACCCCAAGGACTTCCGAAACGAGGTCGTCAAATTCTCGTTACGGTCGCGCGCCCAGAATGCCGGCAAGAATCCGACCTGGACCTCCTACGAGAAGATTCGCGAGGTGATCGAAAAAAGGATATTCTCCCAGGTCGAGGACCTGCTTCCGGTCATCTCGTTCGGGTCGAAGAAGGACGGCGAGACGGAGAAGAAGCACGGCGAGTTCGTCGCACGCATGGTGGAGCGCGGCTACACCGAGCGTCAGGTTCGCCGGCTGGTCGAGTGGTACATGCGCGTGAAGCAAGCCGGTTGAGGCGGATGGGAAAGTGGCCATTCACATTATTGACAGGCGCCTGAATCCAGGCGGAAAGAGCCTTGAGAACCGTCAGCGGTTCTTGCGTCGGGCCAAGTCCCTGGTGCAGGGCGCCGTCAAGAAGACCTCGCAGGACCGCGAAATCAAGGACGTCCTGGAGGGTGGCGAAGTCACGATCCCGCTCGACGGCATGCACGAGCCGCGTTTCCGCCGCGAAGGCGGAACACGCGACATGGTGTTGCCCGGGAACAAGAAGTTCATCGAGGGCGACTATCTCCAGCGATCCGGCCAGGGCGGCGCCAAGGATTCCGGTCCCGGAGAAGGCGACAGCGAGGACGCCTTTCGCTTCGTCCTGAGCCGGGACGAATTCGTCGATCTCTTCCTCGACGACCTCGAGCTCCCGGATCTCGCCAAGCGCAAGATCGCGCAGACCGAGAGTGAGGGCATCCAGCGCGCCGGCTACACCACGGCGGGCTCGCCCGCCAACATCTCGGTGAGCCGGACGGTGCAGCTCGCGCTCGCCCGCCGCATCGCCCTCCGCCGTCCGCGCAGGAGCGAGATCGAGGAGCTGGAGGCCGAGATCGCGGCGTGCACTGACGAGGAAATTCGTGCCGAGCTCGTCGAGAAGCTCGAAAAGCTCAAGGCGAAATCCAAGCGCATTCCCTTCATCGATCCGATCGACATCCGCTATCGCCGTTTCGAGACGGTGCCGAGGCCGGTGGCGCAGGCGGTGATGTTCTGCCTGATGGACGTCTCCGGCTCGATGTCCGAGCACATGAAGGATCTGGCAAAGCGCTTCTACATGCTGCTCTACGTGTTCCTGAAGCGCCGCTACAAGCATGTCGAGATCGTGTTCATCCGCCATACCGACCGCGCCGAGGAGGTCGACGAGCAGACCTTCTTCTACGGCCCGGCCTCGGGCGGCACGCTGGTCTCCAGTGCGCTGCAGGCGATGCATGAGATCGTGCGCGAGCGCTTCAATCCATCGGACTGGAATATCTACGCCGCGCAAGCCTCGGACGGTGACAACTCCTATTCCGACGGCGAACTCACGGGTATGCTGCTGACCGACAAGATCCTGCCGGTCTGCCAGTTCTTTGCCTATCTCGAGGTCGGTGAGTCCGGCGGCAGCGCCTTCGATCTCTCCGACTCCTCGCTCTGGACGCTCTACGAGCGCCTGCGCCACAGCGGCGCATCGCTCTCGATGCGCAAGGTCAGCGAGCGCAGCGAGATCTTCCCGGTGTTCCACGACCTGTTCCAGCGTCGCGAAACTTCCCAGGAGAAAGCCGCTCCATGACGGAAAGGTTGTTCGAAGGCGCGGATTGGGACTTCCATACCTTGCAGCGCATCACCGACGCCTGCGAGGAGCTGGCGAAGAACGATCTCGGGCTCGACGTCTATCCGAACCAGATCGAGGTCATCACGGCCGAGCAGATGCTGGATGCCTATTCCTCCGTCGGCATGCCCCTGTTCTACAAGCACTGGTCCTTCGGCAAGCACTTTGCGTTTCACGAGGCGTCCTATCGCAAGGGCCTGATGGGACTCGCCTATGAAATCGTGATCAACTCCTCGCCCTGCATCTCCTACCTGATGGAGGAGAACACGGCGACGATGCAGACGCTGGTGATCGCGCACGCCGCCTTTGGCCACAACCACTTCTTCAAGAACAACTATCTGTTCAAGCAGTGGACCGACGCCGACGGCATTCTGGACTATCTCGACTTCGCCAAGAACTATGTCGCGACCTGCGAGGAGCGCCACGGCCGCGTCGAGGTCGAGCGCACGCTGGATGCTGCGCATGCGCTGATGTCGCACGGCATCGACCGCTATCCCGGCAAGAAGAAGCTCGACCTGCGCGCCGAAGAGAAGCGGGCAGGGCGCCGCCGCCAGCATGAGGAGGAAGTCTTCAACGACCTCTGGCGCACGGTGCCCAGGGGCGCGGCCAAGAGCCGGTCCGCGCTCAGCATCGAGCGCCGCCGCAAGCTGCTCGGATTGCCGCAGGAAAACCTGCTCTACTTCCTGGAGAAGAGCGCACCGCGGCTGGCGCCCTGGCAGCGCGAGCTGTTGCGCATCGTCCGCCATATCGCGCAGTATTTCTATCCGCAGAGCCAGACCAAGGTGATGAACGAGGGGACGGCGACCTACGTCCACTATCGCATCATGAGCAAGCTGCACCAGCAGGGCCGCATCGCCGACGGCAACTTCCTCGAATTCCTGCAGTCGCACACCAATGTGGTGTTCCAGCCCGAATTCGACGATCCGCGCTTCTCCGGCTTCAATCCCTATGCGCTCGGCTTTGCCATGATGCAGGACATCGAGCGCATCGTCAGCAAGCCGGAAGACGAGGACTACGAATGGTTCCCGGATATCGCCGGTAAGGGCGACGTGATGGGCGTGCTGCGCGATGTCTGGGCCAATTATCGTGACGAGAGTTTCATTGGCCAGTTCCTGAGCCCGAAGCTGATGCGGCACTTCCGCATGTTCCACCTGCACGACGATCCCGAGGAGCGCGCCGGCATCCGGGTCGATGCCATCCACGACGAACGCGGCTTCCGCCGTGTGCGGCGCGAGCTGGCGCGGCAGCACGATGTCGGCTTCATCGATGCCAATATTGAGGTGGTCGACGTCGATCTCTCAGGCGACCGCCGTCTGATCCTGCACCACCACGTCATCAAGGGCTCGCAGCTCAACGAGACCGACGCCAAGCGGGTGCTCCAGCATCTCGCCGATCTCTGGACCTACGACGTCTCGCTGATCGAGGTCGATGCCAACGACAAGGTCATACGGGAATATGTCGTGAGCCCGCGTCCGATCCCGGCGGCGGCTTGAGGCCGCCGTCTACTCCGAACGTCTGCTGGGCTTCTTCTTGGCCTTGGACGCATTCAGCGCCACGGCCGCGCGGATCAGCGTCTTCAACGCCTTCTCATTGATTTTCTCGCCCTCGTGAAAATCGATCGCGCGCCGCACATTTCCCTCGAGACTGGAATTGAACAGGCCGGCGGGGTCATCCAGCGCCGCGCCCTTGGCAAAAGTCATCTTCACCACGGCCTTGTAGGTCTCGCCGGTGCAGATGATGCCGTCGTGCTCCCACACCGGAACGCCACGCCATTTCCATTCCTCGACGACATCAGGATCGGCCTCCTTGATCAGGCCGCGGATCCGCTTGAGCATCTCGCCGCGCCAGTCGCCGAGCTCGTTGATCCTGCCGTCGATCAGGCTCGCTGGCGAAACTCCGTCCGCTTCCTTCGCGCTGCTCTTCTTTGCCGTCACAGCTTTCTTCATGATCTCGCCTCGTTCACGCGTTGCTGCGGCGGCTGACATAGGGCAGTGCAAACAAATAGAGGCCGGTGATCAGCAACGGAATAAGCGGCACGAGCGCCAGGAAGCCGATCCACGTCGCCTGGACCTGCTGGGTCATGGCGACGATGTTCGCGATGACGGCGAGCGTGAAAGCGATCGACAGCCAGCGATGAATCAGCCGGATCCACATGTTCGAGCTCATTGGGATCTCCTTTGGGAATGATCGGAATAGAGGCCGGCGAGGGAGCTAGTCTGCCCGGGCCAGCACTTCGTCCAGCTTGGCAAAGAACTGCTTCCAGCCGGCGTGCGCGCCGCCATAGGCCTGCTTCTGTGTCGGGCTGAAGCCTGCTTGCTCGACGCGCAGATGCGTGCCGGCGCCCGTCGGCGTGAGCGTGAAGGTCACGACGCTCCTGAGGTCGAAGGCCGCGTCCTCATGCGCGAAATTCCAGGTGTAGGCCAGCGTGCGTGGCGGCTTGATGGTGAGCACCTCGCAGTCCAGCACGCCGCCCCATTCGCCGCTAAGGTTGAACCGATGGCCGACGACAGGCTTGAAGTCGTTCTTCATCAGCCATTCCTCGATCAGATGCGGCTGCGTCAGCGCGCGCCAGATTCGCTCCGCTGGAAAGGCAAATTCACGCTCGATGACCATGGAGCGTGTCTCGGCTGCGGCTTCGGTCATTGGTCCATCCTTTTCAGGAGATCGTCGAGAGCATCGAGCCGGTTCTGCCAGAACCCGGCCATCTGGCTGGTCCAGTCGATCAGCGGATTGAGCGCACCGGGTTGCGCGCTGTAGTGGGTCTGGCGTCCCTCGTGGCGATCACGCACCAGCCCGGCCTGCTTCAGCGCGCCGAGATGCTTTGAGACCGCCGGCTGGGAAACGCCTGATCGCGCCGTCAGTGCCCCGACCGTCTGCTCGCCCTCGCTACACAGCCGCTCGAAGATCGCCCGCCGCGTGGGGTCGGCGAGGGTCCTGAACAGGAGGTCGTGAGCGGCGGACATGAGAAATCCATAACCCATAAGTTATGGATTGACTCATAACCGTAGAGTTATGGGTAAGTCAAGAGCGATCCGGATTAGTTGGGAAGGAGCTCCGCGGGCTCCTCCTTACCTCTCCCGCTTGCGGGAGAGGTCGACGCGAAGCGTCGGGTGAGGGCTCTCTCCTCGAGGGGGGCTCGATTGCGGAGGCACCCTCTCCCCAGCCCTCCCCCGCAAGCGGCGCAAGCGGGGGAGGGAGCGCAGCTCCTTCGCAACGCCCTACGGCCGCAGATAGAGATAGCCCTGCGACTGAAGCTCGGCCAGGCGCACCACGCCGCCCCTCTCCGCGCTGACGAAGCCGGGCAGCAGGTCCGTGAGCGTGACGTTCAGCGCCCTCATCGTGTTGCCGCACGCAGCGAGCTCGACGCCGTCCTTGGAGAAGTCGCGGACGCGCTTGCTGACGTCGGGGTTGGCCCGGGCCGATTGAAACGCCTTCAGCGCCGGCCCGTGGATCACCAGTGCGATGGTGACATGGTCGGGCCCGCCGACGCCGTCGATGTGGTTCTGGATGTTGCCGAGCACGAAATTGACCTTCCCGGCATCGCTGAGATGGTAGACGACCCTGAGCTTGTTGCCCGCCCCGACTTCCGTCGCGGCCTTCGCGCTGGAGGCGCCGAACGCTGCGCCCAGGGCTGATACTGCGCTCCACAAGATGTTCCGGCGGTTCATGGCGATCTCCTTCGATCGAGCCTGACTTCGTCGAACAAATATCACTTGTGGCGCAGCGCGGCGAGTTCCTTGCGGTCGGTCACCAGCGAGGCGCATTCGCTGTTGTCGGTGCGGTCGAGCCGGAAGGCGACCTTCTGCCTCGGGTGCCCCGCCAGATGCTCTGCATCAGAGTGCCGGCCGAAGCAGGCACGGGCCTTGTTGGCGGGCGTACCTGCATACGCGCGTGCGTTGAAGGTCTCGGCCTCGGCCTTGGTTGGCTCGCGTGTCATCGGCCGCGTCGGCCCGGGCAGCGCCGATGAATGCCGCAAGGACAAGCGAAAGGACGAGGGCAGGCTTCATGATCGCACCGGACGCGCCAACCGCTGTCGGCCCGCACCGGGGACGTTGGGGGCCAAATGGCGGTTAGTCGCAGGCCGAGCGCCGCCCGTTCAGGTGCTGCGTCTGTTGCCTCGCAGTCCCCTTGAGGCAGCCTCGGGTTCCATCTTAACACTTTTGAAGGAGGACATTTGGTAAACCAACGGTTGTTGCCAACGGTCGGTGGTGATGGAATGTCCGTCAGTCAAAACTTGCCCAACCTTGCAATTGGCTATTCCCGAGTGCGGCTGCTCAAGCTCCTGGGGGTCGGCCTGCCGTTGACGCTCCTGTCTACCGCGCTCGCGCTCAACTGGCACCTCGGCAAGAACATCACCACGTTCCAGATAGCCGCCTGTTATGTCGGCGTGGCGTTTTTCGGCCTTCCCACCTGCAAGATACTCTGGATGTTGATTTCCTCCAGGGAGCCGGTCGTCTTCATCAGCCGTGTCGGCATTCGCGACACCAGGATCGCCGACGAGACCATCGCTTGGAGATCTGTGCGGGACATATTGATCTGGCAGCAGCGCAATCAGACGATCGTGGTGCTCAAACTTGATCCTCTCCTTGGACAGCGGTTCGCCGGGGGCCTGCTGAAGCGCGCATTGTCGCTGATGAACAAGGAGCTCGGTGAGGACGACGTGGTCGTCAATGCCGGCGGCCTGACCATGGACGCCGAAACACTGTTCGATACCTGCAAGCAATACTGGAATGCCGGCCGGTCGGCATATCACGGCCGCGCCGTGTCGGAGCCTGAGCCCGTCAGCTAGAACGGCGCGGGAGCTCCCGGGCATTAGCTAAGATGCCGCGCATCCTAGCGGCGGACGAGACAGGCAGGCCCACCTTCCCAGGTGCGCCTTCCCAAGTCTGCCTTCCCAAGTCTGCCTTCCCAAGTCCGCCTTCCCAAGTGCGCCTGCACCAGCCTTAGTCGCCGTCGGAGCAGGAAGGTTCAATCCTTGCGGTAGTTTTGCCTGGGAACTCGACGCAGATTTCTCCGACATTGTCGCAGTTCATCAATGTGATAGTCTTCACAGACGGCTGTATTTCGGAGTCGTAAGCTGGTCCGTCTTTGCAAGTTTGTGGAGTCCCCGGGATGGGCGAAATTCGCAACTTCAGATCCGGAAATCAGGATGGGCCGCCGCCTCCACACGGCACAATGCCCCGTCGTCTCGCAGCAATCATCGTCGGCGACATCGCTTCCTACAGCCGCTTGATGCAGGCTGACGAAGAAGGCACGCATGTCCGCGTCAAGCGGATCGAGCGGGATCTCATCCAGCCAAGCATCCTCGAACACCACGGAACGCTGGTGAAGACGACGGGTGATGGCTTCATTGCGATCTTCGACAGTCCCGTCGAGGCCGTTCGCTGCAGCATTGTCATCCAGCAGAATCTCGTCGGCCGCAACGCTTCGCTTCCAAAGGGCTCCCGGATCGAATACCGGATCGGCGTCAATCTCGGTGACGTCATCGTGGAGCCGGACGACGTCTACGGCGACGGCGTCAACATTGCCACGCGCATCGAGGGTATCGCCGAACCCGGGCAGGTCTACATCTCCGGCGCGATCTACGAGCAGATCAAGCACAAGATCGTATGTGGCTACGAGTCACTCGGGGACCGCAAGGTCAAGAACATTACCGACCCGGTACGTGTCTATCGCGTGTTGCCGGACTCAGATGCGCTCGGGAGGACGCGAGGTCGGCGCGAGACTGCTCTGATCTTTCTCCTGGGCATCACGCTGCTCGTGATTGCCTCCGGCGTGCTGTGGTATCTGCTGGCGCAGCCACCGGGCAGGGTGAGCAAGCAGGCCGCCGTGCCGACGGTTCCTCCGGTCGCATCACCGAGCCCGCAACCTCCGCCGCGCCAAGCGGCGACGCAAACGCCGCAGCCGTCTCCCTCATTGGTGCTGTCATCTCCATCGCCCGCTCCGGCATCTCCATCACCCGCTCCGGCATCCGCACCGCCCGCTCTGGTATCCGCACCGCCCGCTCCGGCGCCAAGTCAATCGGCGACGCCGCTCCGCGAACCCGAGATGATTGCCATTCGCGGCGGCAGCTTTGCGATGGGAAGCAATGACGACCCGACCGAACGTCCTGTCCACCAGGTCACGATCAAACCGTTCTCGATTGGCAAATATCCGGTGACGGTACAGGAATGGAACGAGTGTGCGGCTGCAAAGGCGTGCGGCTTCACTGCCACCGGCAACGACGATGCGCCGATCAGCAATGTGAGCTGGACCGACGCACAACAATACGTGGCGTATCTCGCGCAGGTGACGAAGAAACCCTATCGACTTCCCACCGAAGCCGAATGGGAATATGCCGCGCGCGGCGGAACGCAGACCAAATATTGGTGGGGCGACAAGCTCCAGCCGGGCATGGCCGGATGCAAGGACTGCGGTGACCTCGCGGCCGAGCAGCCGGCGAAGGTCGGCAGCTTCAAGCCGAATCCTTTCGGCCTCCACGATATGGGGGGCGGTGTCGATCAATGGGTCGAGGACTGCTGGCGCAGGACCTATCAGGGCGCCCCCGGTGACGGCTCGGCATGGATGGGCGGGGACTGCACGTCGCATGTTCTGCGCTCGGGCTCCTGGAAGAACGATTCGAGATATGTGAGGCCATCCAACCGCGATGGCTACGATACCAATGTTCGTTATCCGACGCATGGATTGCGCGTCGCGCTCAGTCCTTGAGTGCAGTCCTTAGAGTGCGGGAGTAGGTTTGATGAAAATCTTTCGCTGCATCGCGCTGTCGGCGGCGCTCGCATTGCTTCCGAGCGTCGCCTTTGCACAGGGCAAGACCGCTCCCAAGGACGCGAAGCTCTACTTCATCACGCCGCATGACGGTCAGAAGGTTCGCAGTGGCTTCTGGGTCCGGTTCGGCTTGCGCAACATGGGCGTCACCCATGCCGGCGACGACTATCAGAATGCCGGTCACCATCACCTGCTGGTCGACGTCAACGATCCCATCGATCCCAAGGAGCCGATCGCTCAGGACAAGTCGCATCTGCACTTCGGGGCGGGGCAGACCGAAACCTTCCTCGAGCTTCCGCCCGGAAACCACACGCTGCAATTGGTGCTGGGCGATGCGAAGCACTATCCGTTCGAGCCGCCCATCGTGTCGGACAAGATCACCATACGCGTCAGGCAGCCTGTTGCGGCAAAAACGCGATAGCCGACCTGAATGAATCGACGTCGTATTCGTTATACGAACCATCTCCGGCGTCATTGCAAGCGCAGCGAAGATTCCATGGGGAGTGGATAGCGACCAAGTCTGAGGCCAGACTGAGGTTGCGAAATCCATCCAACCTGGAGACGACGATGTTGCTCGATCATCCTTCCGACGGACTGGCCGCTATCCGCACGC
>JAEWFG010000176.1 GCA_023388935.1 Pseudomonadota bacterium | reverse complement strand
GCATTCCGTGCAGGAGAATCCAATGTCGAGCACCGGCCAAACGCTTTACCGACGCGCGCGCAAGGTTATGCCCGGTGGAACGCAACTGCTCTCAAAGCGGCCGGAAATGTTTCTGCCGGAACAGTGGCCGACTTATTTCAAATCGGCCAAGGGCGCCGAGGTCGTCGACCTCGACGGCAAGACCTATCTCGACATGAGCTATTGCGGCATCGGCGCCACCATCTTGGGCTTTGCCGATCCCGACGTCGATGTCGCGGTGAAGTCCGCGATCGACATGGGCTCGATGTCGACCTTGAACTGCGCCGAGGACATCGAGCTTGCGGAGCTCCTGGTCGAGCTGCACCCCTGGGCCGACATGGTGCGCTTCGGCCGCGCCGGCGGCGAGGCCATGGCGATCGCGGTCCGTATCGCCCGCGCGGCGACCGGCCGCGACATGGTGGCGTTCTGCGGCTATCATGGCTGGCACGACTGGTATCTCAGCGCTAATCTCGGCGAGACCACCGCGCTCGACGGCCATCTGCTTCCGGGTCTCGATACAAAGGGTGTGCCGCGTGGTCTCGCCGGTCTGATGCATCCTTTCCACTTCAACAAGCTTGACGAGATCGAGGCGATCGTCGCCGCCCATGGCGAGCGGCTCGCCGCGATCGTGATGGAACCGGTGCGCTCCACCGAGCCCGAGCCGGCCTTCATCAAGGGCATCCGCGCACTCGCCGACCGCTGCGGCGCCGCGCTGATCTTCGACGAGGTCACGTCAGGCTTCCGCATCAATTCCGGCGGTGCTCATCTCGCTTACGGCGTGGATCCCGATATGGCCGTGTTCGCCAAGGCCATCGCCAACGGCTTCCCGATGGCCGCGATCGTCGGCCGCGCCTCGGTGATGGACGCCGCACAGGAAACCTTCGTCAGTTCGACAGCCTGGACCGAGCGCGTCGGCCCGGTCGCAGCCCTTGCAACCCTGCGCAAGCATCGCGAGCAGAACGTCGCGCGGCATCTGATGCGGATCGGCACCCGAATCAAGAAGGGCTGGACCGAAGCATCGCAGGCTACGGGCCTGCCACTGCACGTCTCCGGCATCTCGCCGCTCGGCCATTTCGCCTTCGACCTACCCGACGCGCAGGAGGTGCGCACGCTGTTCACGCAGATGATGCTTGACCGCGGCATCCTCGCCACCGGCTCGTTCTACGCGATGTGGTCGCACACCGACGCTCATGTCGACCGCTACCTGGAAACGGTGAACCAGGTGTTCCGCGAGCTGCGCACCGCGGTGGACCAGAAGGCCGTCAAGCAGTTGCTGCGCGGTCCCGTCGCGCATTCCGGCTTCAAACGACTGACCTGATCACGCCCCGACGCCAAAAACATCGCGTACCACGTTGCGCGATGTCGTCGACCGCGCAGCCTTCGGATAGATTCCGTGCAAAATGCTGTCGGCGGCGAGTGCGCCGCCGTCAATGACGATCGCACCCGTCGACACGAAGGTGTTGTCGCCAACGGCAGTCTTGCCGATCACGCGGCTGCCGCCATACATCACGATGCCGCGGCCGAACGACGGATAATCATTATCGAGGTTCGCGCCCACCGTGCAATTGTGATAGCAGATGAAATAGTCGGAATAACTGGCGCGGCCGAGCACGGTTCCGACCGGATGCTGGACCGCGAACACGTTGGGCAGCTCGACCTCGTAGAACGCGTCTAGCGCGTGCAGCGCCTTGTTGAGCGCATAAGCCTTGTCGGCGATGGGATGGCCGGGCCGCTCGCGAAACGCTGAATTGGCGAGATAATACAGGAAGATCGCGTACTGGTCAGAATGCCAGTGCGAAAACCGCGCCTCGCCATTTGCAAAGAACCCCTTGAGCCTCACGTGCGAGAAGCAATGTTCGATGCGGCCCAAGGCGAGATCGATGAATTTTGGCAGGTCGGCGAGATCGGCGCCGTCGGGGAATAGATTCTCGAACTGCCGGCGCACGTAGTTGGCGAGATCCGTTCTGGCGAGCGAGAGCTGCACGGAGCTAGTTCCTGCTGGATGAGCTGGCGCGCACGTCGAGGCCGCGCGAGAAGAGATGGCTGCGCAGCTTGATCGGGCTGTGGTCGGTAAAGAGGAACATCGAGGAAATCGCGACTGCCGAGGCGCCGGCCTCCAGCGCATCGATCGCATGCTGGAGCGAACCGCAGCCACCGGAGACGATCAGCGGCACACTCAAGACGCTTGCTGCCTTGTGGATCATCTCGAGATCGTAACCACTCATGGTGCCGTCGCGGTCAATCGAGCCGAGCAGAACTTCGCCACAGTGAAGCTCCTCGCAGCGCTGCGCCCACTCGATCGGATCGAGCGCGACATGCTCGCGGCCGCCGTCGATGAACACGCTGGCGTGGTTGGGGCTGATCTTCTTGTAGTCGATCGACACCGTCATGCACTGATCGCCGAAGGTGCGCGCAGCCTCGCGCAAAAACTCCGGACGCCGCACGGCTTCCGAATTCACCGAAACCTTGTCGGCGCCGGCGCGCAACAGCATGTTGACATCGTCGAGCGTCTTGACACCGCCGCCGACTGTGAACGGCATAAATATCTCTTCCGACATCCGCTCGATGATGTCGACGACACGACCGCGCGAGGCTGCGCTTGGCATGATGTCGAGGACGATCAGTTCATCGACGCCGTAGTCGTTGTAGACCTTCGCGGTCGTCACCGGATTGCCGGCGGCGCGCTCGTTCTCGAAGAAGCGGACATACTTGACGAGTCTGCCATCACGCAGCAGGAATTTGGGGATCAAGCGCTTCTTCAGCATCGCGGGGACTTCAGGGATTCCAGCGCAGGAAATTGCCCATCAGCTCGATCCCGGTATCCTGGCTCTTCTCGGGATGGAACTGCGTAGCGGCGACGTTGTCCCGCGCGATGATCGCGGTCACCGGCTGTCCGTACTGGGCGAAGCCGACAACGTCGCCCGCATCCCGGCAGCGCATAGCGAATGAGTGGACGAAATAGAACGCCAGATTGTTGTCGCGGATATTGGAGAGGATCGGATGGTTGCGCTCCTTCGCCACCATGTTCCAGCCCATGTGCGGGATCTTCAGCGCGGAATCGTTCGGCAACAACCGCAGGACCTCCGCATCGAACCAGCCGAGCCCGCGATGCGCCACACCGTCGTCGGCATGCTCCTCGGACGTGTTGGCAAGCAGCTGCATTCCAAGGCAGACGGCGAGGAACGGCTTGCCCTTCTCGCGGACTTGGCGTTCGAGGATCTCGTCGATGCCGCGCGCGCGGATGTTGCTCATGGCATCGCCGAAAGCACCTACGCCAGGCAGGATGACGTGGGAGGCATCTGCAATCGCGTCTGCGTCGTGGGTCACCACCGGCTCGAAGCCGCAATATTCGACGGCGTTCTTCACCGAGCGCACGTTGTTGATGCCGTAATCGACGATTGCTACGCCTGACATCGCCACCTCGACACGCCGCCCGATGGGCCCTCGCCAGCCTATTCCTTGCCGCCGCCGATTTCGACGCCGGGATGGTTTGGCCACGGCACCTGCGTCTTGTTCCACTTGTCCATGTCGGGCATGCGGCGACCCGGCTCGACCGTGTTCGGCGAGAACTGCCACGGGCTGACCTCGTGCTTGATCGCGATGCCCAGGAACTGCTCCTCGGTGAGTTGGAGATAGTCGAGGAACAGATCGAGGCTCGGCGGCCGCTTGCCGTCGAACTCGCGCACCAGCGCCTCGCCCTGCTCGCGGGTCATACGTTTGTTGCGGATGTCAATATTGGCTAGATGGTTGGTCCGCCCCATGCCGCGCTTGATGTATTTCAGGTAGTCGCGCACGCCTTGGAAGAAGCACTCGATCTTCTCGTAATCGTACTCCGGCGGAATGCCCTCGACCTCCTGGCCCTTCCAGCCGAGCTCGCTCTTGATGATGTCGACGTGCTTCTTGGTGTCCCACTTGATGTAGCTGCCGAGGCAGACCGAGCGGCACTTGATCCGCATCAGCTCCTTGCGCGGCGGATAGACGAATGGATAGAGGTCGCGCTTCGAAACACGGCCGCCGAGAAACTCGTACATGTCCTCGGCGGTGATGCCGAGATTCATGGCGCGGTTGAAGCGCTTCTCGTCGACTTCTTCCATCTCGTCGTAAGAGTAGAACGACTGGTATTCCGCCAGGCTCTCGCCCCAGATCAGGAGCGGCGTCTCGTAGCGGATTGCGATCTGCATGGTGTGGGCGTAGATGCCGGTGTGACAGTGCCAGCAGAAGTCGCCGCGGCGCTTCAGCGATTCCAGCATCAGCTCGCGCACCACATGCCAGTTCGGCGTGAAGTTCAGCACGTCGACGCCGAGCTGCTTGAACACGCTGGTATTGTTCTCCTCGACCAGCGGCCGGTAAAACCAGTGGTCGAAGCGCACGACCAACGGCTTCAGGCCCAGCTTGCGTACGACGTACCAGAGCTGGAACACGCTATCCTTGCCGCCCGAATAGGGTAGGATGCAGTCGTAAAGGCCCTTGTCGCGGTATTGGCCGACCAGCTCTTGGAGCTGCTTGTAACGGTCATCCCAGTCGATTTGGGTGTCACGGACCTCGATCTGAGCGCAAACGCTGCACGATCCGGACTCGTCGAACGACGTGGCCTCAGCCGTTTCCGGCAATAAGCACTTGCTACAGCTCAACATTTCGGAGATTCTCGCAATTGCATGATTTGCTGTCGGCTTACCACGCCGTCCACCCCCCGTCGACCGCAATGCACTGGCCCGTCACATAAGCCGATAGGTCGCTGGCAAGGTACGCCACGGCACCCTTCATATCGTCCTCGCGAGCCATGCGTGCAAGCGGCGTCCGGGCCACATAGCGGCTCAAGAACGGCTCCGGCGTGGCCCTGAAGACGCCGCCGGGCGCCACTGCATTGACGCGGACCTTTGGCGCCATCGTGGTCGCTAGCCAGCGCGTCATCTGGATCAGGCCGCCCTTGCTTGCGGCATAAGCGGCCGGGTTCCCGAGCGCCGTTCCCTCATAGAGCCGCCAGTCGGGCCCGGCGAGGCCGTAGATCGAGGAAATATTGATCACGCTGCCATGGCCCGACCTCGCGAGGTCCGCGGCCGCAGCCTGGATCAGAACGAAAGGCGCGGTGAGGTTGACCTCAACCGCCCGCCGCCAGGTCGCGTCCGACTGCTGTTCGAACGGGACCGCCCAGCCCTCGAGGCCGCTGGTGCCGACGAAGGCAGCACAATTGACGATGATATCGATGCCGCCAAAGGCCTCGCGCACCCGCCGCGGCAGATCCTTCACAGCATCACCCTGCTCGAAGTCGCAATCGAGCATAACAGCCTTGACGGAATGGTTGGCCGTCAGCTTCGCCGCGGCCTCAGTGCCTGCGGACGCGGCAATATCGACCAGCGCGATGCTGGCGCCGAGCTCCGCGAGCCCTGAGGCGATCGCGCGCCCGATGTGACCGGCGCCGCCGGTGACAACAGCGACGCGGCCATCGAGCGACATCATATCGCGAAGCAAACGTTCGGTGCTCATCCAAAGATCCTGTGGAATTCGTCGGAGGCACGCTGCAGATCGTCGAGTCGCCCGACGTCGATCCAGTACTCCCGCAACGGGAATACGACCGACGGCTTACTTTTCGCAATCGTCCGCTCGATCAGCGTCGGCATGTCCACGGCTTCGTCGGCGTCGAGGTGATCGAGTACGCCGGGATCGAGCAGATAGACACCGGCATTGACGAAGAACTTTTGCGTCGGCTTCTCGCGGATGCCGACTAGACGATGGTCGTCGAAATCGATCACGCCGAACGGGACAGTCACCGAATGCTCGCGCACGCAGACGGTGGAAAAGGCCTGATGCTCGCGATGATATTTCAGCATCTGCTCGAAATTTACCGTTGTCAGCAAATCGCCGTTCATGACGAAGAACGGCTGCGTCGGCCGCTCAGGCAGCAGCGACAAAGCCCCGGCGGTGCCGAGCCGCTCGCTCTCCTGCAGATAGTTGATCTCCACGCCCCAGGCCGAGCCATCGCCGAAATAGTCGCGGATCATGTCGGCCTTGTAGTTGACCGAGATGAAGAACTTGCCGAAGCCGGCCTTCACGAAGCCGCCGAGGACGGTCTCCAGGATCGGCTTGTCGCCAACGCGGATCAGCGGCTTGGGGATCTCGTCGGTCAGCGGCTTCAGCCGCGAGCCAAGGCCGCCGGCCATCAGCACGACCCAATGATCGGATTGCTGCGCAAGCGCTAGATCGTCGATCAGCTTGACCTCGACTACTCGTCCCCCGGCATCGACGAGCGGAAGCTGGTGGATCGAATGCTTGCGCATCAGATTGAGCGCCGCGGGATTCGGGATGCCGACCGGTGCCGTGATCGGCGTGCGGTTCATCACGAGGTTGACGGAAGCATCGAGGCCGACCCCGCCGAGCAGCGCTCGCCGCACGTCGCCGTCGGTGACAGTGCCGATGATCCTGCCGTCGCGCTCGACGATGGCGAGTTGCAGATTGCCCTGATCGATCCGCCGCAACGTCTCGATCAACGGCGTATCTTCATTGACGACGAAGGCACCCTTCATGACGAACTCATCCTACTTGTTGCCGGCGAACCCGCCGGCCTCGACATCCCTCGCAACCACCGCGCCCGCAGCAACGACGGCCCCGGCGCCCACTTTGACGCCGACCAACACCACAGCGCCGGCGCCGACATGGACGCTCTCTCCGATCGATACGCCCCCGCACAGCACCGCCCCCGGTGCGACATGCGCGTGATCGCCGACGATGCAATCGTGCTCGACGACCGCGCGCGTATTTATCAGGGCGTTCCGCCCGATCCGCGCCGCCGGCTGGATCACGGCGCCGGCCATCACCTGCGCGCCGTCGCCGAGTTGTGCATCGGAGGCGATCACGGCGGAGGCATGAGCGATCTTCGGAAACTTGTACCCCAGCGCGGAGAACCGATCGAAGAGCGCGCGCCGGCGCGACAACCCGGAATCGCTGCGCGAGGCGCAGTTGCCGAGACCATTGGCGAGCTCGATGTCGTCGGGAGCCATCTTCAGGACGTCGTCGTCGGATCCCGTGATCCGAACGCCGCCGATGGCTTCACCGATACGCCCGGCGTCACGGTCGGCGACGGCTGCCGGATGTATACCGCGGCTCAGCAACGCCTCGATGACAACGCGGGCATGGCCACCGGCGCAAAGCACGATCAGGCTCATGGCTCGAGCGCCTCGTTGGCCGCGTAGTCGCGCAAGGCGGTCTTGCCGAGATAGCCCCAATATTCGATCGGGGGAACGCCATTACCCGGGCGCTTGACGCCGAGATTGTCTTCGGTGAAGCGCTCGCCGGTGCGCACCGTGCGAAGCGCAACGAGGCTGCGCCGCGCTACCGCCCGGTTCGGAATCTCCTCCGGCGCAGGCACCTTGCGACCATCGCCGAGCGCGGCCTCGACGTCGCGGATCGAGGCGATCATTGCCGCCATCTCGTCCGGCTCAATCGAGGCGCGGTGATCAGGCCCCGGCAAATTGCGATTAAGTGTCAGATGCTTCTCGATCACGGTGGCACCCAGCGCCACTGCCGCCGATGCGATGTGGATGCCGCGACTGTGATCGGAGAAGCCAACAGGCACGCCAAACGCATCGCGTAGCGTGGCCATCGCGCGCAGATTGATCGATTGCGGATCGGCCGGATATTCGGTCGTACAATGCAGCAGCGTGACCTTGGCGCGCAGTTCCGTCCAGGTCGCACGGTCCAGCAAGAGGTTTGCGAAGTCGGAGGGCGTCGGCCGCGCCGTCACGTCGCGAAGATAGCCGAAGGCGATGACGCCGAGCGCCTGCTCCACTTCGGCAAGCGTCCCCATACCGGTCGACAGGATGATCGGCAGGCGGAAACGCGCCAGATGCAGCAACAGCGGCGCGTTGGTGAGATCGCCCGAACCGACCTTCAGCGTGGAGACGCCGACGCTGCGGACCAGGTGCGTCGCGCTGTCGGTATCGAACGGCGTCGACATATAGGTGATGTTGGACGCCACGCAGGCGGCCGCGATCTGCTCCTCGTCATCAGTGCTGAGCTCGAGCGCCCGCAGCATATCGAGCTGCGACTGAGCCTTGCCTGTGGTCGCCTGCTGGTAGCTCGCCTTCGCGGCCCCTGCTGTTGCAAGCTTATCGGCACGGAACGACTGAAACTTGACGATGTCCGCCCCTGCCCGCGCCGCCGCCTCTACCAGATCAATCGCGCGTGCGCGGTCGCCGTTGTGATTGACGCCAGCCTCAGCAATGATCAGGGTTCGGCGTTCCATGGGGTTTCGTCTCTGGGCAAAGCGAAATCGCCCGCCAATCAAGCGGTTGTCTTAGTCGAGCGCGATGGTAAAAGCAACGCAAGCGGGCGGCTCCCAGCACTCTCCAGGGGGCTCGTAAGAGCCCCGTTGGTGACGAATCATGCCGATTTGCGGTCGGTCTAAAAGCGGGATTGTCGAAAGCCAATGACCAACTCGCCCAAGATATTGTTCCTGCTGGTAGGCCGCGGTGGATCGAAGGGATTACCCGGCAAGAATTTGCGGGAGATCGGCGGCCTCAGCCTGACCGGCTACAAGGCGATTGCTGCAAGGCAGTCGCGTTACTGCTCGCGCCTGATCGTCTCCAGCGACAGCCCCGAGATTAGGGCCGAGGCGAAGCGGCATGGTGCCGAGGTGCTGTTCGAGCGGCCAGCCGAACTTGCGACCGACACCGCCTCCTCCAATGACGTCGTGTTGCACGCTATGGACTGGATCGAGACGCATGAGAAGCGGCGCTACGACGCGATCATGCTGCTGGAACCCTCATCGCCCTTCGCAACACCCGCGCATTTTGACGAGGCCGTCGAGTTGTTCGTCGCGCGCAAGGCGAGCCTCGTGGTTGGCATGCGCGAGACCGAGGTCTCCTCGATCTTCGTCGGCACGCTCGGCGAGGACGGTTCGATCGGCGGCATCGTCGAGAAGATGCTGATGATGACGGCGCAGCGGCGGCAAGACCAGGCGATAGAAGTCACCATGAACGGAGCGCTCTACCTCATTGGCTGGGACGCGATGCGCAAGCATCGCAAGATCTACGCCGATCCGTCAGCGAGCTACGGCATCATGATGGACCGCATGTCTTCGATCGAGATCGAGAGTGCGGCCGACCTCGCCTATGCCTCGTATGTCATTGCGCACGGGATGCTCGATGCCTCGCCCTGGCGGCAGCAGGCATGAGCACTCGCCGCCGCATCGTTGTCGTTACCGGCTCGCGCGCCGATTACGGATTGCTGCGGGGCATCCTGACGCGGCTAAGGGCGGCCGACGACGTCTCGCTGAGCGTGATCGCCTGCGGCATGCATCTGGTGCCGCGCTTCGGCGAGACCTGGCGAGCGATCGAGGCCGACGGTTTTCCGATCGCCGCAAAGATCGACCTCGCGCTCGACGACGACCGCGCCGTGACGATCGCGCGTGGCACCGGGATCGCAGTGACGGGCTTCGCCGAGGTGCTGCCGAAGCTTACACCCGATGTCCTCGTCGTGCTCGGCGACCGCTACGAGGTGCTGGCGAGTGCAGTCGCGGCGACGCTGCTGAACATTCCGATCGCCCACATCCATGGCGGCGAGATCACTGCGGGCGCCTTTGACGACGCGATCCGTCACGCCGTAACCAAGATGGCCTGTCTGCATTTCGTCGCGGCGGAGCCCTATCGCCAGCGCGTGATCCAGATGGGAGAGCCCCCCGATCTCGTCTTCAACGTCGGCGCGCCCGGCCTCGATCTCGCCGATACTACGCGACCGCTGACCCGCGCCGAGCTGTTCGCAAAGCTCGGTATTGACGGCCCCGAGCGTTTTCTGCTGGTGACGTTGCACCCGACCACCGCGCAACCAGAAGCCGACGCGGCCAACATTGACGCCCTCCTCGGCGCGCTCGCCGCAGTGGATGACCACAGCTTCATCTTCACCGGCGTCAATGCCGATCCCGGCTATCGCGCCATTGACGACGCGATCAGGGCGTTTGTCGCAGCGCGATCCGATCGCGCCCATCTCTTCACCTCGCTCGGCAGCGAACGCTACTGGGCCGCATTGCAGCTCGCCGACGCCGTGGTCGGCAACTCCTCCAGCGGCATCATAGAGGCGCCGGCCGCCGGCGTACCCTCGATCAATATCGGCGACCGCCAAAAGGGGCGGCTGCGCGCCGCCTCGATCATCGATTGCTCCGCGGATTCGGCCGTGATTCTCTCGAGCCTCAGGCGCATCTTCGAGGGCCGGCTCCAGATCGATCCAGCCCATGTGCCGCCCTACGGTCGCGGGGGGGCCTCCGAGGCCATCGCTAGCACCCTTCGAAAGATCGACTTTGGGCGCGTTTTTCCAAAGTCTTTCCATGACTTAGCGATCGGACCGGAACCGCCGGGAGCGGCCGTATAACTGCCGGCCATTGTTGCGCGTGCAGCGCCCCTGGCTGTATAGATCGAAACGGGCTTGAGGCGAACCGCGCTCGTTCCGGGAGAAGGCGACATGACGACCATCGATTCACTTTCCGACGGCGCGCCGGCGGCACGCGTCGTCGAGATTGGTGAGCTTCCGATTCCGCCCTATCGCGGCAACACCGTTCCCGCGATCGACTACGATGCGCATCCGGCCTATGGCGGCATGTTCCCCAAGCCGTCCTTGCGCGAGCGGCTCTACGCGCTGAACGTCTTCGCGCGCACATTCGCCTTCGTCACTATCCGTCGCATTGTCGACTACGACAACATGCCACTCCTGTCCAAGGAAGCCGGCTTCAGTGGCCTGAATGCGCGGACGGCGCTGCGCTACATCTCGATGTATGCGCGCATCCGTGCAAGCCGCGCGGTCGGCACGCTGACCGGCACGCGGCGCCCTGCGAAGCCGACGAATCCGGCGCTCCTCAACAAAATCGAATCCGACGGCATCGTCTGCCTCAACCTGACGCCCGACGAGATCGAGCGGATCCGCAGCGTGACCAATCCGGGCTTCGCGAAGCTCGACGAGCGCCGCGCCAACATTCCGCCAGAGAAGCGCAAGTTCGACGACAACGTCTACTGGTGCACGCGCTCGGCCGATCCGCAGGCGTTTGCAACCGTCGAGGCGATCTTCAAGCGCTACGGCATCATGGAAGCGGCGAGTGCCTATCTCGGCCGCCCGGCCGGGGTAAAGCACGTCAATGCGCAGATCAATGACCAGGATCTCGCGTTCTGGAAGCGGGTATTCCCGGACACGCAGCTTGCCGATCCCTGGGGCAGCTATCTGCACATCGATGCCACCTACGGCATGCTGAAATGCGCGATTTACGTGCATGACATCGGTCCGGATGGCGGCCCGTTCTGCTACATCCGCGGCAGCCAGAACGCGAAGATCGGCTGGTTCGAGGGCATGATCCGGCGCACCAATGATTTCTCCGGCTTTTCCGGCCGGCGGCCCGACGCCCGCAAGAAGTTCATGGCGCTGCCGGCGTTCTTGCGCAAGAAGGCCGACTTCGGCGGCGACCTCCCCGACAATTCGCCCGATGTCACGCGTCTTCGTGAAGGCCACTTTGCAGCGACATCGAACTACGGCAATTGCGTGCTATTCGACGGCAACGGCATGCATCGCGGCGGTATGGTCAACAAGGGCGAGCGCCGCTGCCTGTTCATCCTGCTCGCGGAAATCTGACGCGCAGCTTTCGCGCGAGCTTAGGCGCCGCGCAGCTTGCTCGGACGCTTGAGATATTCGGCGAGCTGGTCGGGGCTGAAATAGGCAGTTTGGCTGCGCAGCGGACTGTCCTTGCGCACGAAGGCGAGATCGATCTGGGCCAGCGCGCCATCAAGCGAGCGCATGTGCCCCTCGAGCACGTCATAGACGGCAAAGCCCGCCTCGTCGCAGAATCGCACAATGTCTGCGAATTGCGGGATGCCGTCGCGCATCGGCATCATGGTGGTCTCGAGGATCATGAGATCGATCTCGTTGATACGGGAGCCGAGCCCCTTCAGCACCTCGATCTCGGCGCCCTGCGTATCGATTTTGAGGAACACCGGATGTTCCAGCGTGTCCGGCAACAGCGAATCAAGCCGCCGCATCGGCGTCTTGCGCGCCTCGCCGTCTAACGCTTTGCCCTCGACTTGCGCGAAAATGCTGGAGCCTGAGATGTCGTCGTGGACGTTGAAGGTGATCTCGCCGTTCTCGCCTCCGGCCGCGACGAGGAAATACTCGGCGTCGAGACGCTGCTTGAGCTGCTCGAGGATCGGACGGCATTCCGCCACCGGCTCGACCAGGAAATATTTGGCGCGTGGAAACGCGTCATAGATCGGCGACGTGCCGAAGGCAATACCGACGTCGACCACGGTCTTCACATCGAAGCCGAGCGACTTCAGATGCTTGAAGAACAGGCCGAAATTCCTGACCGGCGCGTTGGTGCGCATCAGGCGCAGGCCGACGGGCTCCAGGATGCGATTGATGGCCTGAAATGCGGCAGAGATGATTGCCTTCATGAAGCGAATGCCGGTTGGGCTGGAGCCGAGGTGAAGCGCAAAATGCAGCTACGCATGATGGATTTGTCACAGTTTGCAATCGACTGGTCGGTTTGGTAGAGCAGCGAGGTAAGCTGGTCAAGCGACCGGCCCCGTCGGCAAAGACAGCGGCATCAGCATGAAGGTTCTCGTGACCGGAAGCTCCGGCTTCATCGGCCAGGCATTGGTGCGGCGGCTGCGCGTCGAACATTGCGAAGTCGTGGGGCTCGACAAGGTTCCGGCCGAAACTACCGATATCGTGTGCGACATTCTCGATGCCGATGGCCTGACGAAAGCCGTGACCAGAGCGGCGCCGAATGCCGTGGTCCATCTCGCCGCACGCATCGATCTCGACGAGAAGACCGACCTTTCCGGCTACGCCGCCAATATCGAGGGCGTCGAGAATCTGGTCGAGGCCGTGCGGCAGACGCCGTCTGTGCAGCGAGCGATCTGGACCTCGTCGCAGCTCGTCTGCCGCGTCGGCTATGTCCCGACCAGCGACACCGACTACAAGGCCGACACGCTGTACGGAAAGAGCAAGGTGCGCACCGAGGAGATTGTCCGCGGCGCCGACGGCGCGGGGCGCGAGTGGTGCCTGACCCGCCCCACAACCGTCTGGGGTCCGGGCATGAGCGCACACTATCAGCGCTTCCTGCACATGATCGAACGCGGCCACTATTTCCACGTCGGACACGGCCCGCTCTGGAAATCCTACAGCTATATCGAGAACATCGCGTTCCAGTATTGGCAGCTCCTGACCGTGCCGGCAGTGAAGATCCATCGGCGGACCTTCTATCTCGCCGACTATACGCCGATCGATCTGATCGCGTGGAGCGACGCATTTCAGCGCGCCTTCGGATCGCGCCCGATCCCGCATCTGCCAAACAGTATCGCGCGCACGCTGGCGCTGTGCGGCGATGCGGTGAACGCGATCGGACTGAGGCGGTTTCCCTTCAATTCGTTCCGCCTCAACAACGTGCTCACGCAGTATCAATTCGATCTAGCACCGACCGCGGCGGTCTGCGGCCCGCTCCCCTGCGAGATGGAGCAAGGCGTCGCAGCGACCGTCGCGTGGCTGCGCAACATCTCGGCACGCTGATATCAGATCGTCGACGTGTTGACCCGGAGTTTGCCGGCGTCCTGCGGTTCCCTCGCGCGCAGCGTGGCATAATCGAGCACCAGCCCGGTCACCAGCATCGACACCAACACCAGCGCCGAATTGGCCACGCCGAGCGGTCCCTGAACCGGACTGAGCATAACGCTGGCGAGCACGAATACCAGCAGCAGAAGCGGCGTCATCAGACCGGAACGCCGGCTACCGGCAGCGCTCCAGCCGGCCATTCCTCCCCAGATCGCGATGTAGACGATGGCTCCGATAAGACCGAAATCAATGAACGCGGCAGCCCAGGCGGTCGGAAAGAAACCGTAGATCAGCGCAGCCTGCTGCTCAGCCTCCATGGTTGCGACCTGATCGCTATCCGGAAAGAAGATCCGCAAGAGAGGCGACAGCACGCCGATTTCGTACACACCCCATTGGGCTGTAAACTTGTCGCGCGCGTTCCAGACGCGATCGACCGTCCGCACGCCATGTGTCAGGTAGAAATAGGTGCTGAGGCCGATCATTGCCTCGCGCGCCGACACCCAGCCGGACTCGATCGCCGAGGTAACATAGCCGCGCGGCTTGACATCCCAGGCTTTCAGCATCACCGCCAGAACAGCGTCCGTCGAGAGAACAGCGTCTGTCGAGCTTGTGCCCGGGGCCTGTGGCCGGACCGTCCGCGCCTCGGCCAATCGCTTATTGAGCTCGGATGCGGTGATGGCGTCCACAGTGCCGGCCGTTAGCGCGTTTCGCTGGTTCTTCTCCTGCTGCAATTTGACAATCAGGGGTGACATCTGATTGCAGAAGTTTTGTCTGCTTGTCCAGATCGAGCTCGAATAGACCACAAACAAGCCCACGGCGATGATGATCTTGAGCACGAGATAGTGGCCATGGGGCAGCAGACTTCGCCCTTGCACGAGGCGCACCAGCATAGTCATCGCGGCCAGGACGAGAACGAACAAGATCGGCATCCGTCCCGAATAGAGCAGCGCATAGCCGATCGGAGAGACAATAGACAGTTGTGCCAGCGCAGCTGCCCATCCCCTGATCTCCTCCCCTTTGAGCAGGAACAGGACGACGGAGGCGAAGCCGAAGGAGAACATCATGTAGCCGCTGTAGAGAAGCGGAGTGCGCTTGATCGTGACCATATCGACGAGCTCTGGCGCACAGCGCAAGAGTTCGGCATAGCTGCCGTTGCTCACGCCGCTCAGGATGGTGCGGTCGAGCGCCATTAGTGCAATTCCCACGATCCCGAACAGCGATGCCACCATGGTAACGTTGTTCAGCACCCGTGCGGAAAGCCGTGGCGAGCTTGCCTCGTGGACGAACCAGCGATCGAAGATGAGCTTTCCACCTTGGTATGACAGCAGAAAGATCGCCAACCCAAGTGCGACCAATGTCAGCACAACCACAGACGGCTGCCCCGGATAGTCGATCGGTCCGATGGCGACGAGGAGGAGCGCCCCGAGCCATACTAGGGTCATCAGAATCGCGGGCGACACGAGAGCGCCGACCAAAGGAACGAACCGCTGCTGCATGTTGCCGTCCAAGAAGCTTCTCGGTTTAGGACGCAGGATTGCCCTCGCGCTTACGCCTGTACCTATTCGCTATGGGTAGAGCATATCCGGATCGGTGGGAAGGCCGACGGATTCGGTTGCGCCCGGTTCCCTGAAACTTTGACGCATCCTATGAATGGCGAAACCCGCCAAGGACAGGAACAGCGCGGCGCTGGCAACCCCACCGGCAACTGCCGCCCCGTAAATACCGAGCACGGGAATTAGCGCCACGTTCAGTAGCGTCGAAACTGCGGCCGAACCAAGATTGCAGATGAGGAGATATTTGTCTGACCGCGCCGCGTAGAGTGCATAGGATGGAACATCCGCCATCATGCGCAACAAAATTCCGGGCAGCATGGCATAGAACACACCGATGCTCGCCGCGTAGGTGGACAGCCCAAGCAGCGCGAGCATGGGCCCCATGACCAAAGCCGACAGGATCGTCGTCGCACAGACCAGCGCCAGCATCGACCAAAAAAACGAGCGCAGCGCCGTGCGATAGGCATCCGGGCCGGCAGCATAGCCCGCGATGACCTTCGGCAGGAACTGATGCGACACCGAGCCGCCCAGCGACAACAGGCCGATTAGGATCGTGGAATAGAACGTGTAGATGCCGAGCGCATCGCGTCCGACGTACGCGTCGAGGACAAAGCGGTCGACATAGGAAATGACCAGCGCTCCCGCCGCCGTCAGCATGAAGGGACGTGCGATCAAGAGGCCCTCGCGGATGTTCTTGAGGTCCGGCCGGTAACCCCCGACCTCGCGCCAAGGCAACTCGGCGAGCGAGAATGCGGAAAAGGCGATCGAGAGCACGCCTCCCAGCGCCCACCAGACCAGCACGGTCTCCAGCGTCCGCGTCGATGGCACAGCGAACATCAGCACGGCGATCGCATACACCCAGACCCCGCCGCGCAGGAACACGCCGATATAGGCACGCACCGGCCGCCAGGTGATGATCAGGATTCGCGTCGCCTCCAGCGAGACATGCTCGGTGACGAGAATCACAACGAACCACGGCGCAAGGTCCGCCGGGAAGGAGCCGGACGCGATCGCACCGGCTACCACGATGCCGATCGTCACGAGCGCAACCGCACCAAGCGCCATCTGATCAGCGATGATGCGCGCGCGTCGTTCCGGCGTGGCCGGCACCAGTTCACGCAACGTATAGGAATAAAACTCCAGGCCGACCGCGAGCAACGCGAAGGCTAGCGCCGCGGTCAAGAGGCCGTATTGACCCATTTCGGCCGGCGACAGCATGCGCGCCAGAAGCAGCGACAGCAGGAAGCGGCTCGCCAACGTCAGTGCGCGCAGGACCAGCGCCGCGACCGTGCCGGCGACCGCCGGCCGTGTTACGAGGTCAAGCAGACGAGATCGCATCGCGCCCTTCCATTACCTCCGGCCGTCGACATCGGTTGCAGGCGTTCGCCACGGGATCGTCAGGCAGCGGTTCTGCAGGACTTCAGGAACCGCGGCAGATGCGCGTTCAGGGAACGCGCCAACGGCTCGACCGAGGCGCGCAAGGCCTCGTTCTCCGGATCGAACTTGCGCCAGCCGAAATAGTCTCCCTCGACACTGATCGACGCCAGGTGCCGCATGATCGCGCGTCGGGTCGTGCCGAGATCGTCGAGAAATTGCCATCGCGCGAGCCGCTCGACAACGCCATCGACCTCGTTCGTGTTGCGGACGTGTAAAAAGTGCTGCTCGGTTGCGTAATACGGCTCGGTCGCGATCGAACACAGCCCGGCGAGCGCCGCCTGGAAGCCGATGGTGCCGGTGAACGTCACCGACACCGCGCACTTTCCAATCAACAGATTGGCCGGCACGTCGTACGGCACCAACACGACGGATGAGAGCCTCGCCAGACGCTCGAACAGCTCGCGCTGGCGGAAGCCGAACTGCAGCGGATGGTCCTTGACGAAGACGCGGTAGCCGGCTCGACCCAGCACCTCGCAGTAGCGCACCACCACGTCGTCATGCGCGAGCATGCTCTGCGACTCGAGCCAATAATCCATCGAGGCTTCGGGGAAGAGTTGAAGCCCGAGGAACACCCGCCGCTCGCGCGGCACTTCGGCAAGCCGCTTGTCCCAACCGTGATCGAGCAGGCCGAGAACGCTGGCGTCGCACATACGCACCTTGTGCTTCAGCCGCTTCAGCGCGTCGAGATAGTGGCAGTTGTAGCGGTCGTGCTTGAGGAAGCGCCAGACGTTGAAGAAGGCGCCGCGAAGCGCGTAGTAGCCGAAGATTCGCCAGAACCTGGCAAGCGAAAAACGCTTGGCATCGCGGACATAGGCGGGCGCGAAATCCTCCCGACAGAGCTGGCCGGTCGCCGCGTCGATGTCTTCCCTGGAAGGCTCGCGCAGCCAGACCGGCTTTCCGCGACGCATAAACATTACCTGGTCGGGAATGATCGAGGTCGTCATCTCCAGGAAGTCGATGCCGCGCCGCCTCGCGACGCGCTCCATCACGTCCATGACGTAGCGATCGATCGTAAAGGTCACGATGAGATCGGGACCGAGCTTGTCGAAAGCCTGTTCGATCGCCTGCGTCATGCCGCCGATCATTCTGAGCGCTAGATCGCGGTCGATGCTCCGCAGCACGCGGCAACGCAGGATAATGTCGGCACATCCATCCTGGTCGAACCGGTCGAGCGCTGCGTTGGCCGCATCGCCCCTGTCAACGAAGCGATAGAAGTCATCGACCAGCGAATAGTCGCCGTCATCGCGCAGGTCGCTGAGCACGACCGCGTCGGCGAACTCCATGCGCGAAGCCAGGTATTTCCACCAGGCAGTCGTGCTGTGAATGGTGAAGAAAACGATCCGGGGCATCAGCTCTGGTTCGCGCTTTGGGCGGCTCCAGCGAGGAAGGGACTGCTCGGCAGATTGATGCAGCGTGTATTCATGTCCTCGGCGACGGGCAGCGAGGCACGCGGGCAGTCGCGGTACATCGGCAAGAGGTGCATGGGCGTCCACAGCGGGCGCGCGCGAACGCCATGGCGGTGCAGGGCTTCAAGCAGACGGTCGCGCTCGGAGGCATATTCGCGGGCGAGCACGAGCGTATTAAGCCAGTAATTGCTCTCTGCCCCCCTCGGCTCGCGATAGATGCGCGCCCAGGGAAAATCTCTGAAGACGTCAAGATAGCGCTGCGCAAGAACGCGTTTGGCCTCGATCATCCCGGCCAGCCGCTCCATCTGAGCGCAGCCGAGCGCCGCGTTGATATTGGGCAGCCGGTAGTTGTAGGCGACCTCGTCGTGATCGAACGCCCAAGCATGCGCCTTCTTCGCCGTAGAGGTGAAGTGCCGGGCGTGACGGGCATGCGCTTCGTCGTCGGTCACGATCACGCCACCGCCGCCGGTGGTGACGATCTTGTTGCCGTTGAAACTCAGCACGGCGGAATGACCGAACGTACCGCAGCACTTGCCGTTGAGGGTTGAGCCGAGCGACTCGGTCGCGTCCTCGACGATCACGAGGTCGTACCGGGCGGCAACCGCACCGAGCGAGACCATGTCGACGGGATGCCCGAAAATATGCACCGGAACGATCGCGCGAAGGCGGCGACCAGTATGCTTGTTCACCCAGGCGCCGTTCTGCCGTACCGCGATCTTGTCGAGATGCGCCTCAAGCGCGCGCGGATCGAGCCCCAGCGTGTCCCAGGTAGAATCGACAAAGTGCGGCACGGCGCCGGCATGGCTCACGGCATTAGCGGTGGCGACGAAGGTGATCGAGGGCAACAGCACCTCGTCGTTCGGCTCGACGCCTTCGAGCACCAATGCCGCGTGCAACGCAGCGGTGCCGTTGACAATCGCAACCGCATGGCGCGAGTCGGTCGCGGCCGCGACCATCTCTTCGAAACGGGTGACGTATTTGCCGGCCGACGACACCCAGTTGGTGTCGATGCAATCGAGCACCAGTTCGCGCTCGCGCGACCCGAAACGCGGCTCATGCAGCTCGACCGGGCGCTGTGCCGACCCGAGCACCACATCAACAGCGTCCAGTACCGGCTTGAAGTCGAGCACGACGGGACGGTTCTGACTCGCTTGCGCGGAGGACATGCTCATCTTGCTCACAGGGTGTAGGCATTGACGCGATAGCGGGACAGGTTTTCCTGCCTGGTGAACCAGGCGATGGTATGTTCGAGCCCGTGGCGCAGGCCGTCCACGCCGCCGAAGCGCGGTGACCAGCCCAGCAGTTTTTGCGCCTTGGCGTTGGAGGCCCAGAGGCGCTCGACTTCGCTGCGCTCGGGGCGCACGCGCACGTCGTCGTGCTCGATCTCGATTTCCGCTTCCATCAGTTCGGCGATCAGCCGCGCGGTGTCGCCAATCGAAATCTCGAAGGCGCTGCCGATATTGATGACCTCACCGACGCCGGCCTTGGAATCGAGGGCCGCCAGGAAGCCGCCGACGGTATCGGCGATGTAGTTGAAGTCGCGCGTCGGATGTATGCTGCCGAGCTTGATCTTGCGCGCGCCCGCCGCGATCTGCGTGATGATGGTCGGGATCACCGCGCGAGCCGATTGGCGGGGGCCATAGGTGTTGAAGGGGCGCACCACCGTAACCGGCGTGCCGAACGAACGCTCGAACGACAGCGCTAGCTGGTCAGCACCAATCTTGGTCGCGGAGTAAGGCGACTGGCCCTGGAGCGGATGTTCCTCTGTGATCGGGACGAATTGCGCCGTGCCGTAGACCTCGCTGGTCGAGGTGTGGATCACCTTCTCGACGCCGAGATCGCGCGCCGCCTGCAGCACGTTGAGCGTTCCGCGGATGTTGGCTTCGACATAGGTGTCGGCCGAATGATAGGAGTAGGGAATCGCGATCAGCGCGGCGAGGTGCAGGACGGCGTCGCAGCCCTTCATCGCGATGCGCACGCCGTTGGGGTCGCACACATTGCCGGCGAAAACGTCGAACTCCTTGCGGATATCGGGCGGCGAGGAATCGAGCCAGCCGCGCGAGCCCATGCTGTTGTAGTGCACGAACGTGCGCACCGCGACATTGCGCCGGACCAGCTCTTCCGCAAGGTGCGATCCGATGAATCCGCCTGCACCTGTCAAAAGTACTTTTCGCAAAGTTCCAGTTCCCCTCTGGCCGGCCCACCCGACCTGCTATGCTGGCCACTTCTAGACACTCCGGCCGCGGGAGGCCAGTTTTGAATGAGCGCCGGTGCCTTTAATGGGACCCCGAGCACGAAATACAACCGCGTGAATCCCGCAAGCTCTTGAAAACGACCATAAATTCGCGCCTCGGACGCCGGTCCAGCGCTAAGTAAATTCGCGCAACAGCCGGATCACGCTGTCCTGCTGCGCGGGGGTGATTTCAGCGAAGATCGGCAGCGACAGGATGCTGTTCTGGTCCCGGTATGCATGCGGAAATTGCTCCGCCTTGTGGCCGAATCGCGCATAGGCCTGAAGCAACGGCAACGCGGTCGGATAATTGATCGCAGTCTGCACCCCGTTGGCGTTGAGGTGCGCCGCCAGTGCGTCACGGCGCGGATGCCTGATGGTGTAGAGATGATAGACGTGCTCGCGGCCCGGCGCGACTTGTGGCACGCTCACACCCTCGATCTGATTAAGGCTTGCATCATAGATCGCAGCCGCGCGCTGCCGTGCCTCGGTCCAGGCGGTGAGATGCGGGAGTTTCGCGGAGAGGATCGCCGCCTGCAGGCCGTCGAGTCGGCTGTTGACGCCCTCGATCTCGTGCTGATGCTTCACGAGCCCGCCATGGCGCGCGAGTCGAGCCATGTGCCCGGCAAGCGCTGCGTCATTGGTAACGACAGCGCCGGCATCACCCATCGCGCCGAGATTCTTACCCGGATAAAACGAATAGGTCGCCGCCGCACCGAAGGTTCCGACCATCTGCCCCTTGTAATGCGCCAGATGCGCCTGGGCGCAATCCTCGATCACCCACAAACTATGCTTGTTCGCGATCGCCATGATCGCGTCCATCTCGGCGGGTTGACCGTAGAGGTGCACCGGGATGATGCCGACGGTGCGCGGCGTGACCGCGGCCTCGATCGCAGCGGGATCGATGGTGAAAGTCACACCGTCGGTATCGCAGAACTTCACCGTCGCGCCAGCATGGGTGATCATCGCCGAAGTCGAGATCCAGGAATGCGCCGTCGTGATGACCTCGTCGCCCGGCTTCACCTTCAGTGCGGCCATCGCCAGGTAGAGCGAGTCCGTCCCGTTGGCGCAGGAGACGCAATGCTTGACTGACGCAGCCTGGGCGAAGTCGCGCTCGAACGCGTCGACAAAGGGACCGCGGATGAAGGCGTTGTCGCGGATGACGGCGGCAATCGCAGCGTCGATCTCGCCCTTGATGTTCTGGTACTGGAGCTGGAGATCAGCGAAGGGAACCGCCATTCGTCACTTCCGCAAGGTCAGTAGCCGCGCCGGATTGCCGGCGTATGTTCCAGCTATGGTGATATCCTTCGTCACCACCGAGCCCGCGCCGATCACGACGTCGTCCACGATCGTAACCGGCATGATCGTGGCATTCGAGCCGATCGACACCCGGCTGCCGATCTTGGTCTCGCGCCACAGTTCCTTGCGGCCGCGCGCCGGACCACCGGTCGCAAAGGTATCGTTGATGAACATCACCCCGTGGCCGATGAAGCAGTCCTCGCCGATGCTGACGAGCTCACAGACGAAACTGTGCGATTGCACCCGCGTACGGGCGCCGACGACGACATCCTTTTGGATCTCGGTGAACGGTCCGATAAAGCAGCCATCGCCGATCGTGCAACCGTAGAGATTGCAGGGCTCGATGACCTTGACATCGTCACCAAAGCTGACGTCGCGTATCCCAATCTGGTGGCGCTCAGTGCGGCTCACGAGGAAATGCCCAAACGGCTGCGGCGGGGCACGAAGTGAAGCGACACCTCCTGCCCGGTCTCGATGGATTCGTAGAGCGCGGAGATTAGCTCCAGGCTCTTGCGGCCCTGCAGCCCGTCAACCAGCGCCGCGCCACGGTCGGCGAGACACTCGACAACGTGCTGATAATAGGCGTGATGGCCAAAGCCGTAGACGTTCGGCGGATTGACCGAAAACTTTTCGATCACCTCCTTGTCCGACGGCAGCTCGTTGACGAAGCGCCAGTGGCAGATCTGGTTCATGGCGAAGCCGCCGACCTCCACCGTCCCTTTCTCGCCCAGGATAGAGAGCGAGCCTTCGAGATCGGCCGGACGTGCCGCGGTCGTAGCCTCGATGATCCCCAGCGCCCCGCTACGGAACTTCAGCGTCGCAACCGCCGTGTCCTCGGTCTCGATCTTCACCAGCGCGGTAGTGCTGCGCGCATGAACGCTGACGACGTCGCCAAAAAACCACTCCAGCATGTCGATGTGATGACTGGCTTGATTGGTGAGCACGCCCCCGTCCTGGGCCCAGGTGCCGCGCCAGGCGTCCTGATCGTAGTAGGCCTGGTCCCGGCACCAGCGCACGCGGACCGTGCCGAGCACGAGCTTTCCAAACCGGCCGGCGTCGAGCGCCTCACGCGCCTTGACGATCGGCACGTTGAAGCGGTTCTGCTTGACGACGAAGAGCTTTACACCTGCCTCATCGCAGGCGCGGATCATGTCATCGGCGTCCTGCAACCGCAGCGCCATCGGCTTTTCGACCACAACATGCTTGCCCGCCCGGGCGCAGGCAATCGCATGCTGGGGATGCAGCCCACTCGGCGTCAGCACGGCAACGGCGTCGATATCATCACGCGCAAGCATCGCATCGAGATTGTCGTGCGCGGATACCTTGAACTTCGAGGCGATCACATCCGCGCGCGCGGGATCGGAATCGCACACCGCGACGAGACGCGCGCCTTCGATACGGTTGCCGCCCAAAAGGTCGGCGTGGCGCTTGGCAATGCGTCCGCACCCGAGCAGGCCGAACCTGATCATGAGACCTCGATCTTTCCTGTAGGCGGGCTCGTGACGAGAGGTTCTGAGCACACCGGTCAGGCTGACCTATATTAACAAAAGCCCGAATGAATCAAGGTTTTAGACCGCACAATATCTCCGTTCGGGCACGCCTGGGACATTGCGTGCATTCTTCGAATGGGATATCCGAACCGCCACATGGGACCCCCCACGGACATCATGGATCACAGGGCCGCGGACGGACTTCGTTTGCGCGGCCACGATCGAGGCGTGGCGCTGCTCATCCTGTGCCATCTGGCCCTGGGCAGCATCTCGCTGATCTGCGTCACGCGAATCTACCCCGTGTACCACATTCTCTTCGGCAACGAGATGCTACCCGCGGCGGTTGCCACGGTTGCAGCGTTCGCCGTCCTAACCGTCTTGTTCGCTCGCGCCCGGTTCAGCTTCGGCTATTTTGTCGGCTACTACCTGTTCGTCATGATTGCCGGCTATCTCTGGCTAAACAACTTCTCCCAATTCGGTTACAACCATCGCCTGAGCGGCCTCTCGGCGGCAGCCTCCGCGGTGGCATTCCTGCTGCCTGCACTCTACCGGCCGACCCTGCCGCGATTACTGACATTGTCCCCGCAGGCTTTCGAGCGGCTATTGGGCTGCATCGTGCTGATCGGGGCCGCCGCCGCGGCGATCGGGGCATATTACAATTTCAGGCTGGTCTCGCTAGGAGACATCTACACATTTCGCGAGACTCTGACCGCGCCGACATTGGTGAACTACTTGGTCGGGATCACGACGACGGCGCTTCTGCCGTTCGCGTTCGCATGCTATGCACTCAGAGGAAGCCGCTGGTGGGCCGGCACCGTCCTCATCCTGCTGCTGCTGTTCTATCCGGTCACGTTGAGCAAGCAGGCCTTCTTCACGCCCGCGTGGCTCGTCCTCATGCTGGCGGCGACAAGGCTCCTGGACTTGCGGCTCACCGTCATCCTGTCGTTGCTGGTCCCGACCACCGCGGGCGTCATCCTGCTCATCCTATTTCCGGAACGGCTCGCGATGCCGGTCTTCCAACTCGTAAATCTCCGCATGATCGCAATCCCGGCGCTTGCGATGGACTATTACAACGAGTTCTTCTTCGCGCACGATCTTACCCATTTCTGTCAGATCAGCTTCTTGAAGCCCTTGATATCTTGCGCGTATCAGGAGCCGATGGCGGTTGTCATCTACAACTGGTTCGGCATCGGCGGTTATATGAACGCGTCACTCTTCGCTACCGAGGGCGTGGCTTCGGTTGGCCCTCTGTTTGCCCCGGTTTCGGCGCTTGTGTGCGGCATCGTCATCGCCATCGCCAATGGGATGTCTGCCGGCGTGTCACAGCGCACCATTCTGGTATCTGGGGCGCTGTTGCCACAGACGATGATGAACGTTCCCTTCACGACTGTGATGTTGACGCACGGGGCAGCGCTGCTGTTTCTTTTGTGGTACGTGATGCCGCGCGGCATCTCCGAAGAGGGGCGCTAAAGACGGTGCGCGTCCTCATCCTCAATGCCGACTATACGCGCTTTCTGACGTGGCTGTACCGCCGCGCGCCCGATCTGGCCGGCGCGCCTTACGCAGTGCAGATGGCGGCGCGCAATGCCAGTCTGTTCGGAGTTGCCGACTTCTACTCACGCAACTTCGCCGCGGCGGGGCATGTCGCCGCCGACATTCACGTCAACAATCCCTGGATGCGGGCAGCATGGGCGCGCGAGCGCGGTCTCGCCGTTACGCCGTCGCCGGACCCGGGCACCGAGGCGCAACGGCAAGCGATCCCCGGCTGGCTCCAGCGCACAATTGCCCCATTCAAGCCCTTCCTCAGGCCGCTGGCACGCAAGGTGGGCCTGAGCCCGCGGCTCGATGCGCAGGCGGAAAAGATCCTGCTCGCGCAGATCGAGGAGTTCAAGCCGGATATCGTCCTCAACCAGGACGTCTTCCATGTCGACGCGCGCTTCGCGCGGCAAATCAAGGGCATCGGCGGCCCGATCCTGATCGGCCAGGTCGGCATCGTACCCTCGCGCGGCGAGGACTGGTCGATCTATGACCTGATGATCTCGCAGCTTCTCCGGGTGGTTCAGTCCTTCCGCGACGCCGGTGTCAGATCCGAGGTAGTTCATCTGGCCTTCCAACCTGATATCTTCGACGTTCTACCGCCTGCGCCCGGGCGCAGCATCGACATCTCCTTCGTCGGCGCCGTGTCTGCCGATCACCAGCAGCGGGTGGCGCTGCTCGAGGGGGTCGCCCGCCGTTACGATCTGAAGCTCTACGGCAGCGGCCTACACACCCTCCCCGCGTCCTCGCCGCTGCACCGCTGCTATCAGGGCGAGGTCTGGGGAGTGGAGATGTATCAGGCGCTCCGCTCGTCCCGCATCACGCTCAATTCGCACATCGACCAGGCCGGCAGCGAAGCCGGCAACGCGCGGCTGTTCGAGGCGACCGGCGTCGGGACGTTCCTTTTGACCGATTTCAAGGACAATCTGCACACGCTGTTCGACGAAGGTCGCGAGGTTGGAGTCTGGCGCTCGGTCGACGACTGCCTCGCCATGATCGATCGTTATCTCGCCAACGATGACGAGCGCGACGCGATTGCCGCGGCAGGCCAAGCGCGGACGCTTTCGACCCACACGTTCCGGCAGCGGGTCGACCACATTCTTCGCCTGGCCGGCTGAAACCTGCATGCTGCCGGCACGCAGCCCTTCCGCCCTTGACGGTCCGGGTCAAAATAGCCAAAGTGCCGTACATGGTGGCGCTATGTCACTATAATTCCAACGTTTTTTATCGAGGCCCTGGATGGAACACGTCGAACATGTCAGTTTCGGCGACCAGCTCTACGCGATCATCGTTCGCGCCTCGTTCCGCAAGCCGGGCATCACCTTCTTCTCCTCGCCCGAACTCTCGCAACAGCTCGCTTTCATGAGCCATCCGGAAGGTAAGAGCATTGCACCCCATCGTCACAACAAGGTGACGCGGGAGGTGCATTTCACGCAGGAGGTCCTTGTCATCCAGAAGGGCAAGCTGCAGGTCGATTTCTACACCGAGGCTGAGGAGTATCTGGAGAGCCGCATGCTCGGCGCCGGCGACATCATCCTGCTCTGCAGCGGCGCACACGGCTTCCACGTCGTCGAGCCGCTCGAGATGTTCGAGATCAAGCAAGGCCCCTACGCCGGCGAGAACGACAAGACTCGTTTCCCCGAAGCGGCGGCGTCGGAGATACGGGTCAAAGGTCCTGCGCTGTGACCCCAGCCTTCGTTCCCGTCAACACGCCGCTCCTCGATGGCAACGAGGCCGAATACCTCTCTGAGTGCATCCGGACCGGATGGATCTCGTCGGAAGGCCCTTTCATCAAGCGCTTCGAGGAGGCAATGGCGAGCGCCGCCGGACGGCGGCACGGCGTTGCCGTCACCAACGGCTCGGTCGCACTCGACATCGCCGTTCACGCACTGGGGCTCGAATCGGGCGACGAAGTCATCATCCCGACCTTCACCATCATCAGCTGTGCAGCCGCCGTGGTGCGGGCTGGCCTCGTCCCTGTCGCGGTCGATTGCGATCCCGCGACTTGGAACATGACGATCGAAGGTGTGGAGGCAGCGATCACGCCGCGCACGCGCGCGATCATGCTGGTCCACATCTACGGCCTGCCGGTCGATCTGGCCCCGATCCTCGAACTTGCCCGCACGCGCGGCCTGAGGGTGATCGAGGACGCTGCCGAAATGCACGGCCAAACCTATCGCGGCGCGCCCTGCGGCAGCTTTGGCGACGCCTCGACCTTCAGCTTCTATCCCAACAAGCACGTCACCACTGGCGAAGGCGGCATGATCCTCACCGATGACGATGCGCTTGCCGATCGCCTCGTCAGCCTGCGCAATCTCTGCTTCCAGTCGCAACAGCGCTTCATCCATGAAGAGCTTGGCTGGAACGCGCGCATGACCAACCTTCAGGCCGCGCTCGGTGTAGCCCAGGTCGAGCGCCTGCCGCAGACGATCGAGATCAAGCGTCGCATCGGTCGACTCTACGAGAGCCACCTCGAGAATGTCGGGCGCATCAGCCGTCCCGTCGTCAGCACCAACTATGCCGACAACATCTACTGGGTCTATGGCGTCGTCCTGAACGACGACGTCCCCTTCGATGCCAAGGAGGCGATGCGACGTCTGGCTGAGAAGGGCATCGGCACGCGGCCGTTCTTCTGGTGCATGCACGAGCAACCGGTGCTGCGGCGCATGGGCTTCATGCTGAACGAGCAGCACCCGAACGCGGAGCGCATCGCCCGTCGCGGCTTCTATCTGCCGAGCGGACTGGCGCTGACCGACGACGAGATCGCGCGGTCCGCACAGGCGCTGCGGGAGATCCTCGCGTGAGCGTATTTGCGGACTATGCGCCCTGGTACGACCTCCTGTACCGGGACAAGGACTACGCCGCTGAGGTCGACTTCGTCGAAGGCCGCCTGCGCGACCACGGCATTGCGTCGGGCAAACTTCTCGATCTCGGCTGCGGCACGGGCGTGCATGCGATCGAATTCGCGCGCCGTGGCTGGGACGTCGCCGGTGTCGATCTCAGCGCCGACATGATAGCCAGGGCGAACGCGCGCGCCGCGCAGGTCGGACTCAAGATTCCCTTCCGGCAGGGTGACGCCTGCGAAGCCGGTCCGGAGCGCGACTGTGACGCGGTCGTGTCGCTGTTTCACGTCGCAAGCTATCAGAACGACCATAAGCAGCTGGAGGCATTTTTCCGCACCGCTTGCGCCTCGTTGAAACCCGGCGGCGTGTTCTTCTTCGACTATTGGTACGGCGGCGCCGTGCTGGCCCAAGGCGTCGAGACGCGCGTCAAGGTCATCGAGCAGGCACCGCTGCGTCTGACCCGGATCGCGCAATCGGAGCATGACGAGCCGAAAGCGACGGTGCTCGTGAACTACACCCTGTTCTGCGAAGACACCGATCGCTCGACGATCCGGCGCGTCGACGAAACCCATCGCATGCGCTACTGGTTCCCCTTCGAGGTCGAAGCCTCGCTCAGACTTTGTGGGTTCGAGCCGGCCGGCAGCCATGCCTGGCTCTCCGACGTTGCGCCGAACGCGAAGGATTGGGCCGCCCATTCGATCGCGAGAAAGGCCGCGCAGCCGTGAAACGCTATCACGTCGGCATTTTCCTCGAGCTGCCGCTCGACGTGGGCGGAGGTTTCCAGCAGTCGCTCACCGACATCCTTTGGATGCGCGACTGGGCAAAGACCGCCGATCTGGACGTTACCGTATTCACGACGCTGCCCGACAACGTCGCAATCCTTGCCGATCTCGGCATCAACAGCGTGTATCTCAAGCTCGGCTCCCTCGACCGCCTGTTCCTGTTTCTCAAATATCTAGGACCGTTCGATCTGCTGCAATACGCCATGCGCGTTTGCGCGCCGTTCGAGAAAAAGCTGATCAACGCCGGCGTCGACATCGTCTACTTCACCACCACGTCCAACTGGAACCTGGCGCTCTACAAGCTGCCGTTCATCATCACGATTTTCGACGGTTGCTTCCGCGACAGCCCTGAGTTCGACGAGGTGCGCGAGTTTGCCCAATTCGAGCGGCGCGACATCGTGTGGCGCAGCGCCGTCACCAAGGCCGCGGTGGTCATTACCAACGCCGACGAACTGATCGACATGCTGTGCCGGCGCTACGCTATGGAACGCGACCACGCCGTCTGCATCCCGTTCTCCCCGTCGCTCTACGTGTCGCGATCAGGCACGACCGGCGAGGCCGAGGACGCCGCGATCCTCGAAAAGCACGGCCTCGAGCGCGGCTATCTGTTCTATCCGGCGCAATTCTGGTCGCACAAGAACCACGCGACGATTCTGCTCGCGATGCGCCTGCTCAGGGACCAGGGCGAGCGGCACACGCTGGTGCTGTGCGGCTCCGATCCCGGCGCGCGCGCCGCGTTCGAGGCGCTGGTCGCGCAGCACTGCCTCGGCGATTCCGTTCGCACGCTCGGCTTCGTTCCCTCCGCGGAGCTTGGCGCCCTCTATCGCGGCGCCAACGCGCTTGTCATGGCCACCTATTTCGGCCCCACCAATCTGCCGCCGTTGGAGGCGTGGGCGGTCGGCACGGCGGTGATCTATCCGGAAGCTTTCAAAGCTCAGGCGGGCGACGCCGCTGTCCTGTTCGACTACGACGATCCCGCATCGCTCGCCAAGGCCATCGTCAAGGTCGGCTCGGCCGAGGAGCGCGCCCGGCTCGCCATCGCAGGCAAGGAAAGGCTCGCCTATTTCGCCGGGCGGATCGACGAGGGGCACCGGCAACTCGCCCGGCACCTGATGCGGCTGCGATATCGCCGCTACCCTCAGATTTACTGACGTCAGCGGCGACACCGGAGCCCGAAGGGCCGCGGGCGAATTCCCTAGCCCGAACTTCCTTCTTGCGAAAACTGTAGGGTGTTGAATTTGGTTGGGTTTTCCGGAAAATGGCCAGGAAATGTAGCCATGTAAATAGCGGAAATAACTAGCTATTTTGCAGTTATTGCGGCACAATGGTGCCATGTATATCGAATCGGTCCCCAACCGAAACTCGCCGCCCGCGATCCTGCTGCGCGAGAGCTATCGCGACGGCGACAAGATCAAGAAGCGCACCATCGCCAACCTGTCCGATTGGCCGACCGA
>JAEWFG010000173.1 GCA_023388935.1 Pseudomonadota bacterium | reverse complement strand
CGCGTTGCAAAGTACGGATCGTCAGGCGGTGAAAAGCCGAAGGCATTCCTGTGCGCCTCGTCAGAGGAGATATCCGGCCGCATCAATCGGACCAAAAAACCGCGCTCTCACGAATAGGACGGGTTAGATACCGGAACCCACGAGCGCGGGCTGCACGGTCAACCGATAGGCAACACACTTGCTGCCATCGAAGGTCTCTAAAATCTCATCGCAGGCGGGGCAGCGATATTCACCCTTGGTTGTTGGCTCAAACGATAGCTCAACTCGGCGAAAGCCAACCTTACATTTTGGACAAGTAACGTCGTGTGTTTTCATAAGCCGAACCCGCTCGCTCACTGCTGATTGTTAACGCCTCTTAAGATGATGTCGCAAAAACGTCCACACAAGGACAAACACAGGTTTGTCCTGTCCGGGGTGCGGACAGGGTCGGCTTCTCAGTCGCGATCAGGTTCCTGGTTACGGACGGCTCAAGGAAGGGGACATCTGCCCATCAATGGAACTCGCTTTCGACAAATCGGGGAAGGCAGAAGCGCTCGTTTCTCGATTGAGAAAACTACCTGCTGATTGCATGTTCATGATCTGGTCCATCGGCGGCATGTTCTGGTTGAGATGAGACATGATCCAGACGGTTCCGCCGACTACCAGGAAGACGATCGGAAGCCCGAAGGCCAGCGCCACATTTATTCAACAAGCAAACGATCGAACTCTACAGATGTCACGCCAAACTCGGAGAGGTGAGAAAGGCGCACGTCCATTTGGGTTTACTTCTTGGTACCCGCCGCTCCGCCCAGCGTGATCTCGACAGCTTGCATTAGCGGCATGTCAGGGTGTGACCTGCAATACTCCTCCACTTTATCTGCATTCCGTTCTAGTGCCCGAGTATCAACAACGGTGTTATTGCGCTTGCCGGAATAGAAACCATTCAACCAAGCGGTAATGGTCCTGAAGTCGGTCACTTGGTCGAGAACGTATTGGTTGCAAGTTATCTTTGATACGTCGATGGTTACCTGCGCTAGAGCGGCAGAGACAACGAGCAATGCAAACATTGGCCCAAGCAGAAGGGGCTTTAGCTCCGACATTGTAACCTCCTGACGGATTGGATGCAGGTTGTTGACGGGCAGGGAAAGGAAGCTGACTATTTTCGTGACCGGGGCCTGGTTACGTTGATCTAGATCATTTGGCGACAGTATCCCGCCGTCGCGACGGTCTAACCTGGACAGAGCGACGATCCGGGGATGCCGCTTATTGGCCCATCGCGATGGTCGGGGCGGTGCGGGCGGTCCGAGTTAAGGGGTAGACCTGAAGTCATCGAACGACGTTCAAACCGGCGTTTTGACCCGAACCGGTCATTCGTACCAGCGCACAGGGCTGCTGACGCGTGTGCGTTAGTTTGATGCGCGAGCGATCGCCGCCGCTTGATTGGAGCGTACGAATACCAAGCGGGAGGTCGACGATATTTCTGCGCCAGCCCTGCCATCTTGGCCAATGAGGATAAGACCGGCTCCGCCATTCACCACATTCAGAATAACCTGCTCGCCGCTCCACGTCTTGATTGGCTCCATCCCAATGATGAGAAATTCACCCATGGGCTGGTCAAAATACTGGAGCCTCAACTGCGGGCCGACTTCTGCTGCGGCAAGCTCAAAACCCAGCTGTTCGGCGCGCGCATAAATTGCGGCCAAAGTCACGGTGTCGCTCTTAAAGCCGAGTTCGGCCGCCGATACAGTGACAAGCTCCACGTCTTTTCTCGTCGAGCTGACGATAAAACCCGGTCGCGCGAGGATTTCCGCAGCCAACCCTCCGATGTTGCAGCCGATTGCATTCAACGCGTTACGGAGGGCGAACGAATTTGCAAAGGTCCCTAGCGTAATCGTCTTCCAGGCAGGGACATCGATAGCTGATCTGATTTCACCCCCCGGCGCACCGGCCGGGGAAGCTTTTTCGCGCTTCAACAATCGGTTCTGCAACACATCGTGTGCGGTGCACTGCGCCCTGGCTTCACTCGCGAATTGGAATACGCACGTTGCGCAGCGCATCGCGACAACGACGCCACCACGGCTGCGATGATGCCCCTCTGTTGAACGATCATGTGGCGTGCGGCAATCGGCTTCCTGATGAAAAACTCGCTCCATAGCAACCTGTCTTGCGCGAGTCGCGCATGAATGATCACACAATGGATTTCAGTAGGGACCGGCTTGAAAAGGCAGCAGCACTGGCACCACGCGTGAGCGCGGCGACAGCGCACGATGGTCCCCAAAAAAGACCCGCCTTCGAGTCAATGGGAAGAACGGAGGGTAATGTATCAAAGTAATGCCCAACGAACTTTGAAGTGTGTCCGAAGGCGGGAGCTAAGTCGCTTCACAATTCAAGTAACGGGCGACAGTCCGTAAGCCTGCCGTCCGCCACATCAGACCTTGGAGGAATGATGTCGGGAGACAGTATTGAGAAAACGACGGTGGAAACAGCCTATCTTAGATACAGCGACACTCGGTCGCACGCAGGCTCCGCACCGGGTCGCTTGTCCGAGGATGCAGCAGTCCAACCCAGCGTTCGGGCGCGTTCCTCCATGTTGCTTTCTGGCCCGTTTGAGACCTTCCGACCGGCGCTTAACATGTCTGCTCATCAGGGATCACGGGAAGCTGTGACCGCAGCGCCCAACCGACGACCGGCACGAAGTGCATTCGCCTGAACCGGTTTTTCTGGAACATGAGAACCGCGGAGAGCCGTGCGGAATTCCAGCGCGACGAGGCTGCGGCTTGCCGCAAGGCGGGTCTGACGGATCAGGAGACCGCGCTCGTTCGCGACCGCAACTGGCTTGGATTTGTCCAGTACGGAGCGAACTTCTTCGTCCTCGAGAAGTTCGCGCGGCTGGTCGGAGAGACCAATCTCGAGGTCTATGCGTCGATGCGCGGCGAGACCTTTGACGAGTTTCTTGCAACGCGTCAGGTGCCGGACGCCCGCTGATCGCAGCGCGCGTGCTTTCACTCATTGGGGAGGCGTATCGCAACGCGCGGCGACGACTCTTCCGGCGGAAAAGGCTCGGGCCTGGCCTCGGCTGCAGAACGACACGCTGGCGGTTGACGCGAAGGCCATGGAACTGATCCTAAGATGGCCGACTGTAGTGGAGCTGATGGATTGGCGCAGCGACATCATGCAGCAAGCGTTCCCATCGCCACGAAGCGGCCCACGGCGCGGTGGAAATAGCGGACGGGCGCGCCCATAGGAACCTTCACCGCAAGCGCGAGTTGGCCGATCGGGTGGGCGGAATGTCACACGAGGCCAACCGTGCAAGAAGCTGTGCGCGTGCGCTCCACCGCGCAAATCGCAGGCTATCCGATTCATCCGATGCTCGTGCCAATCCCGATCGCGTGCTTCATCGGCGCGCTGCTGACGGACATCGCCTATGTCGTCAGCGCCGAGATCATGTGGGCAAATTTTTCGGCCTGGCTTCTTGTGGTGGGCGTCATCTTCGGCGTTCTGGCGGCCATCGCGGGCCTGACCGATTTCCTCGGCAATCGCCTGGTGCGGGTGCCGTCGCCAGCATGGCCGCATCTGATCGGCAACGCCATCGTGCTGATCCTGGCGATCGTCAATGCGCTGATCCACACCCGTGACGCCTGGACCTCGGTGTGGCCGACCGGGCTCATTCTTTCGGTGATCACCGTGCTCATCCTGCCGATCACCGGCTGGCTCGGCTGGGCCATGGTGTATCGCCACGGTGTAGGAGTTGCGCGATGAAATCCTCAATCGCTCGCGCACTGCTGTGCTCTTCGCTGCTGTGCCTCGCCGGCTGCAATGACGGCAGCGGCGACCCGAAGGCGCAAATCGGCGCCAACCCGGTGCTCCCCGACATCCAGCAATATCTGTTGCCGCCGATGCACATCGCCCGCATCGTCGGCTGGAAGAAGGACGAGACGCCGATGGTCGCGCAGGGCTTGCAAGCCAAGTCCTTCGCGACAGGGTTGCAGCATCCGCGCTCCCTGTACGTGCTTCCCAATAGCGACGTGCTGGTGGTGGAGTCCAAGGCGCCGAAGGCCGCCGCGATCAAGCGGCCCAAGGAGATTGTGATGGGGTACATCGAGTCCTGGGCCACCTCCGGCGGCGATACCGGCGAGAGCAACCGCATCACGCTTTTGCGCGACACCAATGGTGACGGCGTTCCGGATACGCAGAGCGTCTTCCTCGACCATCTCAACTCGCCGTTCGGCGTGGCGCTCGTCGGTAACGATCTCTACGTCGCCAACACCGACGCGATCGTCAGATATCCCTACACCGAAGGCGACACCAGGATCACCGCGCCCGGCACAGTGCTGACGCCGCTACCGGGCGGGCCGATCGACCATCACTGGACCAAAAGCCTGGTCGCGAGCCCGGACGGATCAAAGCTCTATGTCGGCGTGGGCTCCAACAGCAACATCACCGAGAACGGCATGGAGGCCGAGCACAATCGTGCTGACATCCTCGAGGTCGACCGTGCCAGCGGCCGCTGGCGCATCTTCGCAAGCGGTCTGCGCAATCCGAACGGGCTCAGCTTCGAGCCGCAGACCGGCGCACTGTGGACCGTGGTGAACGAGCGGGACGAGCTCGGCCCCGATCTCGTCCCCGACTACATGACATCGGTGAAGGACGGCGGCTTCTATGGCTGGCCCTACAGCTATTACGGTCAGCACGTCGATCCCCGCGTCAAGCCGCAGCGCCCCGATCTCGTCGCCATGGCGATCGTGCCCGACTATGCGCTGAGCTCGCATGTCGCGCCGCTCGGAATGGCCTTCTCAACTGGCGCTAGCCTGCCGAGCGCGTACCGCAGCGGCGCCTTCGTCGGTGAGCACGGCAGTTGGAACAGGCAAGTCCTGAACGGCTACAAGGTCGTGTTCGTGCCGTTCACAAACGGCAAGCCGAGCGGGCCGGCGCAGGACGTCGTCACCGGCTTCCTCGACAACGACAACCAGGCGCACGGCCGTCCCGTCGGCGTCGCCATCGACAAGACCGGCGCGCTGCTGGTCGCCGACGACAGCGGCAATACCGTGTGGCGCGTGACCGCCGCCCACCCGCAGGTCACGCAGCGATAGACCTTGGCAACACGAGGAGTTGGACAATGGGCCTTGCTCAATACGCCATCGTACCGGTTCAGGACGAATGGGGCGTGCTGCACGACGCAACGTCAACGGCAAATACGCCACCAAGGAATCGGCGTTCGAAGCGGCGGTGGCCGCAGCGTCGCTGGCGCTTCGGCAGGGCCATGAGGTTCATGTCAGCGTGCCGGGTCGACAGCCAAATGAAGCCGCGCTTGGAGGCAAAAGCTAGAGATCTCCTCGGCAAAAGGCGCATCTGAACAGCTCGGTCAATATCAGTACGGACACAAATGGTCCTCCAAAATTGCGGGGAACGGGCGCCCGTACGCCGTGGTTTGACAAAGCACATAGAGATCGGGAGCCGTCATTATGTCTCAGACCGTCTCGGACTTCGTCGTTCACCGACTGAATCAATGGGGTGTGCGTCACATCTTCGGATATCCCGGTGACGGCATTAATGGCGTCTTCGGCGCAATGAATCGGGCGGAAGAGAAGATCGGCTTCGTTCAGGCGCGCCACGAGGAGATGGCGGCGTTCATGGCAACCGCCTACGCCAAATTCTCCGGCGAACTCGGCGTCTGTGTCGCAACTTCGGGCCCCGGGGCCTCGCACCTCATCACCGGCCTCTACGATGCGCTGCTCGATCACCAGCCTGTGCTGGCAATCGTCGGCCAGCAGGCGCGGAATGCGCTGGGCGGCCACTATCAGCAGGAACTCGACCTCGTCTCGATGTTCAAGGACGTTGCCGGCGCCTACGTCATGCAAGCGTCCTCGCCCGCGCAGGTGCGGCATCTGATCGACCGTGCGATCCGCATTGCGCTCGCCCGCCGGACGGTGACCGCAATCGTGCTGCCGAATGACCTGCAGGAGGAGGCCTATGAGCCCCCGCCGCGAGCCCATGGCACGCTGCATTCCGGCATTGGGTACAGCTCTCCGAGCGTCACCCCGCGTGAGGCCGATCTCGACCGTGCGGCAGCGGTGCTCAATGCTGGCAAGAAGGTCGCGATGCTCATTGGCGCTGGCTCGCTCCATGCCACCGACGAGGTGATCGCGGTCGCTGATCGGCTGTCCGCCGGCTGCGCCAAGGCGCTACTGGGCAAGGCCGCACTGCCCGACGAGCTGCCGTGGGTCACCGGCTCCATCGGGCTGCTAGGCACTGAACCCAGCTACAACATGATGGTGGAATGCGACACGCTGCTGATGGTTGGTTCCGGATTCCCCTATGCCGAATTCCTGCCCAAGGAAGGGGCTGCGCGCGGTGTGCAAATCGACATCGATGCCAGCATGTTGTCGCTCCGCTTCCCGATGGAGGTCGGCCTCGTCGGTGACGCCGCGGAGACGCTCCGGGCATTGCTGCCGCGGCTCAAGCCCAAGTGCGACGGTGCCTGGCGCAAGAATATCGAAGACGACGTTGTGAAATGGTGGAAGACGCTGGACGACCGCGCGCATCAGCCCGCAGCGCCCGTTAATCCGCAGCTTGTCGCATGGGAGTTGTCCCCGCGCCTGCCTGACCGCGCCATCATCACCAGCGATTCCGGCTCCTGCGCCAACTGGTTCGCGCGCGACCTCAAAATGCGACGCGGCATGACAGCCACACTCTCCGGCGGCCTCGCCTCGATGGGCGCCGCGGTGCCCTACGCGCTGGCCGCGAAATACGCCCATCCGGACCGGCCGGTGATTGCGCTCGTCGGCGACGGTGCCATGCAGATGAACAACATGGCCGAGCTGATCACTGCAGCCAAGTACTGGCGCGACTGGCGCGATCCGCGCTTCATTGTCTGCGTCTTCAACAATGAGGATCTCAACCAGGTCACCTGGGAGCAGCGCATCATCAACGGCGACCCCAAATTCGAGGCCTCGCAGCGCATTCCCGACGTGTCCTACTCACGCTTCGCCGAGATGATCGGCCTGCGAGGCATATTCGTTGATAGCCCGCAACTGCTCGGCTCGGCGTGGGAACAGGCGCTGGCGAGCCAGGTGCCGGTCGTTCTCGAGGTGAAGACCGATCCCGAGGTACCGCCGCTGCCGCCGCATATCACGCTGCAGCAGGCGAAGAACTTCTCGCTTGCCCTGATGAAGGGCGATCCCAATGAGAGCGGGGTGATCAGGGGGGCAGCACGGCAGGTGCTGGAAAAGATCCTGCCCGGAAAAGAATGAGATGAACCATGAGCGATTTCCGCGATATCCAGCATGGCGTCAACGATCCGGTCGACGGCGTCGATGTGAAGCGTCAGATCAATCCTCACCAGACCCCGCATGAGCGGGCGCAGCACCATGCCGACGTTCGTTCGATCCCATCGGCCTCGTCCGCCGAGCCTTTCCTGCCTGAGAGACTTCGCCGCAAGCCGACCGATCCGATCAACCCGCGTACCGGTCGTAATCCGACGAATTAGGAACATCGGTCCCGACGCTGTGTTGGTCGACCAAAGTCCGGGCGGCACGTGGTCGCGCCGGCTGGCTAGAGGGATCGCACCATGAAACGTACCATCACCGCTATTGCCTGCGTGGTTCTGGCAGGCCCCGCGTTTGCTCAATCGCTGGGCGAGAAGACCGGCGTCAATTCCGCCCTTGGCGTCGCGCCTGCTACCGCCGACTTTGTCAAGGAGGTCGCCATCAGCGACATGTTCGAGATCGAATCGAGCAAGCTCGCCGAGCAGAAGGGCAACGCGCAGGAGAAGAGCTTCGCCCAGCAGATGGTCACCGACCACACCAAGACCAGCGGCGAACTCAAGAGCTTGGTTACCGAGGCCAAGGTGCAGGCGACCTTGCCGACGACACTCGACAGTTCGCACCAGAGCAAGCTCGACAAGCTCAGGAACGCCTCGGGCAAGGACTTTAGCTCGGACTACAACTCCTACCAGATCAGCGCGCACGAGGACGCTGTGTCACTGTTCGATCGCTATGCCAAGGGCGGTGACAATTCCGCGCTGAAGGATTGGGCCGACAAGACACTGCCGGCACTCAGGCATCATCTCGACATGGCCAAGGAACTCGGCAAGGCGCAGAGCGTCGGTCAATCCAAGTAAGCGGCTTTTCGAGGACGCCGGCTCTGCCGATCTCCACCGTTTAGCAACGATGCCTGTCTCCGCACGTTGAGACGGATGTTCGAGGAGACCTTCATGACGCATCAAAGCAGAACCTTCATATCCCGCCGGCACGTCGTCCAAGCCGCGAGCGCAACGCTCGCCGCGGCTTCGCTGGCCTCCTCAGCAGCGAAAGGAGATACACCCATGGCCGAGCAGGACCTGATCGACCCCGTCAGCCGCTATCCGAAGCCGCCGTTCAAGAAGCAGTCACAACTTTGGCCCGGCCTCGCCGGCAAGATGGAGCCGCGGCCCGACCATGGCGAGACCAGCTACAAGGGCTCCGGCCGGCTGGCTGGCCGCAAGGCCCTGATCACCGGCGGCGATTCCGGCATGGGCCGCGCCGCCGCGATTGCCTATGCGCGCGAGGGTGCCGACGTTGCCATCAACTATCTGCCAGCGGAGGAACCAGACGCCCAAGATGTCATGGCGCTGATCAAGCACGAAGGACGCACCGGAGTTGCGATCCCCGGCGACCTCAAGGACGAAGCCTTCTGCAAGAAGCTGGTCGAGCAGGCCGTGCAAGGCCTCGGAGGCCTTGACATCATCGTCAACAACGCGGCCCGGCAGCAAACCCGCGCCTCCATCCTCGATGTTTCGTCGGAAGACTTCGATGCAACCATGAAGACCAACGTCTACGCCCCGTTCTGGATCATCAAGGCGGCGTTGGCGCACCTCAAGCCTGGCTCCTGCATCATCGGCACGACTTCCGAGCAGGCTTACGATCCCTCACCGGATCTCTACGATTACGCGCAGACCAAGGCGGCCACGATGAACTACGTGAAGTCGCTGGCGAAGCAGCTCGCCCCGAAAGGCATTCGCGTCAATGGCGTCGCGCCCGGCCCGATCTGGACGCCGCTTCAGGTCTCCGGCGGAGCAACGATGGAAAAGCTTGAAAAGTTCGGCGGCATGACGCCGCTCGGTCGCCCCGGCCAACCCGCCGAACTCGCCTCGATCTACGTTCAGCTCGCCGCCGCCGACGCGAGCTATGCGACCGGCCAGGTCTATGGCTCGGCCGGCGGATCCGGGCAGCCGTAAAAGCCCGCCAAGGAACATTCATCGGAGCGTGGGCTTTACAAAACTGTATGGAGATTTTCTCGCCAATCGTAGACCGATGGCGCTCGTAACAGTCAAACCAACACGGATCGATATCGCGATCGCAAAGAGATACGCTGCCCTTCGAGCTTACGTTACCGGTCCCGAGCCGGCGTCGCTGGCGGTGTTGCAGGGACCACCCAGCGCGATGGCAGAGCTGACCGCCAGAAGAGCGCCGACCAACTTCGTTCTTATGAACATGACCCTCCTTCTACTGATTTGGCTTTGCGGTGCAGGGCTCCGCCATTTTGCGATGTTGCTTCGCCAGCAACTCCGCAGGCGTTACATTCGCGACCGCGACTGCACCTTATTCTTGAGACCGGTGCCGATTGTTCCACCGTGAAGCTGTTGAAGTCGCTCGCTTCCGCTCGAGTTGATTGCCATCGGCACGGGCTGCTCCCAACTATCACGAAAACTGCATCTCGATCGCGACGTGTGACCTCGCCGAGTTCGGCAGTAAGTTGGCCATTCCGCGCACTGTCTCGAGAACACTTCCGCGATCGCAAGCTCCTGCGTGCGGGCGCGCCATGGCCCGAGCCGCGACGCACGCGAATTTGACCTTGCGCAATGAAAACCCGGTGAGCGCCGCGAGAGTTGACCGCCGCCGAACGGCATCATTTGCCGCCGGGTCGCGAGGCCCTTGGACTCCTAGGCACTCCGGGGCTTCGCTTCCCACATCACCGTCGCGAATAGGATTTTAGCGCTAGGGTTGCGTACTTGGCCTGGCCGCCCGTAGGTCCACCGAGATTGTTCCTGACATTGTGCCACGGGTCGTTGCACAAATGTAAGTTTTTTCGGCGGATCTGAATTTCGAAACCGACGGCCGGGCCGATTAGCACGGGGCGATTAGCAATAGTCGGGAATCTCGGGGCGGCCTCAACCTGAGCCGGCTTCTCGCGTCGGCCGTGTTGGCGGTCTTCCTTCGCGCGGGCGGGCGAAATTCGGCCGAAGCGTCGCAGACCTTGTTCGCGTGCTGATCAGACAGACGAGCGCCGCCGAGACGTCTTCGGGATGAGCCTTTTGGTGCTTTGAGCCCAACCCCGCGAGCCCCATGCGGCACGCCGCCTCTCGCAGACCTTCCACATCCGATGCCTGAAACATGCCGCGAAAGGATCGCGCATGACGAGGCCCAAGGGCGCGCCGGCGACAACGGAGAGCTCCTACCAAAGCATGCGCACATCAAAATATTCGGGCGGCGGCGACAGCGCCAAGAACAACCGACGCACCGGCGCTATGGCAGCAATGGCGCCACAGGCGTGCCTAGATGCTCGGCGATGGCCTCGATGCAGCGAGCATGGTCAGTTCGCTTGGCGGCGAAGGCGCCTATGTCCGGATCCGTCCTGAGCCGGTACCCGGCCGTCGAAAGGCGCCCACAGAGCGCTTCGACCTCCGCCGCGGTCGTTTTCATGTTCCGAGGCTCCAGACCGATCAGACCTGCGATTTCGCCGACGAGACGCAGCCCATCGTCGCGCAGCAAGACCGCGGCCGCCCTCGCCTTCGGATCGTCGATCAGGAGCTCGAAGATCAACGCGAGATCCATCACCGTTCCCAGCGCGGCCGGCCAGCCGGCGCCGGTCCCGACGGAGCGGAAGTAGATCAAAGAAGGATGCGAGGCATGGCTCTGCAGGACGGAAGCGCACCAGTCGCGCCCGTCGTAGAGCGCTCGCCGCATCTCCTCCGGAGCCTCCAGGTCCGCGTACCGCTCCAGCAGCCCAAGTGCAGAAGGCGGCTGGCCCGACGCGGTCGTTATCTTTAGGACGCCAGCGTCCCGCCGAGATATGCCCTCCTGCACATCAGGTAGGTCACCGCCATCGTCAGCACCGCCAGGCCGCAGATGCCAGCGGCGACCAGCACCCAGCGTGCTGGTCCGTAGGCCTCGATCCCCGACAGGCCGACGGTGGCGAGCGCGCTGCCCGCGATGAAAGCCGCCTGCTCGAAGCTATCGGCCGGCGGCGCGAACCAGCGGCCGAGCCCGTGCGCGACCAAGCCGAAGCCCAACAGCAGGATCGCCATCCACACCAAGAACGAGGCCATGAGCACGGCGGGTGCGAAGCTGGTCGAGATGCCGGTCTTGCCTCGACGCATCCGCTTCCAGACCGGCAGCATTGCAAACAGCAGGCGGCGGGCCACGCGCAAAGCGCCGGCGCTCTCTCCCGGCACCACCACCGTGTCGAAGACGTCGCGCAGCGCCAGGCCGACCAAGCCAATGCCCACGAAGGTCTCGATAGCCTCGCCGATCAGCACGCTACACCCTCGGCCTGGCCGCCACCGCTATTTGTCTTCCCCTCTTGAGCCCTAGTGTCCATGCACGGTGAACGTGCGGCATATGGGCCTGTTCCCGCCGGACACACCAACGGTGGCGCCGGACGAAGAAAGACATCCTTTGCCATGACCCGGGTTCACACGAACGACCCCGGGCCGCTGGGCAGCCTACCAATCTAGGCCGGAGCGCTCATCTCGCGGCACGTGAGCTGCCGTTATCTCCGAAAAGAGGGCCCCGACGCTCGTCGAGGCCCTTCAATTCAGTCCCTATTGTGATGGTTAATGGTCTTCTCGCGACTACCATCTTCATTCTCTTTTCTGATGACAGTAGTCCTGTCGGTCTCACGAGGCCGTCGTTCTTTGACGATGGTGGTGCGGTCGTGCAAACACGAACTTCTTCATCGATCAAACTTACTCATGCTCAGAAACGCATGTTCGGGTGAAGAAACATCGTTCCCAGCGGTTGCGCTACGTGGGCGTCCCGACCTTAGTGATGCCAGAACAAGGCCAGCAGTATGATGATTGGTAACGGTATGCCGAGCAACCAAAGCAAAGCGCCTCTTCCAAATCCCATGACCTCCTCCTATTCTGTTTGTGCGAACAATACGCCGAAGTCGAAAAAAAGTTCCGCCTGCTTTTAAGTGAGCAACTCTGCAATCGGTGGACCTTTTGATTGGCGTTGAACTCGAAGTGCGCAAGTACGTTGATCGTGATGGACGAGAGAGAGCGTCTGTTAGCGCAAGCGCAACGCTGCCGTCGCATCGCAGAAAAGATCAATGATGCGGAGGCCGCCGAGGCCATTCGCCGGCTGGCGGAAGAATACGAGCAACGGGCCAAAGCGGTCGAAAATAAGACGACGTGAATGAGGAGCGGATCCAAAAAGACAGAGCGGCCTGCCTCAGCTCTTGGACAACAAAGAGCATTTGTAATTCTTCGCGAATTCGAGCAGGCTCGAGCTGAACTGATCGGTAAAGGCGTGGTCCTCTCAGACGGCAAAGCTGGATCGATCGACAAGATCTTTCTCGACGAATTGCACGGCTTGCGCATTTCCATCGAGGGGCATGATGGCCGATGGCCGATCTCGACGGCCAAGCTATCAGAGGGATCCGAACTATTTCGAGAAAGAGCGGGTTCACTGCCTATTGAGCTTGCTATTCACCCATGATCTGCTTTTCGGCTTCGGGCTGGAATTGGAGATCGCGGCCGAAAGACTTGTCGGCCTGCTAGCTCCCAGATGGCCGCGGTGAACTCTTTCGGTGTTGCGATGCCAGGAAGAGCTTCATCTTCAGCTCATCGGCAAACGCATCAAGCGTCCGACCGTCGTCTCATCTTTGATGGAAGATGCGAATCTCGTTGCGAGATCAATCTGATGTTTCAAGTCCTCTTCCGCTCATCGTCCATAGGCGATAGGAACAATGTCTCCCGAAGGGAAGCTTGCGCCTCGAGTCAAAAGCCCCAACATCGGTTGGGGCTCTGCGATCGCTTATTTGTCCGGCACCCAAGTCGTGCTGGCTTTGTCGTATTTGAAGCCAGGGGCGCTCTTGAGATTATCCTTTGTCTCGTCAAGCGTTAGCCACCATTTGTCGTTCCGCTTCGCCATTTTGACGGCGGTGAACGGAATGATGACGTCCTTCTCGCCTGCACCCAGGAAGCCGCCGACGCCGAGCACAAGGCCGGTGATCTTTCCCGATTTGTCGACGAGGACGTCATCGATGTCGCCGATCTTGCTTTCCTTGGGATCATAGACGGCTTGCTTGTAGTAGTTGGTGACGGTCCAGCTTTCGGTAGGGGCCGCCTTCATGACCGTGGTCGCCGCATAAGCGCTTGTGACCAAGACCGTGGCGAATGCGCAGCCTGCAACTAACCTTTTCATCTCACTCTCCTCAGCGAAGCCCCAGTCTCAACGGAAAGATTGATCGTTTAGTTCCGCGCCCCAATTCGGCCCGCCCATCACGCGCACCCTGCTAATTCTCGTTAAAAACAAGACTTACAGATGCTCATCCCCGTAGGAAACCCAATTAGGCGACGCCGGCGTAATGGACGTCGCAAACTGGCGGCAAGACGGGTGCTTGGCATAGTGGAAGTGGCTCACCATTAGAGTTGTATGGAGCATAGCCGATAATCGAAAGTTACGGCCGGCGATCAGGCTGACCCTGCGCGGTTTTGCGAAGTGCCGAACCGAACGCGCTCTCCTGCTTCCGTGAGCGCGCCCAATGTCGTCTTTCCACCGCGTGCGCATCGGACAATTGCGTCCGCCACCCGCTTTCTAACGTCATGCATCTCACCGCCCGGTGTCTTGGCGCACACCCGATCCAGCGCAACTTCCATATTGCCCAACGTACGGCGGTCAAAGCTTCCTTCAATCATCGAGGAGCTCCCTGGAAATCGCTAAGTCCCTCCGGCACGTGAGACCGTGTTCTCTAGCAAGTCGTCCCACGACTGAACTGGCTGTTGATAATGAGCAACGGGCAAGGCAGTTCCTAATTCGGAACAACCATTTGTTGCTCCTCACGCCCTTCGGGATGAGGTGCCAGGCACGCCGCTGGCCATAGTGCCAGCGGCCTTTTTCAATGCTGCGGCTAGGTTGAACCCCGGCGTGCCCGACCACCGATGCTTCAAAGGAAGCGGCTGCGGGCCGCCGGCGCGCAGCGCAGGCGCGGGATTATTGTCATCCACCCGCCTTTTCCCGAATTGTGCAAACAGGAACCCTTGATGCGTGGCCGGCTTATATTTCAGGTTGATTATGTCGTCCCGGGGGGCCCCTAATTGCGTCGACGCCGCGAACAGTCCGTTGGGGTCTCCAAGCACCTGCCTGTGCCGTCGAATGAGCTGGCGAAACTTATTGCCGAGTACGATTGGAGCAAAACCGCTCTAGGCCCGGCGGCAGGCTGGCCACAAAGCCTGAAAACCGCGGTTGGGATCATGCTGACCTCCCGGCAGCCCATATGGATCGGCTGGGGGTCCGAGCTGACCTATTTCTACAATGACCCCTACAAATCCATCATAGGCGGCAAACACCCATGGGCCCTGGGGCGGCCGACCGCCGAGGTCTGGAAGGAGATCTGGCCGGATATCGGTCCCATGTTGGCGCAGGCGCTGAAGGGAAGCGAAGGGACTTACGTCGAGGCACAGCTCCTCATCATGGAGCGCAACGGATATCCCGAAGAGACGTATTACACATTTTCGTACACTCCCATTCCCGATGACGACGGTGCAGTCGGCGGCATCTTCTGCGCGAACACTGAAGACACGCAAAGGGTCATCGGAGAACGCCAACTCGCGCTGCTTCGCGAGCTTGCGGCTCGAGCGGTGGACGCGAAAACTTGGCAAGAGGCCTGCAAGCTAACTATCGAGGCACTGGGAACCAATCCTCGCGATCTGCCGTTCGCCGCCCTTTATGTCCTTTACCCCGATGGCAGGTCGTGCTCGCGAGTCAGTTCGGTCGGTGTGAATCAGGACCATCCGGCATTTCCCGACGTCCTTTCGTTGGAGGGCGAGCCCCGCTGGCCGTTTGCGAAGGCAATGCGCGAAAGTAAGTTCCAGAATGTGCCAGATCTTGGGAAGCTTTTTGAGGCGGCCTTCCCCGGTGGCGCCTGGGATCGACCGTCGAACAGCGCCGTGGTTATTCCGGTCATGGCCGCCGGCGAAGAAGGGCACTCCGCCCTCCTGATTGCCGGTTTGAATCCGTTCCGACTGTTCGACGACAATTACTCTGGCTTCATGGAGCTGGTTGCGGGTCAGATCGCCTCCGCCATCGCCAGCGCCGAGGCTTACGACCAAGAACGCCGTCGCGCAGAAGCCTTAGCG
>JAEWFG010000150.1 GCA_023388935.1 Pseudomonadota bacterium | reverse complement strand
GCCGCGGAAAAGCGCCGCCGCCGCAAGCGCGGGCTCTATCCCGATCCCGCCAAGCGCGCCTTCATCAACGAGCTCGTCTGCGAAGGCTGCGGCGACTGCTCGCAGGCATCGAACTGCGTCTCGGTGCAGCCGCTGGAGACCGAGTTCGGCCGCAAGCGTCAGATCGACCAGTCGAACTGCAACAAGGACTTTTCCTGCGTCGAGGGCTTTTGCCCGAGCTTTGTCACCGTTCATGGCGGCACGCTGAAACGCGTCAAGACCTCAGCGGTCGATTCCGGCCAGCTGTTCGCCGACCTGCCGCTGCCGCCTGCGCGTGAGCTCGACGGCCCCTACAACATTCTCGTCACCGGCATCGGCGGCACCGGCGTCATCACCATCGGCGCGCTGCTCGGCATGGCCGCCCATGTCGACGGCCGCGGCTGCTCGGCGCTGGACTTCACCGGCCTGTCGCAGAAGAACGGCGCGGTGATGAGCCATGTGCGCATCGCGCCGAAGCCGGAAGATATCTCGGCGGTCCGCATCACCACCGGCGGCGCCGACGTCATCCTCGGCTGCGACATGATCGTCTCGGCCGGCCCCTCCGCGCTCAGCCGCGCCGAGCGCGGTGTGACGAAGGCGTATATCAACGCCGATCTGCAGCCGACCGCGAGCTTCGTGCAAAACCCCGATCTCGATTTCGAGATGGGCACGATGCAGACTGAGCTGCGCGATGCGATCGGCGACAAGAATCTCGATGTCATCGACGCCACGGGCATTGCGGCGGCGCTTATGGGTGACTCCATCGCGACCAATCCCTTCTTGCTCGGCTTCGCCTTCCAGAAGGGCGCGATCCCGCTGTCGCTGGAGGCCCTGCTCCGCGCCATCGAGATCAACGGCGCCGCGATCGAGATGAACAAGCTCGCCTTCACTTGGGGACGCCTTGCCGCCCACGACATGTCGCGGGTGCGCAGCGTGCTGCAGTTCAAGACCCGGGCATCCGCACCGACGAAGTCGCTCGACGATGTCATCGCGACCCGCGCGGAGTTTCTGACCGGCTATCAGGATAAGGCGTATGCGAACCGTTACCTCGCTGCCGTCGCCAAGGTGCGCAAGGCGGAGACGACTGCCTCGCCCGCCTCCACGGAGCTGACCGAGGCCGTCGCGAAAAACCTGTTCAAGCTGATGTCCTACAAGGACGAGTACGAGGTCGCGCGTCTCTATACCGACGGGACCTTCGCTAAGAGGGTGTCGGAGAAGTTCGACGGCGACTTCACGCTGAAATACTACCTCGCCCCGCCGATCTTCGCGAAGCGCGACAAAGCGACGGGGCGGCTTCAGAAGCAGGAGTTCGGCGGCTGGATGATCCACGCCTTCCGCGTCCTGGCCAAGCTGAAATTCCTGCGTGGCGGCGCGTTCGATCCGTTCAGCCGCACCGAGGAGCGCCGGACCGAGCGAAAGCTGATCGAGGACTATCTCGGCATGATCGATCAGCGGATGGCCGGACTGAAGGCGGAACAGATTCCCCTGCTGACGCGGCTCGCACGCGTGCCCGAGACCATCCGCGGCTTCGGTCACGTCAAGGAAGCCAACATCAAGCAGGCCGCGACCGAGAAGACGCGGCTGGAAGCCGAACTCGAGAACAGCCGCTTTGCGGCTGCGGCGGAGTAAGAGCTGGCCGCTGCCACACTCTCCGCCGTCATCGCCCGCGAAGGCGGACGATCCAGTATTCCAGAGACGACGATGGGATACGGATAGGCCGCGGCGTACTGGATGCCCCTTCGCGCGGGGCATGACGGCGGTGGGGATGGCTAGACCGAGGCTGCGGCGATACCCGCCATCACCGTCCCCTCCGCCAAATGCCGTCCCGCGATATACCCAAACGTCAGCGCCGGCCCCAGCGTGATCCCCGGGCCCGGATAGTTGCCGTTCATGATCGAACCCATGTCGTTGCCGCAGGCGTAGAGGCCCGCGATTGGCGCGCCATCCTCGCGCAGCACGCGCGCCTGCGCATCGACCTTCATGCCGATCGCGGTGCCGAGATCGGCCGGATAGATGCGCATCGCAAAGAACGGCGCTGCGACGATCGGCGCGACGCATGGGTTGGGCTTGTGGGCGGCGTCGCCGAGATGCCGCTGATAGATCGTGCTGCCGCGGCCGAATTCGGGATCGCGGCCGTCCTTTGCGTCGGCGTTGTAATCAGCGACCGTCGCAGCGAGCGCGGACGGCTGGATGCCGAGCTTCGCCGCGAGCTGCGGGATATCAGGGGCTGCGAACAGCTCGCCGCTCGCCACAAAACGCCGGACGCTGCGCGTGAACGGCTTGATGCGGCCGAGGCCGTAACTCCACAGGAACTGGCGGTCGCAGATCAGGTAGAACGGCCGATCCGGTTCGGCATTGCCATCGCGCAACATCGCGAGCACGAATTCGTGGTAGGATACAGCCTCGTTGACGAAGCGTCGGCCTGCGGCACTGACGGCAATCACGCCTGGCTTGGCGCGGTCTGTCACCGTATGGGGGAAAACGCCGCGGCTTCCGTCAGCGCGCCGAAACAGCGAGGCCGGCACCCAGTAGGCTGGGCTGGTCGCGTCCGCGTTGAGCGCGGCACCCGTCGCGCTTGCGAGGCGAAGCCCGTCGCCGGTGCCGGACGTGTTGGTCGCCGAGACAAATCCGGCCGCGGGCGGGAAGAAGCGTTTGCGTAAGGCGGCATCGTGCGAAAAGCCGCCGGTCGCGAGCACCACGCCGCGGCGCGCCGCGATCGAGCGGTCGCGGGAGCCATGGCGAATGACCACGCCAACGACCCGATCGCCCTGCATTGACAAGTCTTCGACGTCTGTGCTGAAGAGCATTTCGACCTGCCGCGCCAGCAGCGAGGCATAGAGCCGCGCGGCAAGCGCGTTGCCGAGATGCAGCGTCGTGCCGCGCGGGCTGCGCAGCCGTTGTAACGCATACTCGGAGACCAGCCGCGCCGCGCACAGGGTCGAGCGCAGCGATTTGCCGATCCGGCGCAGATGCGGGATGTCGAGGCGATTGACCATCATCCCGCCGAACAGCGTGAACTCCGGCAGCGGCGCGCGCAGCCGCGCGAAATTCGCGCCCAGCCGCGTGCCGTCGAAAGCGACCGGCTCCAGCACGCGCCCGCCCGGCGTTGCGCCTAGCCGCTCCGGATAATAGTCCGGATAGGCTTTCACCGGCTGCAGGCGCACCTCGGTGTTGGCTTCGAGATAGGCGACCGCTTCCGGTCCGCGCGCAAGGAAGGCGGCGCGCAGGCCGGCGTTGGCGGGCTCGGGGACCGTGCTCGACAGATACTGGACGGCATCCGCGACGCTGTCGGACAGCCCCGCCTCCTTCATCCTGGCATTGGCGGGGATCCAGACCATGCCGCCGGACCAGGCGGTCGTGCCACCCACGAAGGCGGTCTTCTCGATCACCAGAACGCGCAGGCCTTCGACGGCCGCAACGGCTGCGGCCGTCATGCCACCGGCACCGGCGCCGATAACAATGACATCGTAGGTCTCATGCGCCGGCATCATTCGGCGGGCTTTCCGGAGCGAAGCATGACACTGTCATACCTCGCTCCGCCTGCCCAAGGCTCTATTTTTTGCACATGATCTTACCGGAAAACCGCTTTGCACTTTTCCGGATCATGTGCTCCGCGCCGGCTTGCGTTCGATCGGGTCGATGTCGATCCCCCGCAGGCGGCCTAGCCGCAGCACGTCCATGGCGAGCCGCCGGCCGATCCGATCACGGTCGAGCACGCGGATCAGATCGTCGACGCCGTTGATCTCGACGCCGTCGAGCCTGATCACGACGTCGCCGGGCAACAGGCCCGCCTTCGCCGCCGGGCCGTCCGGCTCGATCTGTGCCAGCAGCGCGCCCATCTTGTTCTCGATACCGGCCAGAACCGCATGCCGCCGCGGGATCGGTGCCGTCTGTCCGGCGACGCCGACATAGGCGCGGCGGACATAGCCGTGGCGGATGATCTCCGACAGCACGAATTGCGCGGTGTTGCTGGCGACCGCGAAGCAGATGCCTTGTGCGCCATTGATGATGGCGGTGTTGATGCCGATCACCTCGGCATTCGACGACACCAGCGGGCCGCCGGAATTGCCGGGATTGAGCGCGGCATCGGTCTGGATCACGTCCTCGATCGTGCGGCCGCTGACCGAGCGGATCGAGCGTCCGAGCGCCGAGACCACGCCGGCGGTCACGGTCGACTCGAAGCCCAGCGGATTGCCAATTGCGATCACGAGCTGGCCGCGCCGCAACGTCTTGGAATTGCCGAGCGCCGCATAGGGCAAGTCGCGCACGCCGTTGGCGCGCAGCAGCGCAAGGTCGGTGTCGGGATCGACGCCGAGCACCTGCGCGTCGCCGACATGGCCTTCGACGTCCCGCAGCCGGATCTCCCTGGAGGAGCCGACTACGTGGCTGTTGGTGAGGACGAGTCCATCCGGCGAAATCACGATGCCGGAGCCGAGCCCGCCGCGTTCGCGGCCGTTCGGCACCTTTGGGCCGGTCTCGACGCGCACGACGGCAGGGCCGACGCGGTCGGTCACGTCGATCACGGCATTGGAATAGGCGTCCAGCAGGGCCCGGTCATCGGGCGGGGCAGACATTGTCGTTCGCGATGACGGTGCGTCATCGACGATATCTGAGGTAAAATCCAACATCGCGGGAGTCCTTGAGGCTCACACAGATGGTGGCCTGTTCCCTCCAGCGCAAGTGGCCCGCCCGGGCCGTAGGGCTGGGCTGCCAGGGTCGGACTGCCAGGGTTCGACTACCGCGGGCGGCTGCTACGGCGCTCGCCGCAGCGAGCCCCCTCTTGCCTTGACCGGATCGAGCAGCGACCAATCGCCATCCGGAAGCACATAGCCCTTGGGGAACGGCGCCCGCAGCTCGAGCCCGAGCGAACGCAGCACCCGGTCGTCGCGGTAGTAGCACTGCAGCACGACGCGGACGAGGGTTGCCGCGGCCGCTCCGCCGGAACCACGAAACTCCTGCGCCACCGCATCGCGCTTCGCGGCGTCGAGCTCCGCGAGCGGTTGACCGGCCAGCCGCGCCAGATGGTCCAGCGCCGCCGCCACCAATTTCGTATCGCGGCCGAGAGTCGCCAGCATGTCGGCCTGGATTGCGGGATCGTCGGCGCCGGGCACCTTGTACTCGTCGCTGGCGGGAACGATCATCGCAGCGACGGTGCGGAGGTCGTCGCGCTGCGTGCGTGTCAGTTGATTATCTGCGGACATGACGGCCTCAGTCGAACAAGTTGGCGAGACGCTGCTTCATCTGGTCGGCGACGTAGAGCGCGATGGCCTGGATGGTGGAGGTCGGATTGACCCCGCCCGAGGTGACGAAGACGCTACCGTCGACGATGAAGAGATTCTTCACATCATGCGTGCGGCCCCATTCGTTGACGACGGATCTTTTGGGGTCGGTGCCCATCCGCGCGGTGCCTAACAGGTGCCAGCCGCCCCACGGGATCGGAGAGTTGATGCAGATGTCGGTGGCGCCGGCCGCTTCGAGAACCTCGCGGCCACGGGCGAGCGCATGGTCCATCATCTTCTGGCTGTTCTCGCTGATGGTGTAGTTGATCTTCGGCGCGGGAATGCCATGACTGTCCTTCAGGACAGGATCGAGCGTGACGCAATTGTGCTCTTCCGGCAGGTCCTCGCAGATCGCCGAAAACCCAAGCCGATGTCCATTGAGCTTGCGGAAGACGCGATGATGATCGTCGCCCCACGGCAGAATCCCCTTCTGCTCGCTGACGACAGCCTCGAACACCGGCCCGGCGCCGCGCACGAACTGGACGCCATAGCCGCGCACGAAACCGCGCGACAGGTCCGTGTCATACCATTCCTTGCTCCACAGGCAGGTCGGCGGCGCGCGGTTGCTATCGGTTGGCTCCTTCACGTAGCCATAGATTTGCGCGTAGGGATGGAACATCAGGTTCTTGCCGACGAGGCCGGACGAATTGGCAAGGCCGTTCGGGAAGCGCGCGGACGCCGAATTCAGCAGCAGCCGCGGCGTGCCGACGCCGTTGCAGGCGATGATGACGACATGCGCCGGCTGGAACTGCTCGACGCCGTCCTTGTCGTAATAGACCACACCCGAGGCCATACCGTTGTCGTCGGTGGTGATCTCGCGCACCCGGCAATGGGTGCGCAACTCAACACCGGCGCGGACGGCATGCGGCCAATAGGTGATGTCGGTCGAGGACTTTGCGCCTTGCGCGCAAGCCGGCGTGCAATGGCCGAGATTGATGCAGCGGCCCCTGCCCTCATAGTCCATGGTCGCAACTGTCGTGTCCGACGGCCACCAGTGCCAGCCGAGCTTGTTCATGGCCTTGCCGAGGATCGCCCCGGACAATCCGAGCGGCTGTTGCGGCATCGGCGGATGCGTCAGCGGCGAGAGCGGATCGCCCGAGAGGCCGGACGTGCCCATCATCCGGTCGTTCTCTTCGAAGAACGGGGTCAGCGCGTCGTAGTCGATCGGCCAGTCGTCGGCGACGCCGTCGAGCGTCTTCACCTTGAAATCGGAAGGGTGCAGCCGCGGCCAGTGCGCGGTGTACATCACCGTCGAACCGCCGACCGCATTGTAGTTGACGACCTTGATCGGCGAACTGTCGTCGTTGATGGGATAGTCCTCGGGCCGGCCGCGGACGTTGGGACTCGACGACCACTCGCCGTAGAACTTGGCTTCCCAGTCCCGGCCTGTGCTGGGATATTCCGCCGGGTTCATCCAGCCGCCCTGCTCGAGGCAGAGAATGTGCATCTTGGTCTCCGCCAGCGACCACGCCACCGCCGCGCCTGAAGCGCCGGCGCCGATGATCAAGACGTCCACGGGATCTTTCATCGAAGCATTTTCCTCCCGCCCTCGCCGCTTCGAGGGCGATTCGGCCTTTGCGGCCTTGTCGATAGCGCCGAACGATAGGGGCAGACTGGCCGCTGAGTAAAGGCTGGCGCACGAATGTCGCAGTTCGCACAACGCAGACCATTGGTATCGCGACCTCCGGATGCTAGGAACGAGGCGCAAGAGCGATCGATAGCGAGACGTTATGCCCCTCGAGAATTCATTTGCCGCCACCCGCGCGTTAGCGCTTGTTTTATTTCTCGCTCTGTCCGGATTTCTGGGCAGCTCCAGCCCCGCCTCCGCGCTGACCGGCGCTGCGACCGTCCGGGATGCCAACTCGATCCAGCTCGGCGACGTGACCTACCGGTTGGACGGCGTCGACGCGCCCGAACTGGACCAGGTCTGCATCGACGATCATGCCGATCCCTGGACCTGCGGCATCGAGGCCCGCGACCAGCTGGCGAAGCTGATCAACAAGCGCCCGGTGCGCTGCGACGATGTCGGCCCCGAGAAGAATTTCGGCAAGCGCCACCGTGCGATCTGCACGGCCCAAGGTGACAAAGCCAGCTTGAACGAACAGCTGGTCAGGCTCGGCTTTGCCGTCGCGCGCGAGCCGATCAAGGCGAACGTCAAGCCGGCCGCGGCCGAAGCCAAGACCGCCTCGGCCGGCATTTGGAAAGGCTGCTTTGTTGCGCCGCAAGAATTCCGCACGGGCAAGAAGGATGGTGCACTGCTGGGCGCCGCCTGCCGCCCGGACCGCGACAAGGAAATCCGCGCGGTGCTGTTCCCGGAAGACCTGACGATGCCGCCGAACTGCAGCATCAAGGGCAAGCTCGCGGTGCGCGCGCGCGTCACCGGCAATATCGGGATCTATCATCTGCGGGGCTGCCCGAGCTATGCCGCGACGACCAACCCGGACCGCTGGTTCTGCTCGGAGGACGACGCGCAGGCCGCCGGCTTCCGCAAGGCGTATAATTGCCGCCGCCCGAAGTGAACAAGCCGCTCACGCAGGCGTGAGTGGTAGCCGGAGACCGTATTGATCCGGAGTTGAACTCTACCGGGAGTAGCTGCATTTCTATCAACGTGCGGTAGCGCCTTAGCGCTATCGCCTCCTTGGCAGCAATCCGGCTTCGGCCCGATTGTCTTGCTCGGGCGTTTCCTCCCTAGACTTGGGCCGCTTGTCACGACAAGCGGCTCTTCTTTTTTGCGCAGCGCTAGCTGTGCATCTGAATGAACCGATCCATCGGCGGCATGTTCTGGTTGAGATGCGACACGATCAAGACGGTCCCGCCGACCACCAGGAAGACGATGAGGAGCCTGAAGGCGAGCGCCAGCACGTTGTTGGTCTTGTGAAGAACGAGGTGCCGTGAGCAGCAGCGCGAGGCCGAGACCGACGACGTAGCCGACAATGCGTTCCATGCGATGTCAATGAGGTGAGCGCGGAGCGACCGGTCTTCTCACCAGCGTCCCCCGTTGCTATCGTCAACGAAAAACAACGGGATGGAAACGACATGCAGGGCCCTGAGGACGATGCCGGCCTCGCCGGCAAGGTGGCGCTGATCAGCGGCGGCGGCGCCGCAGGGGACGGGATCGGCAACGGCCGCGCTGCAGCAATCCTGCTGGCTCGTGCCGGCACCAGAGTGCTGGTGGCCGATCGTGACCTCAAGCTCGCCGAGCGGACCGTCGAGATGATCGTCGCCGAAGGCGGCACGGCTGCGGCCCACGGCGGCGACGTCACCAGCGAAGCTGACTGCAAGACGTTGATCGAGTCGGCGCTCGACCGCTGGGGCCGCCTCGATTTCCTCGACAACAATGTCGGCATCGGCAGCCGCGGAAGCGTGGTCGACGAGGCGCCCGAGCAATATCGCCGCGTCATGCAGGTCAATGTCGAGACCATGTTCCTGCTGTCAAAGCATGCGATTCCCGCCATGATCAAGACCGCGCAGAGCGGCGCAATCGTCAATATCTCCTCGATCTCCGCGCTGCGGCCGCGCGGGCTGACGACCTACTCGACCTCGAAGGCCGCCATCATCGGGCTCACGCGCGCCATGGCAGTCGATCACGGCCGCGACAACATCCGCGTCAACTGCATCTGCCCCGGGCCGATGTACACGCCGATGGTCTATGCCCGCGGCATGAGCGAGCAGGCGCGGGCCAACCGCGCCAAAGCTTCGCTGCTAAAGACAGAAGGCACCGGCTGGGACGTCGGCCATGCCGTCAAGTTCCTGCTCAGCAATTTCGCGCGCTACATCACCGGCCAGGTGCTGGTGGTCGACGGCGGCGTGACGCTGCAAGCACCAGAACGCGAGTCACAAGAACACTAGCAGAAGGAAACCCAGGCATGGCCCGCCTGCCCTATCTCGAGGCCGACCAGGTCGCGCCCGAATATCGCGACATGCTCAAGCGCAACACCAACCTGCACAAGCTCCTGGTCAACTCGCCGGAGATGGCGCGCGCCTTCAACGGCATCGGCGGCTACATCCGCTTCAAGAGCAAGCTCGACCCGCGCCTGCGCGAGCTTGCGATCCTCCAGGTCGGCTGGATGGAGAAGTCGGAATACGAGTTCACCCATCATGTGAAGATCGGCAAGGAGTTCGGCGTAACCGACGAGGATATAGCCGGCCTGATGGCGGAGACCGAAGGCAAGCCGTCGAAGCTCGAACCCCTGGCAAGAGCGATCCTGAAAGGCGCCCGCGAGATGGTACGCGAGGTCGCGATGTCGGATACGACCTTTGCCGAGATCAGGCGGCACCTCTCCGACGAGCACATGGTCGATCTTGTCCTGACCATTGCCTTCTACTGTGGCGTGGTGCGCGTGCTCGCCACCATGAAGATCGACAACGAGCCCTATTACAAAGAGGTACTCCAGCAGTACCCGATCCCGGGAGTGAACTGACATGCGCTTGAAGGACAAGGTCGCAATCGTCGTCGGCGCCGGCCAGAGTCCGGGCGAAGGCATGGGCAACGGCCGCGCTACCGCGCTCACCTTTGCGCGAGAGGGCGCAAAAGTGCTGTGCGTCGACCATCATCTGGATTCGGCCCAGGAAACCGTCGATCTGATCGCCGGGCAGAACGGCGTCGCCGCAGCCTTCAAGGCCGACGTTACCAAATCTGCGGACATCAGGGCGATGGTGGCAGATGCCAAAGTGCGCTGGGGCCGGATCGACGTGCTGCACAACAATGTCGGCGTCAGCCTGTCCGGCGGCGACGCCGAACTGCTGCAATTGACCGAAGAGGCGTTCGACCGCGTCGTCGCCATCAATCTGAAGAGCTGCATCATGGCCGCGAAAGAGGTGATCCCAATCATGCGCGCGCAGAAGAGCGGCGCCATCATCAACATCTCCTCGATGGCCGCGATCACGACCTACCCTTACGTCGCCTACAAGGCGACGAAATCGGCGATGATCGCCTTCACCGAACAGCTCGCCTACCAGAACGCCGAATACGGCATCCGCGCCAACGTCATCCTGCCCGGCCTGATGAACACCCCGATGGCTGTCGATACCCGCGCCCGCGAATGGCACAAGACCCGCGCCGAGGTCGAAGCCGAACGCGACAGCAAGGTGCCGCTGCGCAAGAAGATGGGCACCGGATGGGACGTCGCGAATGCCGCGCTGTTCCTGGCGTCGGATGAAGCGAACTTCATCACTGGCGTGACGCTGCCGGTGGATGGCGGAGCGAGCGTGAGACGGGGATAGGCAGGCCGTTGAGGCCGCGCCCTCTTGCGTTAGCTACCCAATCGCGGAACAATAGGAATTCGATCCGGGCATCGGTCAAACTGGGGGGAGTAAATGAAGGCGTCCGTGCTGAGCTTCCGCGCCGCCGTGCTAATGGTGGTGCTCGGAATGTGCTGGGGCCTTGCCATGGGCATCAGCCAAGACCACTCAACAGCTCCAGGTCACGCCCACTTGAACCTGCTGGGCTGGGTGTCGCTGTTTTTATTTGGCATCTACTACCATCTTCACCCATCGCTAGACCGCCAACGCGTTGCATTGACGCAGGTCTGGATCTGGATCGTTGCAACCCTTGTCATGGGTGTAGGCGTTGCACTGGTTCATTCTGGCCATCCGCAGGGAGATCCCATAGCAGCAATTTCCTCAATCGCGGTATTTGCCGATATGCTCCTATTTGGCTGGCTGGTTTTTCGTGGCGAGCGTTTGCAGCAGACCCGCGCCGCCTCGGCGCCCGCGGAATAAGCTATGTGCTTGCCGGCTCGCTCTGGTTGATCGAGCTGCGTCAAGCATCGCGCACCGCCAAAGCACGGCTCGTGATTGGGCAAAAACCCGACGATCATCGTCATTGCGGCACGCTTGTCACTCGCCAGATCGTGCCATTGCCGTCCTCCGAAATTAGCAGCGATCCATCCTTCGCCACGGCAACGCCGACAGGCCGGCCCCAGACCTCCGTGTCGCTCACCACAAACCCCGTGACAAAATCCTCGTACTCACCGGTCGGCTTGCCGTCCTTCATCCGGATGCGGATCACCTTGTAGCCGGTGCGCTTCGAGCGATTCCAGGAGCCATGCTCGGCCGCGAAGGCATCGCCCTGGTACTCGGTCGGAAACTGCGTGCCTTGGTAGAAGGTCATGCCGAGTGACGCCGAATGCGGCTGCACCAGCACGTCCGGCACCGTCACCTTGTTCTTGAGGTCCGGCCGCGCGCCGGCATGGCGCGGGTCTTCATTACCGCCGATATAGAACCAGGGCCAGCCATAGAAGGCGCCCTCCTTCACGCTCGTCACATAATCCGGCACGAGATCGTCGCCGAGGCCGTCGCGTTCGTTGGTCGAGCACCAGGGCAGTCCGGTCTGCGGCTGGACCGTAAGGCCGACGCAGTTGCGGATGCCGGCGGCATAGATCTTCCGCTCCTTGCCATCCGGATTGAAGGCCAGCACGGTCGCGCGTTCCGTCTCACTCGCCCAGGCTGCTCCCAGTGGCTGCTTTCGCGACCACGCATCCATCCCGCCCGGCGGCGTGCCCATGCCTTCGGCGACGTTGCTGAGCGAGCCGACGGAAACCAGCATGCGCTTGTTGTTCGCCGTGAAGACGATATCGCGGGTGGAATGGCCGCCGTCATGGGGCAGGCTCGCCACGACCGTCTCAGCCTTGCCGCGCGCCTTGAGATCACCGGCCTGATAACGAAAGCGGACAATGCTGTCGGTGTTGGCGACATAGACCCATTGCGGATTTTCGCCGCTCGGGAAGAAGGCGATGCCGAATGGCCGCCTCAGGCCGCTGGCAAACACCTCGCTGGTCGCGACCTTGCCGCCCTCGCCGACGCGAAGCACGCGGATAGTGCCCGCCCGCGTCTCCGCGACGAAGACGTCGCCGTTCGGCGCAACCCTCACGATGCGCGGCGCGTGCAAGCCTTCCGCGAACAATTCGATCTTGAAGCCTGCCGGCACCTGAAGCGCGGCCTCCGGCGGACGCGGCACCACGCGCGGGAAGCTTGCAACCGACGGCGTGGCGTTGGGCTTGGCGAGATCCTGCGGCCGTATCAGCCTGATCGTGCCGGGCTTGTCGGCTCGCCAATCGCCGTAGGCGTCCTTGCCCTGCAGCACTGCCTCGGCCTGCGCACAGGTCGCAACCACGACAAGCAAGCCCGCGGCGATCACCACCGACGAAGTCCTGTTCTTCACGATCTTTCCTCCCGGCCTGCACGTGCCGCTCGTCAACGCCGATCGACCTGAAAACGTTCTGCGACAAGCCAAACGCCTGCCGAATCCCACGTCAGCTCATGCCCGCACGATGTGCATCAGGCGCGGTCCATCGTACTGGAAAATGCGGCTGATCGGTGCGACACATTGTACAGGCGCGGCCGCCGGTTGCGATCATCAAAGCTGCGGCATCGGTGTCGCAATTGATGAGGTGATCATGTGGGAATCCATCATATCGGAATGGGCGAGCCTGCTGCTTCGCTGGCTGCATGTGGTGGCCGCGATCGCCTGGATCGGCAGTTCGTTCTACTTCATCCATCTCGATCTCAGCCTGAAACCGAAAGCCGACCTGCCGAATGGCGTGCAGGGCGAAGCTTGGCAGGTCCATGGCGGCGGCTTCTACCGGATCAAGAAATACCTGATCGCGCCCAGCCAGATGCCGGAGGAGCTCACCTGGTTCAAATGGGAGGCCTACACCACATGGCTGTCCGGCTTCGCACTGATGGTGGTAGTCTACTATCTCGATGCCGACCTGTTCCTGGTCGACAAGTCGATCCTCGATCTGACGCCGGTCCAGGCCGGGCTGTTCAGCTTCTGCAGTCTGGCGCTGGCATGGCTGCTCTATGAAGCCGCCTGCCGCACCGGTCTGGCGCAGCGCGAGCTGCCCTTCGCCATCGGCGGCTATCTGTTCCTGGTCGCGCTGACCTACGCCTTCACGCATGTGCTCAGCGGACGCGGCGCCTTCAACCAGATCGCGGCGATCATCGGCACCATCATGGTCGCCAACGTTTTTGCTGTGATCATTCCGAACCAGAAGGAGATCGTAGCTAGCCTGATCGCGGGGCAAGCACCCGATCCGAAACTCGGCGAGACCAGCAAGGAGCGCTCGGTCCACAACAATTATCTCACGCTCCCCGTGGTCGTGCTGATGATCAGCAACCACTATCCCCTGCTCTACGCCACCCGCTTCAACTGGATCATCGTCGCGATCGTGCTGGCACTTGGGCCGGTGATCCGCCACTTCTTCAATGAGCGTCATGCCGGGCGCAAATCGCCGTGGTGGGTGTGGGGCGTAGCGGCAGCGGGCGCGATCGCGATCCTGCTCCTCTCCGCGGCCGGGCCACGCGAGGTGAAGACGGGCGCGCTGTCGGCGCAGCCGGCGTTTGCCAATGTCGAGGAGATCGTGATGTCCCGCTGCAGCATGTGTCACGCGACCGAGCCGGTCTGGGCCGGCATCGCGACCGCGCCGAAGGGCATCCTGCTTGACGCACCCCAACACATCGATCGCAACATCCGCCTGATCGGCCGCGTCGCCGCCTGGTCCACCGCGATGCCGCCGGGCAACATCACCGAAATGACCAGCGAGGAGCGCGCCGTCCTCGCCGCCTATATCGAGCAGGCTCGCTGACGCCCTCACGCGTCGATACTACGTTTCGCGAAATGAAATTCCGCATTTCCCGCAGATTTGAAAATGACTTGATCGCCTATCCGGCGTAGACAGGACCAGCGGCCGCTGGCGCGGCCCGAGTCAGATTGCATTCGTCGCGGGAAAAGAACAGTGGCCCTCAAGAACGTCATCGGTATCGACCACGCCGTGGTCATGGTTCAGGACCTCGACAAGGCCGCCGAGAATTACCGACGGCTCGGCTTCACCATCTCGCCGCGCGGTACCCACAGCGCGCATATGGGCACCGGCAACTACACCATCATGTTCGACCCGGACTACATGGAGCTGCTCGGCGTGCTCACCGCGGCCGAGCACAACGGGCCGGCGCGCGCTTTCCTCGACAAGCGCGGCGGAGGCATCGAGCGCATCGCCTTCACCGCGGTGGATTCCTCCGCCGGCGCGGAGGAGATCCGCGCACGCGGCCTGGAGCCGATCGGTCCCACCGATTTCGAACGACCAGTGACCCTGCCGAACGGCACGATCTCGGCGGCAAAATTCCGCACCTTCATGTGGCCAACCGCGGAGGCGCCCGGCGGCGTGCGCATCTTCGCCTGCCAGCACAAGACCCCCGAGACCGTGTGGATTCCCGAACTGATGAAGCACGCCAATGCAGCGAAGCGGATCAGGCAGGTGCTGATCGCAACGCCGGAGCCCGCCAAGGAAGCCGCGCATCTGGGCCGGCTGATCGATCGCGAGCCGAAGGCCGAGCCCGACGGCGCGGTCACGGTGCCGTCCGGCGGCGATCGTGCCGACTTTGTTTATTTGACGCTGGACCAGCTCGGCAAACGCTATGCGGGCGTGCCACTTGCCGGTCTTTCCGAGCGCGGCGGCGCGGCGCTGGTGCTCGTCAGCGGCGACCTCGCAGCAACCGAGAAGGCGCTGGGCTCGGCAGCGTTGCGCAGCGGGGCCGCGGTCTGCGTGCCGCCGGCCAAAGCCAACGGCACCCTGCTCGCCTTCGTTGCCAGCTGATTTGAACTAATTCTTTGACAGGCGTTTACCCGGCGACCCTAGGATTTTTGGGCTGTTCATGCCATCCGGGGCCAAGCGCGCATGTTTAAAGAGGGATCGCCCATCGCCTATGACGCGCCGGCCGAATTGAAGAAGTGGCCGTCACTGAAGGGATAGAGGCAAAAGGACAGAGGTCCGCCCTATCTCGTCTACAACGGCACGCTCGCCGACTGCGTCCGCGAACTCATGGGCAAGCCCATCAAAGGCATCTCGCTCTACGACATTATGACGAGGCCGCAAGTGGCCTTCGACCAGACCGTGCTGTCGCCCGGCGATGCCGCCGAGATTGCAATGCGCAAGGATTTTCCCAAAGACTAAAGCGCGATGAGATTTGGATGAATTGTCATCGCGCTTTAGGTTATTGTTTGAGCATGATCTCCGCGCAAACGCGTTCCGCGTTTGTCGCGAGGGAAAACCGCTGCGCACTTTTCCGGATCATGCTTTAGCATTCCTTTGGCAGATTTTTGGATTTTGAGCGTCTTGATGAGATCCGCGCTCATGTGCGATTTCTCGGCCAGCTCTTCAAGCGGGCTGGCGTAGCTTATATTAGCGCCTTCAGCGACTTCGTTGCCTTGAGCTTGGCCGGCAGCTACTTCAGGAGAGATCCCTTCACATTCGCGTCGGCGATCTTGTAGTCGACGACGACGGGACCTTCGCTCGCTGCAGTCAGCAGGATCTGGAGCCTCACGACCGATGCATTGATCTAGTCTGTCGTGATCTGCTTTGCCGGACGCGCAGGATCAATTCACCGCTGCCACATCGAGATTTCCTGCGAGCGCCGGGCAGATGAGCCACAGCGAAATCACCGCCATCCGTCGCATCATCTCACTCGTCTCATTGTGCAAATGATACGTAAAACCACGGAGAGTTTCCCTGCGGGAACACCGTAGTAACACCGGCGGAACCGACGAGATCGCAGCTTCGCCGCAATCGAACGGTTAATAACTCCTTATCGCCGGCGCATCGCTGGCCGCTCATCCCACAATTCGAGGTTGCCCACGCAATGCGATTTGTCGTCGCGGCTTGCGCCGCGTTTCTTGCTCTGATGTGCGACTTCGATCCGTCGGCGTCCCGGCAAACATTCGACCGCGTCGCTCTCCAGAACTATCAAGCCTCACCACTTGTTCCGGTGTCGAGCTCTTCCTCGCGAGCGTGCAGGCCATTGAGCTCGCCAATGCGCGCGCGGCCGAACCTGCCACGCAAGCTCAGGCTTCGCCGACCGAACAATTTTGCCACGCGCTCAGGGATGCGGCCGAGGTCAGCGGCATTCCCGTGCAGTTCTTCGCGCGCCTGATCTGGCAGGAGAGCCGCTTCAAGTCCAACGAGGTCAGCCACGCCGGCGCCAAGGGCGTCGCGCAGTTCATGCCGGAGACCGCAGCGGAAGTCGGGCTCGACGATCCCTTCGACCCTATGAAAGCGCTGCCTGCGTCGGCCAAATTCCTGGGCAAGCTCCGCGACGATTTCGGCAATCTCGGTCTTGCTGCAGCCGCCTATAACGCGGGCCCGGGCCGGATCCAGAGGTGGCTTGCCAAACAGAGCGGACTGCCGCGCGAGACGCGCGACTATGTCCGCATCATCACGGGCACCAGGGCCGAGGACTGGACCGAGCGATCGGAGGCCCTCGCGATCCGGATCGACCTGCCGGACGAGGCGCCCTGCGAAGGCATTGGCAGCCTGTCGAAGACGAAGGACGTCGCCTGGGTGCCGGTGAACCTGGCGCCTACGGTCACCACCATGATCCGCAAGAGCGAGCAACTGGCAGCGCGATTGACGGCTAATCTTGCACGCAAGCGACTTGCATCCTCGCTTCGGAAGACCACCGCGGCCCACAGCAAGGCGCGCGGCATGATCATGGCGCGCGCGGCCGGCAAGAGAACAAAGGCCCGCGCTGTCCGCTTCGCATCGAGCGAGCGCTAACCGGTCACACGGGCTTTTCGTCGTCGGTCACCGGTGACGTCACCACCAGGAAGACGAGATCGGTCAGGCCGGAGTTCGAGATCGCGTGTTCGACGCCAGGCGGCAGGAAGATCACGTCGTGCTTGCGCACGACATGATTCTTGCCGGCGATCTCCATCAGGCCTTCCCCGTCGAGCACGTGATAGACCTGCTCCTGCACCTTGTGATGGTGCCGCGCGACATAGGCCATCGGCTGGTACATCGAGATGCGGTAGTCGATGCGGCGCGAGCCCGCGGTCTCCGGCATCACCAGCGGTTTCGACAGAGCGCCGCCAAAGTGATTGGGAAATTCGCGCCAGGGCACTTCGGCAATGTTGCGGATGAAGGCGCCGTTGCTCTCCTCGGCCATGATCGTGCTCCCTTTCGCGCGTCTCAGTTTACCAGTGCGCCGCCGTCGACATAGACGATCGATCCCGTGGCAAAGCCATTCGCCATGAAGCTCAGGATCTGCCCGGCGATGTCCTCGGCCATGCCGACGCGGCCGACCGGCAGCGCGGCGGCCGTCTTGGCCAGCATCTCCTTCCGCGCCGACTCCGGCATCGCGGCCCGGATCGGCGTGTCGATCACACCGGGCGACACCGCATTCACCCGCACCGGCGCAAGCTCGAGTGCGAGCGCACGAGCAAGCGATTCCAGCGCGCCGTTTGCCGCGCTGATGATCGCCGAGTTCGGCCGCGGCCGGACGCTGAGGAAGCCTGTGACAAGCGTCAGCGAGCCGCCCGGACGAATCTCGGCCTCGCGCGCGACGCGCCAGGCGCCCCAGAACTTGCCTTCCATGGTGGCGCGCACGTCCTCCATCGCGACCGTCTTAAACGGCCCCGTGCGAAGCTGCGCGGCCGTCAGCACGACATGGTCAACGGGACCGGTGCGGCGAAACAGTTCGGCGATGCTCTGGTCGCTGGTCACGTCGGCGGGGATCGCCGTCACCTTCAACCGCTCGGCGACCGGATCGAGCTTTGCGATGCTGCGCGAGGCGATGATGACGTCCGCGCCCTGGCTCTTGGCGAGCTCCGCCGTGGCAAGCCCGATGCCTGAGGAGCCGCCGATTACGACGACCTTTTTGCCTGCGAACGTCATTCCCCTCTCCTCAATATCTTCTTGATTCGTGATTTGCGGGCTGCGGTCAGCCCGGCTGGAAGCGCGTGCCGATGCCGGCCTTGCTCTGGCCGAGGCCAGGCAGCTCCCAGACTCCGGCGCCGGCCGGATTGACGTCGGCGGCGATGTCGACGTCGATGAGATAAGGCTTATTGGCGGCAATGCCCTTGCGGATCGCCTCGCCAAGGTCACCGGCACGATCGACCCGTACGCCCTCCACGCCGCAGGAGCGCGCCATCGCCGCGAAGTCCGGATTGTAGCGCTCGCCCGTCTCCGGATGCTTGAAGTCGGTGGCAAGCTCGCGCCCGCCGAGATAGCCGCGCTGAAGTCCGCGGATCGAGGCGTAGGCGTAATTGTTCCAGACCACCCAGACCACGGGCAGATTGTACTCGACCGCCGTGCCCAGCACGTTGGCATGCATGAAGAAGGCGCCGTCGCCGCAGACCGAGACGCAGGGACGATCCGGCGCTGCGAATTTCGCGCCCATCACGCCGGCGACGCCAAAGCCCATCGGGCCAAAGCCCATCGAGCCGATCAGCGAATCCGGCCGCTTCGGCTTGCAGAAGCCGAGCAGCCAGTTGTGATGCACGCCGATGTCGGACACGAGGATCGCGTCTTCCGGCAAAGCCTTGTCGATCTCGGCCGCCGCACGCTGCGGATTGATCGGCGTGGTGTCGTCGGAGAAGCCGGGGGCGACGAACTTGTCCCACTCCTTGCGATAGCCGTCGATCTGCGCCAGCCACTTCTTGCGCGCATCGGACTTCTTGAAAAGGTTGTCGCGACGATCGAGCTCGGCATGGACCTGGCGCAGGAAGGTGCGGACATCGGCCATCAGCCCGAGCGCGACGGGATAATTGCGGCCGATCTCCTCGGGATCGATGTCGACATGGATCAGCTTCGTCGGAGGAATCGTGAAGGAATAGCCGGGGATCCACGAACTCGAGGTGCGGTCGTCGAAACGGACGCCGAGCGCGAGCAGCACGTCGGCTTGGCGGGTTGCGTGATTGGCCTGGTAGTGCCCGGCGCGCGCAACGAGACCGAGCGCCAGCGGATGATTGACGTCGAGTGCACCGAGTCCGCTTGCCGACGCCGCCACCGGAATCTGAAGCCGCTCGGCTAGCTTTCGCAGCTCGTCGGCCGCGCCGCCATAGCGCACGCCCTGCCCGACCAGCATCACCGGCCGCTCCGCCGAGAGCAGCATGTCCACCGCCTTCTCGACGCCTTCAGGATCGGCGCCGCAGCGGCTGGAGATGTTGGCATTCCACTCGATCGCCCTAGGTGCTTCTTCGGCGGCCGATTCCATGAAGACGTCGAAGGGCACGTCGACCACCACGGGCCCCGGTCGCCCCGTGATCATGGTCTTCCAGGCCTGCCGCACCGCGAGCGGCACCATCTCGCCGCGCGTTGGCTGAAACACCTTCTTGCACATCGTGCGCACGGTGGAGGGAAAGTCGGCCTGATAGTGACGGTACATCTCCTGAAATGCGCCGCGATTGAACTGGCTGGTCGGCACGTTGCCGGTAATCGCCATGAAGGGCACGGAGTCGAGGAAGGCATTGGCGAGCGAGATCGGCAAGTTCGCCGAGCCCGGCCCGCAGGAAGTGAAGGTTGCTGTTGGCTTGCCCGAGACGCGGTAATAGACGTCGGCCATGAACCCGGCGACGCTTTCGTGATGCACGGAGATCGTCTTGATCTCTTGGGAGCGCTCGTACAACGCGTCGATGAACTGGATATTGCCGTGACCACAGAGCCCGAACACCTGCGGCACCTTCTCCTGGATCAGATAATCGACAATAATCTGGGCGCCATTGAGCATATTTCGCGACATCAACCGATCTCCCTGCGGGCGCGCGGCGACTTCTTGTGGTTCCACCCAGCCGGTCGCCCATCGAGCCGCGGGCACCCTATTTCTCATAATGCTGTACGTCAATTTATATTGTGGTAGATTGACTGCCGACCTGCAGGCGGCCGCTCGAAGCATACCAACGCCGTCGCAGCACCGGGAGAGCCGCATGACCGCCACGTCCGCCGAGCAATCCGCCGTCGCGGCGCCGACCGCAATTCCGATGCTGATCGGCGGCGAATGGCGCATGGCCAGGGAGGTCTATGCGGTCCGCGATCCCTATCGCAACGCCACCATCGCGCACGCGCCGACGTCGAGCCTTGCCGATCTGGATGCCGCGCTGGATGCCGCCGTCGCCGCAAAATCGAAGATCGCGGCAATGCCGGCCTACGAACGCGCCGCGCTGCTGCGTCGTGCCGGCGGCCTGCTCGTCGAACGCGCCGATCGCATTGCCGAGATCATGTCGCGCGAGACCGGCAAGGCCATCAAGGATTCCAGGGCCGAAATCATCCGCTCCCAGGACACATTGTCGCTTTCGGCGGAAGAGGCGGTTCGGATCGAAGGCGAGCACATTCCGCTCGATGCCAGCGCCATGGGCGCCGGGAAACTCTGCTTCATGTTGCGCTTTCCGGTCGGCGTGGTAGCCGGGATCACGCCGTTCAACGCACCGGTCAACCTCGCCTGCCACAAGATCGCGCCGTCGATCGCCGCCGGCAATGCATTGGTGCTGAAGGCACCGCCGCAATCGCCCGGCGTGATCCACGAGCTCGCAAAAATCTTCGTCGATGCCGGCACGCCCGCCGGCGTGCTCAATGTGCTGTACGGCGACATCGTCGGCCCTGCTCTGGTCCGCGATCCCCGGGTCGACTTCATCACCTTCACCGGCTCGCCGCGCGCCGGCGCGCAGATCAAGGCGGCCTCCGGCTTGCGACGCGTCGCTCTCGAGCTCGGAGGCAACGGCGTCACCATCGTGCATGCCGACGCCAGTATCGCCGAAGCCGCCCCCGTCTGTGCCCGCAACGCGATGCGGCTCGCCGGGCAAAGCTGCATCTCGGTCCAGACCGTCTATGTCCACCGCAGCCTGTACGAACAGTTCGTCGAACGCGTTGCCGCCGAGGTCAGGACGTTCAAGCTCGGCGATCCCCTTGATCCCGCAACCGACGTCGGCACGCTGATCGACGAGGCGGCCGCACGCCGCGTCGAGTCCTGGATCGCGGAAGCGGCCGCCGGTGGCGCCGCGGTCCTGACCGGCGGCAAGCGGCATGGCGCCCAGATCGAGCCGACCGTCATCGCCGGCGCCAGGCCGGAGATGAAAGTCGTGTGCGACGAGGTGTTCGGTCCCGTCGTCAGCGTCTGTCCTTATGATGACGTCGAAACCGTGTTCCGAACCGTCAGCGAAAGCCGATTCGGGCTGCAGACCGGCATTTTCACGGCGTCGACCGAGCTTGCGATCCGCGCCGTCCGATCGCTCCGCACCGGCGGGGTCATCATCAACGGCAGCTCGACGTGGCGGACCGATCAGCTCGCCTATGGCGGGGTGAAGGACTCCGGCATAGGCCGCGAAGGACCGCGCTACGCGATCCGCGACATGACCGAGGAGCGCATGGTATTGTTCAACTACTAGACCGGCGACTGCTGCCAAAAAGGGGGCCATATCCTTGAGATCGCGCACCAAGACCACGACGAACGAAAAGCAGGGAGACAAGACCGGCGGAAGGCCGGCGAGCCCTCGCAAGGCCGCGATCGCGAAACTGGTCCCCACGACGCAGGCCGATGACGATGACGACGACAAGCAGCGCGGCGGCGGCGTGCAGTCGCTCGGCCGCGCCTTTTCGATTTTGGAAGAAGTGGCGCGCCATCGCGAAGGGATCGGGCTTGCCGAACTGAGCAAGCTGGTCGGCCTGCACAATTCGACCACGTTCCATCTGGCGAAGACGCTGGTCTCGCTCGGCTATCTCCGGCAGGAGAAGGACAACAAGCGCTACCGCATCGGCCGGCCGCTGTTCGCGCTCGCGGCGTCTGCGCTCGACGAGATCGAGATGGTCAATGTCGCAACGCCGGTGCTGGAAGATCTCTCGCGCGAGACGAGCGAAAGCAGCCATTTTGCCGTGCGCATGGGCGATGCCGTGGTAGTGATCGCGCGCACCAGCGGGCCCGGCGCGTTCCAGTTGACCGACCGCGTCGGCGTGGTGCGGCCGGCGCATTGCACCGCGCTCGGCAAGATCATTTTGGCTTCGCTCCGGCCCGAGCAGCTCAAGCGCTTCCTCGGTCGTGTCGAGTTGAAGCCATCGACGCCGAAATCCATCACCGATGCCGGCATGCTCACGCGCGAGATCGCCGAGGTGCAACGCACCGGTGTCGCCTTCGACGACGGCGAGTTCAATGCCGAGGTGCGCTGCATCGCAGTTCCCGTCACCGATTTCACCGGACAGGTGATCGGCGCGCTCGGCATTTCCGGCCCGATCTGGCGCCTGTCGAACCAGGCGCTGCATGCGAGCGCGCAGGTCGTGCAGGCTGCCGCCAGTCGCCTGTCCGCCGAGTTCGGCGCCAAGGCCGCCTCCGGGACGACCGCGAAAAAAGTCTAAGCCGCGCGCAAGCGGCGATTTTGCCGGTTGACACCGGCGATGGCCTTCGGGATTATCCTCCAGCATTAGAAAAACGTCTCTCACAATATCGCATAGGCGGGTTTGAAGGGAGACACACGATGCACCCCGGGAGGAGAGAGAAATGGTGACCCGTACCAGCCGACGGACATTGTTGAAGGCCAGTGCTGCGTTTGCCGGCGCATCCGCGCTCGGCTTTCCCGCGATCGTCCGCGCACAGGCCGAGAAGATCAGGATCGGCCATCTGACGCCGCTCACAGGTTTTCTCGGCGTGATCGGAAGCTACGCCCAGTTGGGCGCGAAGCTCGCGGCGGAAGAGATCAACCAGTCCGGCGGCATCCTGGGCAAGCAGATCGACCTGCTCTCCGAAGACTCGATCAACCCGGCGACCGCCGCCACCAAGGCACAGCGCATGCTGGAGCAGGACGGCGCGGTGGTGCTGCTTGGCGAAATCTCGTCGGCGTCCGCGCTCACCATCATGCAGGTCGCCGAGCGCAACAAGAAGGTCTTTTTCTCCAGCGGCGCGCGGTCGGACGCGCTGCGCGGCAAGAACTGCAACAAGTACTCGTTCCACTGCGACATCCCGAACACCGTGATGGTCAACGCGGTCGGCACCGCGCTGTCACAGAAGGGGATGGTGAAGGGCAAGAAGTTCTTCACGCTCACCGCCGACTATATCTTCGGCCACGATCTGCTGAAGGCCGCGAAATCGTTCTTCGGCACGCACGATGCGAACCTCATCGGCGACGAATTGATCGCGACCGACGTCACCGATTTCAGCCCGTATCTGCTGAAAGTACGGCAGGCCAAGCCCGACGTGGTCTGCTGCAATCTTGCCGGCAACCAGGTGACCAATCTCGTCAAGCAATATGCCGAGTTCGGCTTCCCCTACCCGCTGGTCGGCTTCAACCTGAACACCGGTGACGCCTGGGCGGCGGGCGGCGGCAATCTCAGCGGCACCTGGCCGACGGTCTGGTATCACACGCTAAACAATCCGACGTCACAGGCCTTCGTCGCAGCCTTCACCAAGAAGCACGGCAAGCCGCCGGAGAACCACGCCTGGATCGACTACATCACGCTGAAGCTGGTCGCGGAGGCGATCAACACGACCAAGTCGACCGATAGCAATGAGCTGATCGCCTATTTCGAGAAGCAGGCCCAGTTCGACATCGGCAAGGCGCGCAAGGCCTATTTCCGCTCCTGGGATCACCAGCTGGTGCAGGAGGCCTATCCTTTCACGGTGAAGCCGAAGGACCAGATGAAGGACCAGTGGGACATGCTGGTGCTGGGCGATGCGGTGCCGGCGGCGAACGATCCGCTGGAGACGATCTATCCGACCAAGGAACAGAATGCCTGCGAGATGAAGGCCTGACGCGCATTCGCGCGGCAAGACCGATTGGCGTGAGCGGCGCCGGCCCTGCCGGCGCCGCTGTTTTCAAGGCGATGGACGCAACATGCAGCTCGAGTTCTTGCTGGAACAGGTGGTGAATGGCCTCGTGCTCGGAGGCTATTACCTGCTCATCGCGCTCGGGCTGTCGCTGATCTTCTCCGTCGGCGGCATCGTCAATCTCGCCCACGGCGCCTTCTATGCGCTCGGTGCCTATGTCTGCGTCGAGCTGACGACGCGGCTCGGCTTCGGCGCCTCCGTCGTGATCTCGCCGTTCGCGGTCGCCCTGCTCGGCATCCTCTTCGAACGCTTCATCCTGCGCCGCTTCTACACCGCCGATCCGATCCTGAGCCTGCTCGTGACCTTCGGCCTTGCGATGGTCGCGGAGCAAGCGATCCGCATGATCTGGGGCGCCCCGCCCGTCTCGACCGAGATCCCGCAGAGCTTCCGCGGCTCGGTCATCGTCGGCGACTTCCTGTTCTCGCGCTATCGCCTCCTGATCCTGGCCGTGGTCGCCGCGGTGCTGCTCGGGATCTGGCTGCTGCTGCAAAAGACCTCGTTCGGGCGCGTGGTGCGTGCCGGCATCCAGCGACCGGACATGGTCGCAGCCCTCGGCATCCGCCTGCAACCCTACATGACGGCGATCGTCATGCTGGGCGTCGGCATGGCCGCACTCGGCGGCGCCTTCTTCGCGCCGATCACGACCGTGCATCCGGCGATGGGCGCCGAGATCATGACGGTAGCCTTCGTCGTCGTCGTGATCGGCGGTCTCGGCAGCTTCTGGGGCGTCGTCATCGCCGCCCTCCTCGTCGGCGTCGTGCGCGGCATCGCCATCCATTTCGAGCCGGCGGCGGGTGAAGCCTCGATCTACATCCTGATGTTCCTGGTACTGCTGGTGCGCCCGCGCGGCCTGCTCGGCGAACGCATCGAGAAGTTCGAATGAGAAGCGCTTCCTCCATCGACAGACTGAGACCGTTGCTGCTCGCGACCGTCGCGATCATCGCGCTCCCCTTCCTGCTGAAGGCGTTCGGCCTGTCCCTGAACACCGGTACCTGGATTGTCGGGCTCGCGATCGCGACCATGGGGCTCAATCTCTGCATCGGCTATACCGGCCTCGTCTCGTTCGGCCACAGCACCTGGTTCGGCATCGGCGCTTATGCGGCCGGCCTGATCCAGCTCCGCTTCTTTCCCGGTGAAATCTGGCTGCCGCTACTCGGATCGATGGTGGTCGTCGCGATCGCGTCGACCGTGATCGGGTTGCTGATCCTGCGCCGGCGCGGCGTCTATTTCTCACTGCTGACGCTTGCGCTGGCCGCGCTCGCCTACACCATGGCTTTCCGCTGGACGAGCCTCACCGGCGGCGAGGACGGGCTCGGCGGGCTGAAGCGCGGCGACATCGGACCAATCAGCCTCGACAGCGCACTCAACTACTACGTGGTGGTCGCAGTGATCGGGCTCGCCGTGCTCTATGTGCTGATGCGCCTCGTGCGCTCGCCGTTCGGGCACGTGCTGGTCGCGATCCGTGAAAACCAGCTGCGCGCGAGCTTTCAGGGTTATCCGGTCGAGCGCTACAAGCTCGCGGTGTTCGTGATCTCGGCGGTCGTGACCGGCCTCGCCGGCGCGCTGATCGGGTTCCTGAACTATCTGGTGTCGGCCGAAGCCGTCTCGGTGCCGTTCGCCGGCGAACTGTTGGCCATGGTCGTCATCGGCGGCATGCGCAGCCTGCTGGGACCCGCGCTCGGCGCGCTGTTCTTCATCCTGTTCAGAGAACTGTTCTCGATGTGGACATCGGACTGGCTGTTCTGGTTCGGCCTCATCTTCGTGGCCTTCGTGATGTATTCGCCAGGTGGCCTCGTCGGCATCGGTTCGCTGATCATGCGGCGCCTCCGTCCTCCCGCGGAAGAAACGGCTGCCATGAGCCGCCGCAAGATCTATGACGGCTTGCCGCTGCCCGATTTCCTGCAACCGGAAGCGCGACAAGGCACCGTGCTCGAGGTCAACGGCGTCTCCAGAAAGTTCGGTGGCATCCGCGCGGTCGAGAATGCGAGCATCAAGGTCGCCGCGGGCGAGATCCACGCGCTGATCGGCCCGAACGGCGCCGGCAAGACCACGTTGTTCAACCTGATCTCCGGTCTCTATGCGCCGGACCGCGGCACGATCCGCCTGCAGGGGCGCGACATTGCCGGCGTCCCGCCGAATTTGATCTGCCATCAGGGGCTGGCGCGCTCGTTCCAGATCACCAATCTGTTTCGCGGGCTGACGATCTACGAGAATCTGCGCCTGTCGCTGCAGGCGCGGCGGCCGATGCGGCTCAACATCTGGAACGACATCGACGCCTATGAGGAGATCCACGCCGAGACCGCGGCGCTGGTCAAATTCCTCGGCCTCGAGGGCATCGAGACGATCGAGGGCGGCGAGCTTTCCTATGGCGGGCAGCGGCTGGTCGATCTCGGCATCGCGCTCGGCTCCAAGCCGCAGGTGCTGCTGCTCGACGAGCCGCTTGCGGGACTGGCCGCGGCGGAGCGCGAGCGCGTCTCCAACCTCGTCAAGAACATTGCGGCGAACATTCCCGTGCTGATCGTCGAGCACGACATCGACCGCGTGCTGGGCTTCTCGCAAATCGTCACTGTGATGAATCAGGGTGAGGTGCTGATGTCGGACTGCCCGGCGGCGGTGCGGGCCGACCTGCGGGTGCAGGAGATCTATACCGGCAAAGGCATTCCCGCCGTCGAGCATCGGCGCAGCGACGAGGTGTCCGGCGAGCACGAAACCGTGCTGCGCCTCGACCGCGTCAACACCTTCTATGGCAAGAGCCACATCCTCAACGACGCCGCGCTCGACGTGCGCGAAGGCGAGATCGTCGCGCTGCTCGGGCGCAACGGCGCCGGCAAATCGACGCTGCTCAAGACGATCGCCGGCCTCGTGCCGGCGGCATCAGGAGCCATCGACTATCGCGGCACCGACATCGCACGCCTCCCTGCCCCCGACATCGCGCGGCGCGGCGTTGGCTACGTGCCGCAGGGCCGCGGACTGTTCGCCGGCATGACCGTGCGCGAAAACCTCGCGCTCGGGCGCCTGGCGCGCAAGACCGACGGCAGCGACGGCGTTGTCTGGGACGAGGAGCAGATCCTGCACTACTTCCCGCGCCTGAAGGAGCGCATGAACATCGCGGCCGACTATCTCTCCGGCGGCGAGCAGCAGATGGTGGCGGTCGCCCGCGCGATGTCCGGCAATGTCCGCCTCCTCTTGCTCGACGAGCCCTTCGAAGGCCTCGCGCCGGCGGTGACGCTGGAGCTGTTTAAGGTGTTCGACCAGCTCCGCCGGCACATGTCGATCGTGATCGTCGAACACAATCTCGATCTCGTGCTCGCGCTCGCCGACCGCGTCTTTGCGCTCGAGCGCGGCGCCGTGTTCCACCAGGGACCGGCAGCGCCACTGCTCAACGACCTCGGCTATCGCAAGCAGATCCTGTGGCTCTGATGGAGTCTCCCCATGCGCCTCCTCATCGCGCTCGCGCTCGGCTGTAGCGTCCTTGCAACCGGCGGCGTCGCCGCTGCGGACGACACGCCAGTGATCGCCGTCTTCACCAAGAATACGACCAATCCCGCCTATGAGGCATTTCGCATCGCCGCCGACAAGGCGGCGAACGCGGCGGGCGTGCGGACCAATCACCTCGTGCCGAAGCAGCCGGACAATGTCGACGAGCAGAAAGCGATGGTGGAGCAGGTGCTGAAGGACCGCCCCAGCGTCGTGGTCTTCATTCCCGTCGACGACGTCGCGATGGTCGAGTCCGTGAAGCGGCTGAACGAGGCCAAGATCCCGATCGTGCTCGCGTCCAACCCGTTGCCCGGCAGCTTCGTCACCTATGTCGGCGCCGACGACTTCGAGATCGGCTATCGCGAGGCGCGCTATCTGTTCGAGAAGATAGGCGGCAAGGGCAAGATCGTGGTGATCGAGGGCACGGCGGGCGCGCCGACCAACCGCGAGCGCCTGCGCGGCTACAAGCGCGCGTTTGCGGAATATCCAGGCATCGAAGTGCTGGCCTCCGGCGTCGGCAACTATCAGCAGCCCGACGCAAAGCGCGTCATGGCGCAGTTCCTGAAGGACCATCCGGCGATCGACGCGGTGCTGTCGGCGAACGACAGCATGGCGCTCGGCGTGCTGGAGGCGCTGAAGGAGGCCGATCGTCATGCGATCGTCATGGGCATCAACGGCATTCTGCCGGCCGTGAAACAGATCGAGGCCGGAAATATGCTCGCCAGCGTCGACTTCAACATGTTCAAGATCGGCTGCACCGCGACGTCAGCGGCGCTGCGCTATCTCCGGCACGAACCGCTGCCGGAGAAGATCATGCTGCCCGCCGAGGTCATCGACAAGTCAAACTACCAGTCCTGGCTGGTCCCGGTGCCGCAACGCAATTGTCCGGACTGGAGCGAGGTCGTTCGCTGAATTCGTTGCGCCCGTTCTCTCCCCAGATATCAAGAAACGCAAAAACAACCCCATGCAAAGTAGCCGACGCTTGAGAGAGCCAGGACTTGCGCACCCGTAAAGCCATTTGACTCGTCGGGCAAAACACCGGCAAGATGGCATCATCGCAACAATCGTGAACGTTCACGCCGGTCTGGCCAAGGCCGGCCCGATACGGTTGCGCGTAAGCCCCTCATCGACATCCCAAAAAATCGCATCCGCGCGCAGCACGCGAGCGAACGGCTTCGCATGCCGCGAGCCCACGCCTGCGCCGGCAAAGGACACAGGACATGACGAGATCCTCGAAACGCCACAGCGCACCGCCGGTTGCGACAAACGACCGCAGCGGCGCAGTCACGAGCCCGCGCATAAAGCTCTGCAAGCGGCGAATTGCGATCGACCATCCCGACCCGCAAACCGGCGAACGGTTGCTCGCCGACGCCCTCGGCGCCGTCGATCGCGACGCCCTGCATGGCATCCTGAAGCAATTGGTGAAGGCCAGCGCGAGCGGACAAAGGCCCGATGCAGCCAATCTCGCCTTCATGATCTCGATGATCAAGAGCATCGCGCCCAGGGATTCCATCGAGGCCATGCTGGCGGCGCAGATGGTCTGCGTTCACGCGATGGCGATGCGCTGCGCCCACCATCTCGCCTGCGCCAATGACCTCGCCAGCAAGGACAGCGCCTCGCGCGCGCTTAGCAAGCTCACGCGCATCTTCCCGGCCCAGATCGAGGCGCTCGACCGGTATCGCAGCAACAGCGAGCGGGCCATCACGGTGGAGAGCCTGTCGGTGCAGGACAATGGGGGAGCCGTCACGGGCGACGTCGTGGACCCTGCAAGGGCGATTGTGTCGCAGCCGAAGTTGGCGGATGCGACGCTGGATGAACTGAGGACCCCAACAGCCGGGGTTGGCGAGCACGAACGTCTCGACACCCGACAAGCCGTGACTGCATGAGCCACAGCCACGCCCGCAACACCGGCCCGATGCTGACGAGCTCGCGCTGTGGTGCCAAGACCCGGAGCGGCGGCATCTGTCGCGCACCGTCGGTGCATAACAGGACGCGCTGTCGCATGCACGGTGGCGCCACGGGCTCCGGGGCTCCGAAGAAGAACCGGAATGCCTGGAAGAACGGGCTGTTTACGCCCGATGCCATCAACGAGCGGAGGCAAGTTCGGGCCTTGCTGAGCGAAACGCGGAGACTGCTGCGGAAGTTGAAGTGAGCTGCGCAATACCCCGCTGCGAGAGGGGCTATCGCATACGAAGAAGAATCTGGCGGACGGCTTATTTGCGGCCATCCTTCGAGACGCCCGCCTTTGGCGGGCTCCTCAGGATGAGGTCTTGTTTCGCAGCGCGATCTCAGACCCTCATGGTGAGGAGCGCCGCCTTGCGGCGCGTCTCGAACCATGAGGCCGAGTAAGAATACGCGATTGCTGGAGGTAAGAGGGGTGCCGCGGCCGATCTGCTATTTTGGAAGGCACTCCACGTTGTAGGCGATGATGAGCTGGGCCGGGTTGGCCTTTCCCATGCTCTTCAAGTCCTCCAGCCCGCTCCTGAGCTTGTCACCCGCCTCTTTCAAGGTGCCTTCGAGGGTCGCCTTGGCCGCCTTGCATCGCTCTTCATTCGAAAACTCCTGAAAAACCACAGTTGGGAGAAGCCTCCATTCGGCCCTGTCGTTGGTTGCTGCTGGACTCACAGAGTAAGAAAAGACGTACATCAGGATCCACATCGGTATACTCCGTTCGTGATGCCGCGACGGGCGGCTCTCTCAACATCACCGTTCACACGAGGGTCACACCTCGTTCGCCTCGATGGCTCCAACGGCGACGAAACCACCCGAGGCAGTGAAACCATTCGCGTCCTAGACCGGACCATGCGAGCCAGGCGGTACCATGTAGAGCGTCATCGCGAAAATGGCGTAGATGCAGAGCAAGAGCGCGCCGATAAACCAGGCCGACCGTCCGCCGTTGGTTATGAAGCTCGCGACGACGGCGGAGATCATGACCATGGTCACCGCTCCCGGCCAGAATTGCAGGTCCATCGGTTGCGGCCCGACGACATAGCTGAGCAGCACCAGGACGGGCGCGACGAACAAAGCGATCTGGGACGCGCTTCCCAATGCGATGCTCACGCTCAAATCGAGCCGGTTCCGACGAGCCGCGGAAAATGCAACCGCCATCTCGGCCGCGGCGCCGACCAGGGCAACCACGATGAAGCCGACGAACGCCGGGGTCATCCCGAGCGTTTCGGCCGCCTTCTGCACCGACTCAACGAAGATCTCGCTCACGAGCGCAACGAGCACGGTCACCACCAGGAGCGTCGGAACGGCTACTCCGATCGGCAGCGCCGGCCCGGCTGCTTCGCCATGGTCGCCGCTGGCGAACAGCTCCTTGTGCGTGCCCAGCGAGAACAACAGACCAAGACCGTAGGCAACAATCAGTAGAACAGCCAGCGCCGCACTCAGACGATGAACCGTCGCCTCCATTCCGGGGAAGTCGAGCTCAGCCACCGCGGAAGGCGACAGCAAGGCGATCGTGGCCATCAGCAGCAACGCGGAATGCAGCCTTCCTCCCGCGCGATTATACTCCTGCACGTGATGCCTCAGCCCGCCCAGAAGCAGCGACGCGCCCAGCATGAACAGCGCATTGGTTACGATCGTTCCGGCGATGGACGCCTTGACCAGCATGTATTCACCGGCGCGCAGGGCCGTCACAGCGATGATGAGCTCCGTCAAATTCCCGAGCGTCGCATTCAGCAGCCCGCCAACAGCGTCTCCGGTCTTCTCCGCGACGGCCTCCGTCGCGTGGCTCAGCAGGCTCGCGAGCGGAACGATGGCAATCACGGCGAGCACGAAGAGCAGCGTGTGCGCGTCCGGCACGATGCGCTCGAGCACGATCACCACGGGCACAAAAACCAGCATCCACAGGAGCGGATTGTGCCGGATTTCCTTGAGCAGCGGGTTCATGGTCCGCCCCCCTCCAACGCAACCCTGACGTTGGAGATCCGTGGGATATTGATCTATCTCAACAAGCCCTTCCGAGACGACAAAGCTCCTGGCCTGGTCGAGCTGTTCGACCGCAATCCTGCTGTCGTCGCGCGGACGGGTTCGCATACGCCGGCGAGCCTCACCTCATCTATCATTTCATCGAGACACAAAAACTGGTGCGAGAGTTGAAATGATTTCCCTTGAAGCGCTGCCCTTGCTCGCACGAATTGATGGGTTTCGCTTCGCTCTACCCATCCTACGCGCTTGTGCCGACAATTTACCTGCCTTTGTGAAGTATCTCACACGCTCGCTGTCGCCGGTATCGCTAGCTTGCAGCAGTCAAGGCTACGCTCGGGCCGATCTCAGTGAAATAGGGGGTAGGTGTCATGGGGGCATTGAACCTTTCACAGGTCCTTTGGGAGGAACGACGGGCTCTCGCAGGCGTCCCCCTGCAATTCGCACCAAAAGATGCGGCTCCTGGTGCGCCGCCGGCACCAGCACATCCAGCGTCTGACGCCTCGCCAACATCAGCACAACCGGCATCTCGCGCTTCGCCAGCACCAGCGCAACCGTCGTCCGAAACGTCGCCGGATTCGCCGCCGCCACCGACGGGTCCGGTCCCCGGGAAACTCACCGACGTCTATCAGGCACTCAGCGCGGACGACCGATGGGCACTTTGCCTTTCTGGCGGCGGAATCCGTAGCGCGGCGTTTGCGCTCGGCATCCTGCAAAGGTTTGCGGCCCTGAAGGTCACGTCGAAGCGCCAGGGTGAGGACGCCGGCCCGGCGCTGACGCAGTTCGAGTATCTGTCGACCGTATCGGGAGGCGGTTATATCGGCAGCTGGCTGTCGGCCTGGCTCTGTCAGGAGCGCAAGCTGCGTGCCCAGAGAGCGAAGGCAAGCGAGGTCAGTCGGGGCGATACCGCGGACCCCGATACTGCGGATCCCGTGGTTTCAGCACTCAATAAGCGATACAGCCTCGGTCAACTTAGGGATCACGAAGAAGCAGAGCCGGTTTCCAACCTCCGGCGCAACTCGCACTTTCTCGCTCCAAGCTTTTCGTCGATTTCCCCTGACCTGTGGAGTGATGTCGCCGGCGTGCTGCGTAATCTGTTCCTGAACTGGATCCTGCTCGTCCCCCCGATGATCCTTGCGGTGCTCGTCACCAAGGCACTCTACTTTGCTCTCATCGATGCCCACAAAATCACACGCGAGAATACGTCGGGGTGGTTCCTGGTTCTGATGATCGTACCAACGCTCTGCTTCCTGGCTTCCTTGTCGTTCTCCGTCGCAAACCGTCCCGCCCGCGGATGGATCAATGTCTCGCAACCCCGGTTTCTCATTTGCGATCTGATGCTCTTCCTTGTCGGGGCGGCACTGCTGGTTTTCGTGTTGCAAAGCCAACACGGTCTGTCGGTGCTCACGGACGTGACCAGTGCCATCGGGTTCGAATTCGTCAAGCGGTTCGAAGGAGCTCTATTTTACGCCGTCGTGATCATTCGTGGCGCCATCCTTGGAGCTTTGTTTTTTCTCATTTCGTTGCTGCTTGCGCCTGCATGGACCATCATTTTTGGCAAGTCGGCCGAGCAAACGCCCACGGATCGTCCCAAGCATCCATGGATCGATCTCGTCGCCTGGTGCGTCGCCGGCGCGGCTTTCGGCATGCTGAGCGCCGCAGGACTGGTTTTGCTTTGGTATTACAACCCGTCCGACTCTGCGGCCATGGCAGCGGGCTTTGCCTGCGTATTCGGGCTGCCCTGGATCGTGATGGCGCGCATCGTCGCCGACGTGATCTATATTTCGTTTGCCGAATTCCTGTCCGAGGTGGACGTGGGCCTCGAATTCCAGGCGCGGTCGAGCGGAATTTTCACACTGGCCTATCTCGGCTGGCTGCTGTGGTTCGGACTCGTTCTTGGCGCGCCGCCAGCCGCAATATGGATCCAGAGTAAACTTGGCAGCGCGTTCGTCCCCTCGCTCGCAACAGGGGGAGGACTTTCAGGCCTGCTGTCCGTCGTCCTGGGAGCGAGCTCGAAGACCAAGGCCGCCGCCGAGCCGGCGTCAGGCTTTCGCCAGTACCTCGGACTCAACACGATCGCGGCGATCGCAGCGGCGATTTTCGCGTCGATCCTGGTAGCTCTGCTGTCCATCGCCTGGGACAGAGCGTTTAGATCATTCGAGTCTGGCGCCGACCACCTGCCCTGGACGCTCGTGTTCGTAGCAGGCGGGCTACTTTTGGCGCTGATCTCCGCGGCCTCGCTTGTCCTCAGCATCAACCGTTACTCACTCCACAGCATCTACCGGAATCGTCTGGTGCGTGCCTTTCTCGGCGCGTCCCGCCACGAGAAAGCCCGTGACAAGACGAAGAATGCCTTTACGGATTTCGACAGCTGGGACAGCCCGTTTTTGCACGAACTCTGGGACCATGGCGTTGCACCGCGAGGAGCCGATTGGAAGCCGCTGCACGTCATCAGCGCGGCGCTCAACCTCGTATCGTCCAAGGAGCTGGCATGGCAGGAGAGGATGGCGGCGCCCTTCACGTTCTCGCCTCTCCATTGCGGCAGCGGCAGCGCGATATTTTCGGATGGCGCTTACCGGACGACCTTTGCCACGGCCATCCAGCCGCAACCTTACGGCGGAAGACATGGCCTTACGCTCGGGACCGCCATGGCGATTTCCGGCGCTGCCGTGAGCCCGAGCATGGGCTACAATACGTCGCCGGGCGTCGCCTTCCTGATGGCGCTGTTCAACGTACGCCTCGGCTGGTGGCTCGCCAACCCGCGCGGCGACAATCCCCACTACTCGAAGGTCAAGCCGACAAATGCGCTGCGACCGTTTTTCATGGAGATGTTCGGCCTGACGAGCGAGACCGAACGCTGGGTCTATTTGACCGACGGCGGGCACTTCGAAAACCTCGGCCTCTACGAGATGGTTCGCCGGCGTTGCCGCGTGATCGTCGTCAGCGATGCGGGCTGCGATCCCGATTATGCCTTCGACGATCTCGGCAACGCGCTTCGCAAGATATGGATCGATCTCGGCGTGCGGATCGACATGCATGGCCTGGACCTCCTCAAGAAGCGCTTCACGGAACGTCCGAGCCCAGCAACGGAAGCGCCCTACTGGGCGATCGGCGATGTTCTCTATAGCGAGGCCGACGAGGGCAAGTCACAAAACGGACTGCTCCTGTACTTCAAGTCGGGCCTGCACGGCACGGAGCCCATGGGCGTATTGAGCTATGCGATCGCCCACTCGTCCTTCCCGCATGAGACGACGCTGAATCAATTCTTCACGGAATCGCAATTCGAGAGCTACCGCATGCTCGGTTACGAGATCGCAGACCGCGCATTCAAATCCGGCGGGGGTCTTACGGTTGACCCGGTCACCAAGGCGCAACCGAAATTCATCTCGATCATCAAGGAGCTCAAAAGCCGAATCGGAGAAGAAGCAGCGGCAGATTGCGGCAATGCATGAGCAGCAGGCGAGGTCTACTGCCGCAGAAGCAAGACACTATCCTCGGAGCCATCCGCGCAGCATGGATTAAGGCCGCCTCAGCCGCTTGAAGGATCAAACGCAGTTCCGGTCAGCGACGCGGAGAGGTCAAGGCCCTTTTGCGAGCGCAGCCACCCGCACGGCTTTTCAACCGGTTGCTATTGCTTGACCGTGGTACTCAGCACCAGCGGCACCGTCCCCAGCGCGCGCAGCATCCGCCGCATGCCGCGCAGCCACCGCAGCCACCGCAGCCACGCACTACGGCGCAGCCACGGCAAGCTCGGCAGCCACCGCAACCTCGACAACCCCGGCACCCCCGAACAACGACGGCGGCTAGCTGCACGCCACTGCCAACGTGTTCCCTATCGAAGAGATGGAACGTGGCGAGACTGACGTCGGCCATTTCCTCTTCGCCAAGAACGAAGCGCTGACTGGGCGAGATGTCATAAGATTGCGGGCTATCAGCCGCGGGTATCGTGGTTGCGGATGCGCTCCCCGCCAGCGGAAGACCCAGTCCCGCCAGCGCCGTCACGGCGGTGGCCTTGGCTGCGTACTTCCGCTTTGCAGTTTGATGTATCCGTTGCATGGTCGTGTCCTCCACAAGTTGAAGAGACAACTAGGCGTAGCAAGGCACGTCTTGGCCAAGAATGCGATGCAAGGCATCCGGTTCCCCTTCCCTCGCGGCTTTTTTGATCGCTACCGAGAATCGCGGGTCCGAAAGCAGGAGCGTTCCAGTCACCGCGCCCGGCATGAGGAAAGTGACCGCGGTACTGACCAACTATCTGCGTCGCGCAGACACATACTTTTGTCGCCAAGGAACGCGATCGTGATCAAAACGCGACGTCGGCACCGAAGATTGTGCCTGGACGGAATGTCACCTCGTGGCCCCTTAACAGATACTCACTCTTGCACCATCGATGTCCGCGCTTGAGGGTTAAAGTGGACACCGCCATCCCCGCGCGCGGATCATGAGTGCACGCCCTGGCCCGCCCCGATGTCAGCGGTCATGGGCAATATAGTGAGCAAGGTCGGCGACCTGCTCCTTGCTGACCGTCTGCATCACATCGGCCATGGTGGCATCATAGCCGTGGCGGTATTGTCCTTGTACTCGACGAGAGTCCTGGCGAGATGATCTTCGCGCTGGTTGGCGATGCGCGGGTGGTTCTCCTTCCCGGAGTAGTCCGTATTGGCGCATCTCGCGCGCTTCATAGTCTCCGGGTTCGCCCGAACAAAAGCAATCGGAAACGACGCCGCTGACCTCTGCCATCACGTCTGGTCGCCCCTGCGCTAACACGACCCCTCCCGCCATTGGCACGTCTGCCTCAATCATGTAACCCCCATTCGAAACCCATGCCGGGCCGGGATATCGATGACTGCGGTTGCCACGGATGAAGCGGGAGTTGGCACCCGCGCGCTGATTTTTGCGTTGCTCGCACTTGCCTGCGGACACATGCTCTCGACCTTGCTGCGCACCATCCCGGCGGTCAGCCTCGATCTGATGGCCGCCGATTTTCATATGGAGCCGCAGGCGCTCGCGAGCCTCACCTCGGTCTATCCTTTCGCCTTTGCTGCCGCGCAGATCCCGGTCGGCGCGGCGATGGACCGGTTCGGCGTGCGCCCGGTGTCGCTCAGCCTGCTCGCCGGAACCGTGGTCGGCGCCATCGCGTCGGGGTTCGCGACCGGGCCTGAAAGCTTCGCGGTCGGGCAAGTGCTGCTGGGCGTTGCGACCTCGGGCATGCTGATGTGCCCGATGACGCTGGCGGCCAAGCAATTGTCGGCAGCGCGGTTCGGCCTGTGGTCGGGCGCGATCCTCTCGATCGGCAATATCGGCATGCTCTTGTCGTCCAGCCCGCTCGCCTTCGTGGTCGATCACTACGGCTGGCGCGCCGGGTTCTGGATCTCCGCAGCTGGCGGCGTCCTGGTCGCGCTCGCCGTCTTCCTGCTGGTGCCGAACCAGCCGGCCGAGCACAAGGACGATTCCTCGCCGCTGTCGCAGATGATCGAGGTGCTGCGGCTCGGCTTCTCGCGGCCCCTGCGCGGCCTGATCGCGCTGGCGCTGGTGTCGCTTGCGACATCGCTGGTGCTGCGCGGCCTCTGGGGCGGACCGTGGCTGATGGAGATCAAGGGATTGTCACGGGTCGAGGCCGGCAATCAGCTCGGCGCGTTCACGCTGGCGATGATCGCCGGCCCCCTGTGCATCGGCATAATCGACCGCAGGGTCGGCCACCGCCGCGAGCTGGTGGCTGGCACGCATATGATCGGGGCGCTGCTGCTTGCGCTGATGGCGCTCGGCGCGCCGCATTATGCAGTCTCCGTGCTGCTCGGCGTTCCCGTGATGCCGCCGCAATATGATCTGGCGCTGTTCGTGCTCATCGGGCTTGCGACCTCGGCCCAGCCGCTGCTGTTCGGCATGTCCCGGCAACTGGTCGACGCACAAACCGCGGGCAAGGCGCTCGCGGCAATCAATCTTGCCTTCTTCCTCGGCGCGGCCCTGATGCAATCGGTCACCGGCGCGGTGGCGGCGCTGGCAGGGCTTCCGGCGGTGCTGCTGTTCATGGCCGCGGCGCTTCTCATGGGCGCGCTGATCTTCCTGGCTTACACGCGCAGCGTCTGAGCCCCTTGCGAAACGCGGCGCCGCAGGGGATGCTGAGGTGCAACGTCACCCGGGGGGAATGAAGTCCATGCCTGTCGACACCAAAGCCGCCACCGACCGCCTCATGCGCTTCCTCGCCGTCGAGGGCGTGACCGGACAGGAGGCGGCGATCGGGCGTGAGCTCACCGCCGCGCTGAAGGAGAGCGGCGTGCCGGCAAAGGCGATCCGGCTCGACGACGCCAACACGCGCATTCCCGTGCCGACCGAGACCGGCAACCTCATCGTCGACCTGCCCGGCCGCGGCGCGCTGCACAACCGGAAGCGGATCATGTTCATGACCCACATGGACACCGTGCCGCTCTGCGCCGGCGCCAAGCCGAAGAAATCGGGGCGCAAGATCGTCAACGAGGCCAAGACCGCGCTCGGCGGCGACAACCGCTGTGGCTGTGGCGTGCTGGTGACGCTGGCGGCGGAGCTGGAGAAGCAGAAGCTCGATCATCCGCCGATCACGCTGCTGTTCTGCGTGCGCGAGGAGAGCGGGCTCTATGGCGCGCGCCACGTCAAGCTGGATGCACTCGGCTCGCCGGTGATGGCCTTCAACTATGACGGCGGGTCGGCCTCCAACGTCGTCATCGGCGCCGTCGGCGCCGACCGCTGGCAGGTCGAGATCTTCGGCCGCGCCTCGCATGCGGGCGTGGCGCCGGAGCGCGGCATCTCGTCGACGATGATCATGGCGCTGGCGCTTGCCGAGGTGAAGGCCGGTGGCTGGTTCGGCAAAGTCGTGAAGGGCAAGCGGCAGGGCACCAGCAATGTCGGCCCCGTCACCGGCGGCGAGGGCCGCCCCGCGGGCGATGCCACCAATGTCGTCACCGACTACGTGCATGTGCGCGGCGAAAGCCGCAGCCACGACGGAAAATTCTTCAAGGAGATCACGAAAGCCTACAAGGCCGCGTTCGAGAACGCGGCCAAGCGCGTGACGAATGCGCAAGGCAAGTCCGGCCGCGTCAAGTTCAAGGCCGAGACCGACTATTATCCGTTCCGCATGAAGGAGAATCTCCCCGTCGTCAAACGCGCGATCGAGGCGGTGTCCGCGGTGGGCGGAACGCCGAATGTCCGCGCCGCCAATGGCGGCCTGGATGCGAACTGGATGGTCCGCCACGGCATTCCGACCGTGACCTTCGGCGCCGGCCAGAACGAGCCACACACGATCGACGAATGGATCAATCTCGACGAATACGACCGCGCCTGCGCGCTGGCGCTGCAGCTCGCAACGATGCGGTGAGCTGGACGAGACGAGGAGATGAGAGCCGGTCATGCGCAAGAAGCTGGCGAAGGGTTTTACCTCAATACCCAGTGCCAGCGGCGGAATAGCCCGGCTCGCCTGCAACCGGCTGCGGAGCGATGGCAGGGATCCGGAGCCGGCTCTCGAGGGCGCTGGCCTGACGATCCAGGACATCGCGGATCCGAAATGCCGCCTGAAGGCTGAAGCGCAGGTCAAGCTGCTCGAGCTCGTGGCCACGGAACTACGGGATGACAATCTCGGCTTCCACCTGGCGCGGGACTTCGAGCTCGGCGAGATCGGGCTCGTCTACTACGTCATGGCCTCGTCCGGGCGCCTCGTCGACGCACTCGAGAATGCGGAGCGCTATTGCGCGATCAACAATGAAGGGGTTCGGCTGCACGTATCCGCCGGACGCGGGCTCACGATAGGGCTTGAATATCTCAACGTGGACCGCCTCGCCGATCGTCAACACGCGGAATTCTGGGTCGCCACCCTGGTGCGCATCGCCCGGGCGCTGACCGGCGGCAGGGTCGCGCCGAGGCATGTCAAGTTGCGGCATCGCAGACCGCAGATTCCAGGCGGCCCCACTGCTCAATTAGGATGCGCGATCGATTATGCGGCCGATCGGGACGAGGTGTCGTTCCCAGCGTCGAGCGCCGCTTTGCCGGTCGTCAGCGCTGATACCCACCTGAACAGAATCCTGCTCGAATATGCCAACGAGGCGTTGGGCCGGCGCAAGATCCAGCGCGGCAGTCTCCGGTCCTGCATCGAGGATCATCTCGTCCAGCTGCTTCCGAACGGCAAGGCCAATGTGTCGGAGGTTGCTCGCCGCGCCGGAATGAGCCGCCGCACGCTGGCCCGCGGCATGGCGAACGAGGACACGACGTTTTCGACAGTGCTGGCCGACCTGCGGCAAGCTCTTGCCAAGCGCTATCTGCGCGATGAAGATCTGCCGATCTCGGAAATCGCGTGGCTGCTGGGCTACCACGAGGTCAGCTCCTTCACCCACGCGTTCGCCAGCTGGACGGGCATGAGTCCCCGGGAATTCCGGACCTCGGTTTCCGGAGTATGAGCGTCCGCGGTGGCGCTAAATCCCAAGCCATTGGCGCCAACCGACAAGAATTGCGCGATTGAACGGCCTAGAGACTCTGCGGCATCCCGAGCTCAGCGGCGGCGCGCAATCCTTCATGAAGCACACTCTCGATAAAGGTCCGCCGCACTGCCCCCGCTGCGGCTCCGACAATCTTCGGCTGGTGCTGCGCTACAGCGACCCGCGCACGGATCGCATCGTTAGCCTGTTCAAATGCCTATGTGGCGACGGTATTCGCGACGAACAGGCGCGCACATGAAACTCCAGAACTTCTGGTGTGCGACCTCACTCGCCTGGTTCCTGCTTCTGCTCATGGTATTTGTCTGGCTTGCGGTAGCGGCCTGAAACAGCAGGCGAGGCGGCCGAACCTGAACCGAAACCGCTGAAATAACCGAGTGGTTGCCCGCGCGGTGATATCAGCATAGCGTGCCAGGAAAAGCCGGATGGAAGCACAATGGCACGCATTTCAACGATCGAGACCGGACTCTACCGGATCCCCCTCCCCGTCACGCTTTCCGACAGCACGCATGGCGAAATCGCGGCGTTCGAGCTGATCACCTGCCGCATCCGCGACGCCGATGGCGCCGAAGGTGTCGGCTACACCTACACCGTGGGCCGCAATGGCGGCGCTGTCGCCGACATCCTCAAGCGAGAGATTCCGGCGCTGATCGAGGGCCGCGAGGCCGACGACACGGAAGCCGTCTGGCATCACGTCTGGTGGGCCCTGCACTATGGCGGGCGCGGTGGACCGACGGTGCTGGCGCTCTCGGCGCTCGACATCGCGCTGTGGGACCTGAAGGCGCGGCGCGCCAAATTGCCGCTGTTCCGCCTGCTCGGCGGCTTCGATGCGCGCGTGCCGTGTTACGCCGGCGGCATCGACCTCGATCTCTCCGTCGAGGCGCTGCTCGAGCAGACCGACGGCAATCTCGCCAAGGGCTTTCGCGCCATCAAGATGAAGGTCGGCCGGCCCGACCTCAAATCGGATGTCGCGCGTGTCGCGGCGATGCGAAAGCATCTCGGCGACGGCTTTCCGCTGATGGCGGACGCCAACATGAAGTGGACGGTCGAGGAGGCCATCCGCGCCGCGCGCGCCTTCGTTCCGTTCGACCTCACCTGGCTCGAAGAACCGATCATCCCCGACGACGTCGCCGGCCACGCCCGCATCATGCAAGTCGGCGGGGTGCCGATCGCGGCAGGCGAGAATTTACGTTCGCTGTGGGAGTTCAAGAACTACATCGTCACTGGGGCGGTCTCCTATCCCGAGCCTGACGTGACCAATTGCGGCGGCGTCAGTGCGTTCATAAAGATCGCGCGGCTGGCGGAAGCGTTCAACCTGCCGGTCACCAGCCACGGCGCGCACGACATCACCGTGCACCTGCTCGCGGCCTGCCCGAACCGCTCCTACCTCGAGGCCCACGGCTTCGGGCTCGACAAGTATATCGAGCATCCGCTGGTGCTCGAGGACGGCAAGGCCCTGGCAGCAGACCGTCCGGGCCATGGCATCGGCTTTGACTGGAAGGGGCTGGCGAAGCTGTCGCCATAGGCGACAGGCTTTCCTGCACGCGAGGCATTCGCTGGTGCCGGATGCAGTGGACGAAGATTCCGCTATGGTGGCGGCAGCCGCCACCTTGCGAGAGACGCCCCGCCTTGACACCCGAGCTGCACCAGAAACTGACCGCGTGGCGCCAGCATCTTCATGCGCACCCGGAGCTGTCGCTTCAGGAGAAGGCCACCGCCGCCTTCGTGCAGGAAAGGCTTGCCGAGCTCGGCATTCCCTTCGAGGCCGGCATCGGCGGGCACGGCATCGTCGCGACGCTGACGCGCGGGCACGCGCGGAGCCGCGTCGGCCTGCGCGCCGACATGGACGCACTCCCGATCAAAGAGGACACCGGCCTGGCCTACGCTTCGAGGACTCCCGGCGTGATGCATGCGTGCGGGCATGACGGGCACACCGCCTCGCTGCTCGGCGCCGCGGCGCTGCTGGCCGCCGATACGAGCTGGAGCGGCACCGTCGATTTCATCTTCCAGCCGGCGGAGGAAGGTTACGGCGGCTCGCGCGCGATGGTCGCGGCCGGGCTGTTCGACCGCTTTCCGATGCAGCGGGTGTTCGGCTTTCACAACTGGCCGGGCCTCGAGGCCGGCACCATCGCCGTCCATGACGGCGTCGTCATGGCCGCCGGAGGCCGGGTCATCCTCACGATCGGGGGGCATGCCGGCCATGCCGGTCTGCCCCATCTTTCGCGTGATCCCGTGATGGCCGCCGGCCATTTGATCGTCGCGCTGCAATCGATCGTGGCGCGCAACGTCGATCCGCTCGACACGGCCGTGCTCTCGCTGTGCATGATCCAAGGCGGCACCGCGCCGAACCAGATCGCCGGACAGGTGGAGATCAAGGGCACGCTGCGCACCAACCGCGTGCCGGTGCGGGATGCCATCGTCGAGAGGATCGAGCAGATCCGCGCCGGCGTCGCCGCGAGCTTTGACGTCAGGGTCACGCCGACATTCGTCCACGGCGTGGGACCGGTGATCAACGCCCCCCGCGAAGCCGGCGTCGCACGCGTGGCCGCCGAAAAGGTGCAAGCGCGCCTGCGCCGCGATCTTCCGCCGAGCATGGCCAGCGAAGACTTCGCCTACTTCCTCCAGCAGCGGCCGGGCGCGTTCGTCTGGATCGGCAATGGCGAATTGCGCGACGGCGCGGAGCTGCACGGCCCGCGCTACGATTTCAACGACGCGATCCTTCCCGTTGCATCCGGCTGGATGGCCGAGGTCGCCAAGACGGCGTTGGCGTCGAACTAGCGCGAGGTCGGGAAGGATCGAAGCGCGCTGCGTTGTCGCTGAAAGAAGCCATAGCGCTCTCTCCTCACGTGGCGATCTGGCCGGCCATCTGCTGGATCCTGATCACAACGAACTCAGCCGGCCTGAGTGGCGCGAATCCCACCAGCAGATTCACCACGCCAAGATTGATGTCCTCCTGCGTCGTGACCTCGCTGTCGCACTTGACGAAATAGGCATCTCTCGGAGATTCCCCCTGGAAGGCTCCTTGGCAGAACATGGTCAGCATGAAGGCGCCGACATTGAGCCGAATCTGCGCCCACAGCGGTTCATCGTTGGGCTCGAACACGACCCATTGCAGCCCCCTATAGAGACTCTCCTCGATGAACAGCGCAATGCGCCGGACCGGGATGTATTTGAATTCGTCGGCGAGCTGGTCGGCGCCGCGCAATGTCCGCGCCCCCCATACCACATGCCCCGCCGCCGGAAAGGAGCGCAGGCAATTGATGCCAAGCTGGTTCAATTGGCCGTTCTCGGCGTCGGTCATGACCAGGTCCATCGGCGGGACACCGTTCAGCGTCGCATCGAGACCTGCTGGCGCGTTCCAGACGCCCCGCCCTGCATCGGTCCTGGCAAAGACGCCGGCGACCGCACCGCACGGTACGAACTCCTCCACCTGATTGTTGTGCAGTGGATTTGGCATCTTAAGACGCGGATAGAAAAACGCGGCGTTCCTGCTGCGGGTCCCGACGAAATCGTTGGTCGTGGAGGTAAACTTGGATTGAGCGGTTGCGACGTCGACCCAGTCGCTCGGGGGATCCACCAGCAACATGGCGCGCCGTTGCTCGCAATAGGTGGCGGCGATCGAGATCAGACCGGTCTCCACGTTGTTGCTGGTCGTGTAAGGCGGAATGCAAAGCAGATTGAAGAGATCGGCCTGGTCGAGCGCATAGAGTCCAAGCTTGGAAGCCTGGGCCTGGGCGGGGTTGAAACTGTCTTTCAACGTCAACGCCAACCCGTCGGAGGCGACCATGGCCGCCTTCGCCGTGGCGACCGCCTGCTGGGCGTTGTTGATGTCAGCCGGCACTTGTGGGTCGGCCGCGTTGGCCGCGGCGAGCTGCCTCTCGGCCTTGGTGACATCGTCATCGCCGGCAGTGATGTTGGGCAACGGATTGGGCGGCCATGCTCCGCTCCAGCGCACCAGTTCGGACTGCTGCTTCAAGACGTTGTCGATCCGTTGCGGACCATCCTTGACCGAAAGGTTGCGAAAGACTTCGCGTGTCACGACGTTTTCGGTGGCATCCACTTCCGTGACGGTGAGATTGAAAAGGTCCTGCGCCGCAAGGCCCATCTGCGCTGCAACGTCGGCGGACACATTGGTGTCGATGCTGGCTCGCAGGTTCGCGCCCCAGGCTCCCTTGTCCGCAGCCTCGAGAGAGAAGTTGCCTACGTTCAGCTTGCTCTTGGCCGGTTTTGCGTTCGCGCCGGTGTCATCATTGTACAGTCGGACAATGATCGCTTGAGCACCGCCGTTCTGGAAGAAATCGCGCACCGCATAGCCAAGCGTGCCGCCCGTCCAGAGACCTCCGAAAATTCGCTCAAAATCGCCATAGCTGTTGACCGTCCGGGGTAGCTGACTTGAACAGGCATAGAGCCCCCTCCACTGTCCAATCCGAGTAGGGTCTTCCTCCAGAGCCCTGACTTGATCAGGGAGGCCTTCTCGCGGCAGGAGCTCAGGGCGCAACCAGTTTCTTGCGGATGGCATAGCGGACAAGCTCCGCGGTCGATGACATCCCGAGCTTGCGCATAGCGGCGGCACGATGAGTTTCGACAGTTTTTACGCTCAGCTTCAAGATGGCGCCGATCGATCTGTTTGTATGTCCCTCCGCGATGAGCTGAACCACGCTCTGTTCGCGTGAGGTGAGCAGAACGCCCGACTTGTTCTGCTTGTTCATTTGGTAGTCGTGCAGAAGCTTCTCCAACAGCGCGCTGGTGAAGTAGGGCCGGCCATCAAGCAAGGCCTCGATCGCGGAAATCAGATGTTTCCTGGCGTCCGACTTGAACAGGAAGCCGCGAACGCCCGCCAGAATGGCCTCGGTCAAGAGTTCCTCACTCTCGTGCATCGTAAGGATCAGAACTTCGGTACGCAGATGCATCGACCTGAGGCGGCGACCGACCTCGAGTCCGTTCATGAGCGGCATCGAATAATCGACGATCGCTATGTCCGGAGCGGTCTCCACCGCCAGAGCCAGAGCCTGCTCACCATTGGTCGCCTCCCCGCTGACGACCCAATTCGAGCGCGTCTCGACGATCGCGCGAAGGCCAGAACGTACGACTTCATGATCATCGGCAATCACGATGCGCTTCACGGCGTCGTTCCCGCATGTCGGCCCAGAACCGATCGGGCAATCAACGGAGATGACCTGCAGCCAAGTCGAGCGATCATACTGGCCGCCCTTCAAAGGGTTATCCTACAAAACCCTGATATTCGCCGGCGAATGTACCAACGGAGGCATTCCCTATCACTGGTCAACCAGTCTTGCTCGAACTGCGTATCGGACCAGAGCCGCAGTGGAGTTCACGTCGAGCTTCCGCATCGCGGCGGCCCGGTGAGCCTCCGTCGTCTTCACGCTCAGGTTCAGAATGGCGCTGATGCCCTTGTTGCTGTAGCCGTCGGCGACCAGCTTGACAACGAGTTGCTCGCGCGGCGTAAGTCCCTGATGCACGTTGGCGTCATCAGCCGATCCGCGATCAAACTCGTTCAAGCCGTTCCTGATCGAGAATGGCCTGTGCGCCAGAAGCGAATCGACAGCCGCCAGCAACAGCTTGTTCGCGTCCGACTTCACCAGGAATGCCCGCGCGCCGGCCTGATAGGCTTGTTGCGCCAGCAAGTTGGAGTTGTGAACGGTAAAGATCAGAACCTCGGTCGGGAGCGGGTACTCCCTGATCCGCCGGGCCACCTCCACCCCGGTCATGCGCGGCATGGAAAAATCGACGATAGCGACATGCGGCTGACTCTCGATCGCGGCGGCAACCGCGTTGCTGCCGTCGCTCGCCTCCGCGACCACCTCCCAGTCGGCACGTTGCGCGAGCACCGCGCGAAGACCCGAACGGACCGCTTCGTGATCATCGGCGATAAGGATTCGCTTCATGAAGGCAACTCCTGATGATCATGCTTCGTTTGCCGGAACCGTCGTCAGAACCCGCTTGCGACCGTTGCCCCATGATCCCTTCGCCGGGTGCCCGCGATGGCACTCATGACTGCAGCGGCGATTTTCGCTTGCGCCGCTTCGCTTCGACGCGAAGCGGAAACACCGCGCATAACGTTGTGCCGGAGTGCTGTGTTACCGGATCGGACCGGATCTCGAGCCGGCCGCCAAGCTGCTCCAGTCTCGCTCTCATGGCGGGGATGCCGACCCCCATCGGCATAGCCCCGTTGCCGTGCTTTGCGCGGCGGACCGGGAAGCCGCGTCCATTGTCGCTGATCGTCAACCGGAACTGCCGGTCGACTGCACCGATGTTAATTTTGACCTCTGTCGCCTTCGCGTGGCGGAAGATGTTCGTGAGCCCTTCCTGGACGACCCGCAGTAACGAGCGCTGGCTCTCGTAAGACAGCCGATCAACACCGGCGTCGATACTGATGCTGACGCGCAACGACGTACGTGCAGCAAAGCCGTGAGCGTAGCATTCGATCGTTGCCTTCAGTCCCTCCGCCATCAGATGCTGGGGATGCAGCAGATAGGTGAGAGAGCGGATCTCCCTCAGGGCTTCGTCGATTGACGCATCGACGTCATCACAAAGGCGCTCGCCTCCATCCGCAGCGCCAAGGCAGGTGCGGATGCGCATCAGGCCAAGACTCGCGGCAACCAAATGCTGGCATGTCGAATCATGAAGCTCGGACGCTATCCGCTGCTGGATATCCTCCTGAATGGCGGCCAGGCCAATGCTGTTGTGAAGGTCGGGCGCCTCATCGGGTTCGCCCTCGGGAAACTCCTTAGGGAGGATCCGGTGACAACCGATCAATCGGACAATGGCGCCAGCCGCCGGATCGAGGATCGGAACAACGATTGTCTCGACGTTCCGCCGGAAACCACCGAGTGTCAGGCTGTGGTGAACTCTAACCTCAGCTCTCCCTGCAACGCACGCCCGGAGGACCTCACAGACAGCCTCGGAATCTTCGCTCCTCATACAATCGAAAATATCGCGCATCGGCACTTCGCGCGATGACATCCCCAGTAGCGCTTCGAAGGCCTTATTGATCCCCTCATATGCGAAACGCCCGCCGCGCAACGGGCACACGGCAAAAAGAAGGTCGTCACACTGAGTCCAGCCCAGTCGATCGCCGACCGTTTCCGAGATAATCGGCTGCTCCGCAATGCCGGGCCCCGTCAGCGAACGCGCAGGAGGGTTGTGAGGCTTCACGGTACGCACCCAACTTTCCAGGGCCATTCTCGAAATCGGCACTCAACGGCCAATTTCGAGGACTACCCCCGCAGCGGTGCCGGCAGCGACGCCCGAGCCGCACCACCCCTAAGGGAACGACTGGAGTATACACCCGTGTTTTCCCCCAACCATCGGGTCGCTTTCCCTTAAAGAGAAAAAATCCTCGCATGACTGATATGAGTTTCCACATATTACTGTGCAGTTCGTGCCAGCGTTAAACCGGCTTGTGCAGTGCGGGATTGTCGGCCCGCTCTGTCCCGCCGAACCACGCGACATAAAGCGTGGGCAGGAAGACGAGCGTAAGAACCGTCGCAACCAGCAAGCCTCCCATGATCGCGAACGCCATCGGTCCCCAAAACACGGTCGGCGCGATTGGGATCATCCCAAGGACAGTCGATATAGCCGTCAACATGATCGGCCGAAATCGGGAGCTGCTGGCGTCTACCGCGGCTTCCCAGGGCGTCTTGCCGAGGGCGCGTTCGGCGTCGATCTGACCAATCAGAATGACCGCGTTCTTGCTGATCATGCCGAGGAGCGCGAGCACTCCGAGAATGGCGACGAATCCGAGCGGCCTGCTGGAAATCAGCAACGCTGCAACGACTCCGATCAGGCCGAGCGGCGCTACGCTAAGGACCATGAACAGCCGCGGGAAGCTTTGGAGCTGGATCATGAGGACCGTGAACATAACGAGCAGCATCACGGGAACCACGGCCAACACAGATGCCTGCGACTTCTGGCTTTCCTCCACCGTCCCGCCCACGACCACGCTGTACGACGGCGGAAGCGTCTTTCGGAATTCGTCGATCGCTGGCGACAGCGACGTGACCACGCTTTCCGGCAACGTGTTGCCAACGATCGCAGCCTGGACGGTCAAGGTCGGAACGCGGTCGCGCCTCCAGATGAGTGGAAACTCCTGGTCATATTCGAAGGAAGCAAACTGGCTGAGAGGTACGGTCTGTCCGCCCGGAAGCGCCACCTGGAGATTACGCAGGCCGTCCAGCGAAACCCTCTGCTCGTCGGTCGCGCGCGCCACCACGTTGACCAGATAGATATCGTCGCGGACCTGGGTAACGGGCGTGCCCGTGATGACCGTGTTCAGGACGGACGCGATCGCCTGCGAGCTGAGGCCGAGAAGGCGCGCCTCGTTCTGGTCTACACGAATCCGCACCTGCCGATCGGGCTCCATCCAATCAAAATTGACCTGCTTGGTGTCCGGACTGGAAGCAACGATCTGTCCTACCTTGAGCGCGATCTCTCGTACCCGTTCTACGTCAGGCCCGCTGACCCGATACTGCACCGGCCATCCAACGGGGGGTCCAAGCTCGAGCGGAGAAACGAATGCAATGGCGTTCGGGAATTCCTGCGCCAGCAACTTTTCGAGCCTGGAATGCAGGCGTTCGCGTGCGGCAACGTCCTTGGCTATCACCACGGCCTGCGTGAAGAAGTCGTTCGGCAGCTGGACGTTGAGGGGCAAGTAGAAGCGGATCGCGCCGCGCCCGACATAGGTGCTCCACCTTGCCACATCGGGGTCGGTCGAGAGAGCCGCGTCCAGGCGTTTCGCGGCAGCTTCGCTCGCGTAGATCGATGCATTCTGCGGCAAGCTGATATCCACCAGCAGTTCCGGACGATCCGACGATGGAAAGAACTGCCGCGGGATCAAGGGCATCGCAAGGATCGAAGCGACAAAGAGCGCCGCCGATATCGCGATCGTCAGCCATTTGGCGCGCATCGCCGATGTCAGGAAGCTCCGGTACATACGAAAAATCCTGCCCGGATCCGCCGAATTGGCTTGCTTGGGCGGAACGAGGATCGCAGCGCCGAGCAGTGGTGTAAAAATAACCGCTACGAACCACGACACCAGCAGCGCAATCGTAACCACGGCGAAAAGCGAGAACGTGTATTCGCCAGCCGAGCTCGCCGCAAAGCCCACCGGGATGAAACCCGCGATCGTCACCAGCGTGCCCGCAAGCATCGCCATCGCATGGGTCCGGTATGCGAAAGTCGCCGCCTCGACCTTGCTGGCGCCCTGCGCCAATTTGCTGAGCGTCGCGTCCGTCGTCGTCATCGCATCGTCGACCAGCAACGCGAGCGCTATGATCAGCGCCCCCAGCGATATGCGTTGCATGTCGATGCTGAGAAGTCCCATGATCGGAAAGACGATCGCCAGCGTGAACGGTATCGCGAGCGCGATGATCAGGCCGGGTCGCACGCCGAGGCTGATGAAACTCACCCCCATGATGATGGCGATCGCCTGCATCAGCGAGACCATGAACTCCCGGATGGCGTGATCAACCACGATGGGCTGGTCCGCGACCAGGCTTGGCTCGATTCCGATCGGGAGTTCCGTGGTGATCTGGGCCATCACCTTCCTGATGTTGGCGCCAAGCGCAAGTATATCTCCGCCATCCCGCATGGCGATTGCGAGCCCTATGGCCGGCTGGCCGTTGACCCGAAACATTGGGTGGGGCGGGTCGGCATAACCGCGTCGCACCCGCGCAATATCGCTCAAGCGAAGCATGCGCCCGGCCGCCGAAAAATTGATGTTGGCGATGTCCTGTTCTGACTGGAAGCTGCCTGAAACCCGAATCGAGATGCTTTCCGAGTTCGTCTGTATCGCTCCCGCCGGACGCACGATGTTTTGAGCCTGGAGCGCTGCGATGAGGGCGGACCGATCGACTCCGAGG
>JAEWFG010000138.1 GCA_023388935.1 Pseudomonadota bacterium | reverse complement strand
CAGAGAACCAGCCGGCCAGAACGCCTCGCCGCTGGGCGAGATCAAATCGGAAAGGTGGGCGACATCGTCTCGGAATCCACGGGCGACTTCATATCGGTACGCCTGGGCGACTTCGTCGGAATCCGCATCCAGCCATCGACCGAGCACCCGCATGGCTTGTCGGATCCCGATTTTGATGCCCTTTTCACCACGGATAAGCCGGTCATCTTTGCATTCCACGGGTATCCATGGTTGATCCACCGGCTGACTTACCGACGCACGAACCATCATAACATCCACGTGCGCGGCTATAAGGAAGAGGGCACGACCACGACCCCGTTCGACATGTGCGTGTTGAACGATCTCGATCGCTTTCACCTCGTCGGCGATGTGATTGATCGCCTGCCAAAGCTTGGTCCGCGAGCCGCTTACGCCAAACAGGCAATCCGCGACAAGCTCATTGATCACAAGGAGTACATTGCCCGATATGGCGACGACATGCCCGAGATCACCGGCTGGAGGTGGGGGCGAGAGGCGTCGTCTCCAGCGGCTGGTTCGACGGCGGCCGACAACGTATGATGCTGCTGGCGGGAGGCGAACGTGGATGTGTTCGCGATCAGGCACGGGGAGACAGCGTGGAGTCTCACTGGTCAGCACACTGGTAAGACAGACATTCCATTGACTGCTGGTGGCCGCCGGCTTGCGGAGCGGATGCGGTCTGTGCTCGCCACCAGGGCATTTGAGCTTGTTCTTTGCAGTCCAATGCGCCGGGCGCGAGAGACGTGCGAACTGGCCGGCCTGGGCAAGAAGGTCGTGATCGACCCCGACCTCGTCGAGTGGAATTATGGCGAGTACGAGGGGCTGACACCCATGCAAATCGAGGAGATCGAGCCGGGGTGGTTGATCTTTCGGGATGGGTGTCCGGGTGGCGAGACACCAGCGCTCGTCGGCGCGAGAGTGGATCGGGTGATCGCGCGTTCGCGCGCTGTCCAGGGCGATACTGTGCTGTTTGCGCACGGACACGTGCTGCGCGTCTTCGTGGCGCGCTGGATCGGGTTGCCGCCACGCGGCGGTGAACACTTTCTGCTGAATACGGGCACCCTGTGCGTGCTGAGCTACTATCACGGAATACCGGCTGTACGGATCTGGAACGGGCCTCTCCCCGATTAGATCGGGGAGAGGCTTACGGCGGTCGATTGCCTGGACGACAGGAGAGCAATTCATGCAGCAGCCAAAGAGCAAGTGCGTCAATCGCGATCAATACGACGCGGTCCTCTTTGATCTTGATGGCGTAATCACGAACACCGCAAACATCCACGCCAAGTGTTGGAAACAGATGTTCGACGAATACCTTCAGAGGCGTGCGAGTGAGCGACGGGAAGCATTTCGCCCCTTCGATCTGGCCGCGGACTATCAGCTCTACGTGGATGGGAAGCCGCGCTTCGACGGCGTCCGCGACTTCCTGAGATCACGCGGTATTCAACTTCCCGAGGGAAATCTCGATGACTCGGGGAACGTCGAAACCGTGCACGGACTCGGGAATTGCAAGGACCACATGGTGAACCGAGTCATCGCGGAGGTGGGCGTGGAGGCTTACGCTGGAAGCGTGCAATTCATTCAGCAACTCCGTCGCGAGGGATTCAAAATTGCCGTCGTCACGTCCAGTCAACACTGCGATGCAGTCCTTAGGGCCGCAAGATTGGACGAGTTCTTCGAGGTGCGGGTCGACGGCAAGGTGATCGACAACCAGCGGCTTGCAGGGAAACCGGCCCCGGACACGTTCTTGGCGGCGGCAAGGCTCCTCGCCGTCGAGCCCAAACGAGCGGTTGTCATCGAGGATGCCCTTTCCGGGGTGGAAGCCGGCTCGAATGGCAAGTTCGGGCTAGTCATTGGTGTTGCGCGCAGGGGAAATGCGGAGGAGTTGAAGCGTCATGGCGCGCATCTCGTGGTCGAGGATTTGGCCGAGTTGGTCGACTGACCAACGCTTCGCGCAATCGTAGGAGGCATAGCCGATGCTGCATCATGAACGCCTCAGACCGCCATCTCGGGACTATCCGGCCGACGAGTGGAACGTGATCGAAAAAGCGTTTCACCCTGATTTCTTGGCGCAATCGGAAGCGATGCTGGCGCTCGGCAACGGCTATCTCGGCATGCGCGGATGCCCGGAGGAAGGTGATCCCTGCGCCGAGAATGGCACTTTCATCAACGGGTTCTATGAAACTCGCCCTATCGTTTACGGAGAGGATGCTTATGGTTTCGCGCGAACGGGCCAGACGATCTGCAACGTGACCGACAGTAAGATCATCAAGCTCTTCGTGGATGACGAGCCCTTCTGCTTGTCCAACGCGCATCTCCTAAACTACGACCGGCGCATCAACATGAAGCTCGGCACACTCGACCGGGAGATCCTCTGGGAAACTCCCGCCGGCAAGCAGGTATTGATCACATCTCGCCGTTTGGTCTCGTTCCCCAATAGGCACGTTGCCGCCATCTCCTACTGTGTGACGCTCCTTAATGCGCAAGCCTTCCTTGTGATCTCCTCGGAGACGGCGGCCAATGGAACCGGCCGCCACGACGACGGGGGTGATCCGCGGCTGGCGAGAGCCTTCTTGGGCCGGGTGCTGCATCCACGAGCCGGCTATTCTCGAGACCGGCGCATCGTGTTGTGTCACGCGACCGAAAAGAGTCGCTTCATTCTGGCATGTGCGACTGAGAGTGTGCTGGAGAGCTCCTGCTCGCACTCGTACAAGGTTATGCAAACCGCGGATTTCGGCCAAGTCATCTTCACGATCGATGCGCAGCCCGGCTGTCAGATACGATTCACCAAGTACATGGTTTATCACAGCTCGCAGATGGCTTCGGCCGAAGAGCTCTGTGGCCGTGCTGAATGGACACTGGATCGCGTAGCGGCCCATGGATTTGAGCCGCTGCTTGCCGCTCAGCAGCAGTACATGGATGATTTCTGGAGACGAAGCGATGTCCGTATCAAGGACATCAGGGAGGACCGAATAAAGCGCAGCACAATCGAGATCCAACAAGCGATCCGCTTCAACCTCTTTCATGTCCTGCAGGCCTCGGCGCGCGCGGAAGAGACAGGCGTGCCCGCGAAAGGCCTGACCGGACAAGCCTATGAGGGGCACTATTTTTGGGACACCGAGATCTATCTGCTGCCGTTCTTGATCTACACATCCCCTCGGATTGCCAGAAACCTGCTGTCCTTCCGGTATAACATGCTGCCTCAGGCGCGCGCACGCGCCAAGGAACTAGGCCATCGAGGAGCCATGTTCCCATGGCGTACCATCAACGGAGAAGAAGCATCGGCATATTACGCCGCCGGAACCGCGCAATACCACATCAACGCGGATATCATGTACGCGCTGCGCAAATATGTGTTGGCGACCGGCGATGAAGCGTTCCTCCGAAACTTCGGTGCCGAGATGCTTGTCGAAACGGCGCGGCTGTGGGCGGACCTGGGGTTTTACTCAGACGCAAGAAAGGGAAAGTTCTGCATCAACGGCGTCACCGGTCCCGATGAATACAATGCGGTCGTGAATAACAACGCCTATACGAATTTGATGGCCCGCGAAAATCTGCGTTACGCAGTCGAGGTCGTCGAATCCTTGCGGGCGACAGATCCGGATGCATACAACGCGCTTGTACAAAAAACGGCGCTCGAGCCCTCCGAGGTCAAAGCATGGGCCCGCGCCGCGGAGAACATGTATGTGCCGTACGACGAGAAGCTGAAGATCATACCCCAGGACGACCTCTTCCTGGACAAGGAGCGCTGGGATTTCCGGAACACACCGGCCGAGCACTATCCATTACTTCTATTTTACCACCCTCTGAACATTTACCGGAAACAGGTGATTAAGCAGGCGGACGTGGTTTTGGCCATGTTTTTGTTGGGCGATGCGTTCCCGCTGGATGCTAAGAGGCGCAACTTTGATTTCTACGATCCATTGACAACAGGGGATTCGTCGTTGTCCTCATGTGTGGAGGCGATCATCGCCGCCCAGGTCGGCGACATTGAGAAAGCCATTCGTTACGGAATGGCGGCGCTGCTGATGGACTTGGCCGACGTTGGCGGGAACGTCAAGGACGGCTGTCACATCGCCTCAATGGGCGGCACCTGGATGATGCTAACCTATGGTTTGGGAGGCATGCGGGACCATGACGGTACGTTGTCGTTCTGGCCATGTCGCGCGCCCCAGGACAATGCCATACTTCGATTTCCTGTGACCTATCGCGGCCAACTGCTTGAGATCGAAATCGGTCTGGACAAGGTGGAGTACGCGTTGCGAGACGGCGAGCGTCTGGTGATCCGCCACGAGACGGAAGAACTCGAGCTGACTCGGGAAAATCCGCTTGCCATCCGGTCGGTGAGCAGGAGTTGGAATTGCGGCAGTAACGCTACCTGAGTGCGCTTACCCTGCGCGCATCGTTGAAGCCGCTTGGCGACTGCCGAGGTGTCGCGGGTGGATCAAGTGGGCTTTGATCTTGCTCAACACCACGCCTTGCCAAGGGCATACCTATTGCTAGACCGATCAGTTCTGGAGAATGCAAAATGTTCAGGAACGCGGTCGAGAGACAGCCGAACGCGATTGAGTCGCATTCGGTTTCACCGGCAAATGAAGCGCCGGCAGCTGAGCGGCGCCGCCTTGACGATGCGTTGGAGGACGACGAGGTGTACGAAGCCTTGATGTCGCGTCATGCGGAAACGCAGCCGAAAAGTATCGTTGGCGCGCAGGTCACTCTGAACGGCAAGCACAAGGCGGGTTCTCTGATGTCGACCTAATGATAATCGCTCGGGTGTGATCAGTGCCGCATATGCCCAGCGCCGAAGCATACAAGCAGGCTGAAAGCCCCGGCCGGTTGCTCCTGCTCGATGGCTGGCACGAGCCGACCCTGATCTCGGATCGAAAGGGCCGCGCTGGCATGGACCGCGAGCTTGACGGGATCGCTTAAACTGAGGCGCTTGAAAACGTGTTTGAAGGACTGCGGCGCCAACTCTCGCAGATGAGATCATCGCGCTCTCCGCTGCGATCGCTCTGATCAATGCCTTCAACCGACTTGCCATCGGAGCGCGCGAGCCCACGGTCTGGACGACCGACTGGCCAGTTGAAATTTATGACCGTCACTTCCGCAGGCGTGCACCATGACGGACGCCTTACAAGACGGCAAATTGCCTGAGGGGATCGGGCGCGGACCCGCAGACCAGTTCGAAGGGCTCGGCCGCCATCTGACAGGAGGCCTACTGGATGCTCGGCTCGCTGGCTGAGGTGGAGGATGCCGTGCGGAAGGCGTATATCAGATGACACGGGACCGAGAGGACGCGTCGAGTCTCCGCGGGCGTCTCTCAAGGTCGTCACGCGTATATGCCTCAATCAGATGAAATCGGCCCGCGCAAAGCGCGAGACGTAATATCGCTCCCTTGACTCCCGGAGACGCCGGCTGGACCGTCGCAGGCATCCGCCAGGATGCCGCCGCGATCGGGCCGGCAACCAGCGCGTTGTGCGACCTCATTCCCGACGAGCGCTCGCACCCTAGCAAGGCTTCCGCGCTTGGCTCGGCATCTTCAGGCTCGAAATCGATGTCGCAAACGCGTTCAGGCTCTCAAAGATAAGTTGCGAGAACGCGGCAAGTACTTCAACGCGGAACAAGCCGCTGTAGACCCAGTTGAAGAGCAAAGGATCAACTTGCGTCGAGACCCTCCGACGCGGTTCGAGCCGAGGCTTGGGAATCAAAAAGAGCGATTTCCTGGCGGACTGGAACTCGGTTGTTGTAGATTTGGAGTTGCTGGAGGAGCAGCTCTATCGGTAGTGGATGACGACTCTGGCGTGCTTCGCGTGTCATCCATAGCGAGACCTTGAACGGGACGCCCCTTTTTGAGCACCCGCCTCCTGAGCAGCACCAAGCTTGCGCGAAAAGCAGTCAGCTTACGGGCGAAGCCAAGGCAATCAGATCTCGGCTGAAGCTCGCTTGGCTAACTGTGGATTGTATCCAAACCCTGCTGAATCTTGGCGTGAATTTCCTCGAGCGTTTGGAAATCGACCATGAGCTTGATCTTTTCCCCCTCGGGGCTTTCGCAGGAAATCACAGCCTGATGTCGATGAAAGTCGACATCTACGTCGACCTTTCGAACGAGTTTGAAAGTAAAATCCGAGTGTGCCATCCGAAATCTCCTGAACAGCGGCCGCGCCTGAACAATGCAGCATTCCGTGACCACCGTGCTTGATGTGGATCAACGGAGACGTCGCTGAGCAGCGTCCACTTATCAGGTCGCGCGATTGGCGCCGGATCGTCGCTTGAGCGTATTTGAGCAAGATCAAGATAATGTCCCAACTGCCGGATGACAGTGCGAGCAGTGTCAGCGATCGGAGATTCCAGATGAGCGCATTCGGCGTTGCCAAGTTGCCAAATCTGGCAACGGTTGCTGACGCTTTGAATGAGCTCAAGAGCTTGCGCGCCGATGACACCTTCAACGTTCGGCTTGCAAGCGTTCTCGCACGTGACTTACAGGGTACACAGGATCTAACGGCCGAGGGCTCAGGCGCAAGCGCAGCGGAAGGACTGGTCGGCGGGCCTGCCGGCTTGCCTTTTGGGTCCTGCGGCAGCAGTCATAGGCGCGGCGAGCGGCTGATTGGCGCATCCGCTGAACTCATCGACCGACAAGACAGCTTATTGACGATACATCGCGGGATGTGGCGCCTGGAACCCACGCGATCACGGCCGAGATCGCCGACTCCGGCCTGAGCACGTTTGAAGCGACTATGAAACGAATTGGCGGCACGATCGTGCGCAAATAGCTTTTTTGCCGGGATTGGACCAAGCCTCATGCCGCAACCACGTTCGCTAAGTGTTTAGTCCCGGCATCTGGTGGAGCGGATTGAGGGTGAAGCTTTCGGGCTCTTTTGTCCAGGCCTTGCAGATGTACTCGTAGGGGGCGAGGCCCTTGAGGCTCCTAAACCGTTTGCAAAGTTATATGCGTTGACGAAGTCGGCGAGATGGCTGCGCAACTCGGCGTGCGTGTGTCGTAATGGAAGCGTTTGACGGTGGCTTCCTTGATGGTGCGGTTCATGCGCTCGACGAGCTTGCCCCCGGCGGTTCCGACTTCCGCAATATCGATGTGGAAGTAGCCGATCGGATAGGCCTTGACCTTGCGTTTTATGGCTTTGCCGTCCTCCACGTCCGGAAGGCGGGAGATTTCGTGAGGCGATGTAGCGATCATCGCGTGAGATGCGGGATCGTCGCCTGCAAGGCGTAGAGGAGCCGGTACCGCCGAAGGCGGCGGAAGCTCAGCATGACAGCTCGTTTCCAAGAAATCTCGTGTTAATGGGAAGCTCGGTCGTGCGCGCGACTGCGTAGGGTCTGGTCAGATCGTTTCAGCGGAGCGAACGTCTGATCGAAACGATAGTCCGAGATCTTAATCGGTTCTTTTGCAGGGTCGATCTGGGATTCCACCTAGTCTGCGGACGGGGTGACGTTCGCCAGGTCGCAGACGCGATCGACAGGCGTGCCGCCGGCGAGTGCGGCATGCGGGCGACGGCAATTCCAATGATATTGCCATTCGGCAATCCGTTCCTCGATGTCAGCTGCCTTCGGATCGACTGTTGACCAAAACTCTTCGAGATATGCCCTTTTCGTCCGTTCGACCTTGCCGTTCAGATGCGGTGAGTGCGGCTTTTTGGGCCGGAACTTTAGCGCCCGGTCCATCAGGGATTGTTGCACGGCCTCAGAAGAACTCGCGGGCCCCGAGCGGTGGGAAACGGCATGTCCTCGATGATGCGCTCCACGAACTCCAGCGTGTTTGCCGCTATGCGTCGGCGATACGGGTGACGGATCCCTGCGTCCCGTCGCTGAACTTGTGCCTGGGTCGTTCAGAGATAGGCGTCACCCGCCTTGGCGCAGTTACAAGTTCTCTTTCTTCGAGCGCAGCCCTCTCAACAACGATAACGCGGCGGGGACCAGCAGCTTCTCTGCCGCGACGTCGAGCGGATTGTGAACAAGCGCGGCCACGCTCTGCTTTACGTTCTTAATCTCCTGACCCATCGCGTCGATAGTCAGCTTGAGGTCGCGCGCATCCTCATGAAGCGCGTCCAGCGCGGTCCTGCGGACTTCCAGAGCGACATCGATCTCCGGCCCCGGACGGGATCTTGTCGCGATCAAGAGCACCACGCCCGCGATGGCAAAGTCCACCAGCGCCATGATGCCGGCCGCCCAGACTGTCCCGAACGAGCCTCGGAGCGCGTTGTAGCCGGCAACGTTTGCCATGCCGAGGCCGAACACTCCGATCAGGGCCGCAAAGACAAACGCGCCGAGACGTCGCGCCAGCACGTTCAGCCAGATTTTTCCGATCAACATGTCCGCCTTGCGCAGGACCTGGAAATCGCGAAGAAGGTGATCAATCATAACAGCGGCTCCTCATCGCCTGCCCAGCAGGCGGCCGATCAAAATCCCAAGGATCAGCGCTCCGGCAACGCTCTGGGTCGGGTGGGCCGAGATGTTCTGCTCGGCCTCACCGAACAACTCGGTGACGTCTTCGGCGAACTGGCGCAGGTAGTCCTGCAGTTCGGCTTCCTCCGGCGGCTTGGCCGATGGCTCGGTCGCGCTCGCCGCATGATCCGGGAGCGCGGCCGATGTCTCAGCGTATGCGGCACGATCGATTTTTGCGGCCGCAAGCTGGTCCTGCAGCGATTTTAGTTCGCGCGACACCAGGATATCGGTCCCCATGCATCTCTCCTGGAATTGACCGTTGCCAACAGATTGAGAGCCTCAG
>JAEWFG010000128.1 GCA_023388935.1 Pseudomonadota bacterium | reverse complement strand
GGGGACAACAGCGGGGCGAAAGGAGCAAAATGCCGCTCACCGCAGCAGGCTTATCTCAAAAAAAGCCCATCAAGCTCCCAAGCATCAGCTTTCGACATCTGTGCAAAGCCCTCACAAGGGGAGAGGGGAAGGACGCTTCGCACTATCCGGGCTACGCGTTCCCTACTCCTTCGGCATCGCCCCCACATACGACGAGTTCGGCCGGATCAACCGCCCCGTCCGCTGCTGCTCGCGTGCATGGGCGGTCCAGCCGGCTGCGCGCGCAACCGCGAAGATCGGCGTGAAGGCCTGGCGCGGAATCGCGAGCGCATCGAGCAGGATCGCGGTGAAGAACTCGACATTCGTCTCCAGCGGCCGGTCCGGCTTCTTCTTGCGCAGCGCGCTGCGGATATAGGCTTCGACCTCGCCGGCGAAGGGCAGGTCGGCGCCATCGCCGGACAGCCGCTCGATCGCGGTCTTGAGGACATCAGCGCGCGGATCGCGCACGCGATAGACGCGATGGCCAAAGCCCATCAGCCGTTCGCCGCGTGCCAGTGCCGCATCGACCCATGGCTTGATCCGATCGCTCGTGCCGATCGCATCCAGCATCTCGAGCACCGGCTCCGGCGCGCCGCCATGCAGGGGGCCGGTCAGCGCGCAATAGCCGGCGGTGACCGCGGCGAACAGGTCGGCCTGCGTCGAGGCCACCACGCGCGTGGTGAAGGTCGAGGCGTTCATGCCGTGATCGCAGACCGTGACGAAATAAGCGTCGAGTGCCGCGACCTCACGCGGCTCCGGTGAAGCGCCGCGCAGCATCCGAAGCGTATCGGCGGCGTGGCTCGCATTCGGATCGGGCGTGACGGGATCGAGCCCCTTGGCGCGCCGGACCAGCGCGCCTGCGATCACCGGAAACGCGCCGACGATGGTTGCCTCATGTTCCAGCCCGTTCTCCGCGCGAAGTCCTGCGGCCGCCGCGCGGAACCCGTCGACGACGCCCATGCCGCTTGTCGCCGGCAAAAGGTCCGGCAGCCGGGCGAAGGCGCGCTCGCGTGCGGCCCCTAAGCTCGCCCGCACATTGGCCTCGCTCAGCGTGGTCCTGCTGGCGCCGTTCCAGAGCCGGGCGGTGACACCCTCGAAGCTCGATTTGGCGGCGAGGGTACCGACATGCTCGCCGGCGATGATCAGTTCGCCGCGCTCGCCGTCGACATGGCTCAATACGGTTTCAGCCGCGGGAGCGCCGTCCAGCCCGATCTGGCTTTTGGTGAGGTGGATGTTCATGGCCCAAATCTCCTGTTCACGGATGGAAAGGTCGGGCCTCTCGACAGATTGATCAATCTTGATTACATAAATCAATATGAAAAATTCTACGGAGCTCTACCTCTCGGCCCGGGAGGCTGCCGCCGAGCTCGCGATCTCGCCGGCCACGCTCTACGCCTATGTCAGCCGCGGCCTGATCCGTTCCGAGCCGACGCCGGATTCGCGCAAGAACCGCTATCGCGCCGAGGACGTCCGCGCGCTGAAGGAGCGCCGCGTGCCGTCGCCGGAGCCGCGCGGCCTGCGCAGCTTCGACGCCGACCTGCCGGTGATGGATACGGAAATCTCGACCATCACCGAGGACGGCGCGATCTATCGCGGCGTCAACTGCGTCGATCTCGCCGAGAACGACACGCTGGAACACGCAGCGACGCTGCTCTGGGATGTCTCCGGCGTCGATCCATTCGCGCCGGACAATCAGCCCCAGCTATCCGAGGAGATGCGTACCATCGCAGAGGCCGCGCGCCGCGCGGCGCCGATTGATCGCGCCATCGCGGTGCTGGCGCTCGCGACGAGCGCCGATCCCCGCGCCTTCACCCGCGCGCCCGATGGCCGCGCGATGGTCGGCGGGCGCATCGTCCGGCTGCTGGTTGCGACCATGCTCAATACCGAGCCGTCGGCCGAGCCGCTGCATCAAGAGATCGCGAAGGCCTGGGCGCCTGACAACAAGCATGCGCCCGATCTGATTCGCCGCGCACTGGTTCTGCTCGCCGATCACGAATTGAACGCATCGACCTTCACTGCGCGCTGCGCGGCGTCGACCGGCCTCAATCTCTACGACTCCGTCATCGCCGGCCTCGCCGCGCTGAAAGGCCCCAAGCATGGCGGCGCCGGCGTGCTGGCCTCGCAACTCGTGAAGACGCTGGTCGATCGTGATGTCGCTCCCATGGTCCGCGAGCGCGTCGCGCTAGGCGAGCGCTTTGCCGGGTTCGGCCACGGCGTCTACAAGCGCGGCGATCCCCGCGCGCAATCGCTGTTGAACGCGTTGTCGCGTGCGGGTGCGCCGCGGAAATTTACCAGGGAAGTGCCGGAGAGGATCGCGGAGGCGACCGGCGAGCTCGTCAACATCGACTATGCGCTCGCAGTCCTCGTGCATGCGCTGCGTCTGCCGCCCGGCAGCGAGCTCGCACTGTTCGCGATGGCCCGCAGCGTCGGCTGGATCGCGCATGCCAGCGAGCAGTTGCAGTTCGGCAAGCTGATCCGCCCCCGCGCGCGCTATGTGGGGCCTGCGCCGGGGCGGCGGATGGGGAGCGGGGAATCCAGGAGCTAGACCCCTCATGGTGAGGAGCGCGGAACGCGCGTCTCGAACCATGCAGGCCACCACTCTCGCCCCGCGGCCATCCTTCGCGACGCCCGCTTCGCGGGCTCCTCAGGATGAGGGCGGAGTGTTTGGCGACAGGATTAAGCCGGCGGCTTGACCGCCGCGATGCCGTTACCGTTCCGGTGGCGGATGATCCAGATCACCACACCCAGGATGATCGCGACGCCGACGACGGTCAGGATCCAGATGTGCTTGATCAGATGTGCATGGTGCGGCAGCCCGTAATATTCGTGCAGGGCCGATACCGCCAGCACGCCCGGCAGCACGTGCGCCGGCGCCCACGCCAGGATCGCCGGGATGTTCACCGCGTAAAACCTTGCCGGCGCCATCCCCACCGCACCGGCGGTAACCGGGACGAAAGCGCGGATCGGCGGCACGAAGCGGGCGAAGAACACGGCCCAGGTGCCGAAGCGGCGGAAGAATGTCTCACTCTCGGCGATCACGCGCGGATAATTGGTCAGCGGCCAGGTGTTGAGGATCTCGCGCTGGCGCCGGTGCCCAATCCAGTAGGCCGAGCCGTCGCCCAGCACGGCGCCGGCCGCCGCCGCCAGTAGCACCCATGGAAGTTTGAGGTCTCCGTCCGGGATCAGGGCGCTCAGCGCCAGGATGATGGTCGAGCCGGGGATCACCGACCCCACCACCGGCACGGCTTCGAGCAGCGCCGCCAGGAACAGGGTCAGATAGGCCAGCCCCGCATGGGTCGAAACGAAGGATATGAAGGGATCAAGGAAGGACGTCACGTCGTCTTTCGTGGTGGCTGAGGCCTTGGGGTTCACCTTGGGGGTTCAGATCCTACACAAGTAGGAAGCGGCGGCAAAAGTGCCATTCGCGCAGGCAGGGCGGCTGCCCGCCCGAAATTCGAGCGTGATTCGCAAGGCAGCCCTCCCAAAACTGCGTTCCTTGCCTATCTAAATGAAAAGACAACGGAACTTTGATTGGCGCGCGGGCTTCTGCCGGCCCGTTGTCTCTGGTAGGTTGATTTTCAGCACCCTGCCGCAGCCAATGTGCGAATAACCGGTTTCGGGACCGCCCGGGACCTCGGAGGATTGATGACGACCGCCGCCATGTCCAAAGTTGAGGAAGTTTCCGGTATGCCCGACATGAAGGTGTCGGTGCGCCAGGTGTTCGGGATCGACAGCGATCTCGAAGTGCCGGCCTATTCCGAAGTCGATCCTCATGTACCCGAAGTCGATTCGGACTACCGCTTCGATCGCGCCACCACGCTCGCGATTCTCGCCGGCTTCGCCCGGAATCGCCGCGTGATGGTGACCGGCTATCACGGCACCGGCAAATCCACCCACATCGAGCAAGTCGCCGCGCGCCTGAACTGGCCCTGCGTGCGCGTCAACCTCGACAGCCACATCAGCCGTATCGACCTCGTCGGCAAGGACTCGATCGTGGTCCGCGACGGCAAGCAGGTCACCGAATTCCGTGACGGCATCCTGCCCTGGGCGCTGCAGAACAATGTCGCGCTGGTGTTCGACGAATACGACGCCGGCCGCCCGGACGTGATGTTCGTGATCCAGCGCGTGCTGGAGGTCTCCGGCCGCCTTACGCTCCTGGACCAGAACAAGGTGATCAAGCCGCATCCGGCGTTCCGGCTTTTCGCCACAGCGAACACCGTTGGCCTCGGCGATACCTCGGGCCTCTATCACGGCACCCAGCAGATCAACCAGGGCCAGATGGACCGCTGGTCGATCGTCACCACGCTGAACTATCTCAGCCATGACGAGGAAGTGGAGATTGTGCTGGCGAAGGCCAAGCACTATCGCACCCAGGAAGGCCGCGACATCGTCAACAAGATGGTTCGCCTCGCCGATCTCACCCGCAACGCCTTCGCCAATGGCGATCTGTCGACGGTGATGAGCCCGCGCACGGTGATCACCTGGGCGGAAAACGCCGACATCTTCGGCGATATCGGCTTCGCCTTCCGCGTCACCTTCCTCAACAAGTGCGACGAGCTCGAGCGTCCCCTGGTCGCCGAGTTCTACCAGCGCTGCTTCAACGCCGAGCTGCCGGAATCGGCGGTCAACGTGGCGCTGTCCTGATTTTCCCGGTGTGGCGTCTCGGCGAAAGCCGGGACCCATGCCGCGAGGTCTCTCGGTGAAGCGACGCTGATAGTTTCCCCTGACGCAACGACCGTCGGTGGCTATGGGTCCCGGCCTTCGCCGGGACGACGGTGAGATCGAGATGACGACGTCCAACTCCAAATTCCGCAGCACCAAGGAAGCTCCGACCGAACCGTTCAAGCGCTCGGTGGCTTCATGCCTGAAGGCGATCGCCAAGACGCCCGAGCTCGACGTCAGCTTTGCCGCCGAGCGGCCCGGCCTGGCGCCCGGCAAGGCGCGGCTGCCTGAGCCTGCGCGCAAGATGACCAGGCGTGACGCCGCAATCGTGCGCGGCCACGCCGACTCGATCGCGCTCAAGCTCGCCTGTCACGATCCCAAACTGCATCGCAAGCTGATGCCCGGCAATCCGCAGGCACGCGGCGTGTTCGAGGCGGTCGAGCAGGCCCGGGTCGAGGCGATCGGCGCGCGGCGCATGGCGGGCGTTGCCAAGAACCTCACCGCGATGCTCGACGATCATTTCCATCGCGGTAAGTTCGACGAGATCACCGACCGCGCCGATGCGCCGCTGGCGGATGCGCTGGCGATGCTGGTGCGCGAACGTCTCACCGGCCTGGCGCCGCCGGCGGCGGCGAAGAAGATGGTCGATCTCTGGCGACCGATTCTCGAAGACAAGATCGGCAGGCGGCTCGACCGGCTCGATACGTGGGTCGAGGACCAGACCAGGTTCGGCGACGCCGTGCATGATCTCCTGACCGCGCTCGAACTCGGCGATGAGCGCAACGCCGACACCGAGGACGATGACGACCAGGACGACAACCGCGACGGCGACAACGACCAGTCCGGCGCCGAGGGCTCGCCCGATTCCGATGCCGCCCAGGAGATGAGTGCCGACCAGGCGCAGGCGACCTCGGAGGAGATGAGCGAGAGCGCGATGGAAAGCGCGCAGGCCTCGACTTCGGACACATTCGACGACGGCGAACTCGGCGACGACGAGACGCCGGGCGAGGCGACGCGTCCGAACTCGCACGGGAGGAACGAGCCGCGCGGGCCGGAATATCACGCCTTCGCGCCGAAATTCGACGAGGTCATCGCCGCCGAAGATCTCTGCGACCATGACGAGCTGGAGCGCCTGCGCGCCTATCTCGACAAGCAGCTCGCGCATCTGCAGGGCATCGTCGCCCGCCTCGCCAACCGGCTGCAGCGCCGGCTGATGGCGCAGCAGAACCGGGCCTGGGAGTTCGATCTCGAAGAGGGCATCCTCGATCCCGCACGCCTGTCGCGCGTGGTGACCGATCCCTATCACCCGCTGTCCTTCATGCACGAGAAGGAGGCGACCTTCCGCGACACCGTGGTGACGCTGCTGCTCGACAATTCCGGCTCGATGCGGGGACGCCCGATCACGGTGGCGGCGACCTGCGCCGACATCCTCGCGCGCACGCTGGAGCGTTGCGGCGTCAAGGTCGAGATTCTGGGCTTCACCACGCGCGCCTGGAAGGGCGGGCAATCGCGCGAGGCTTGGCTTGCCGCCGGCAAGCCGGCTAATCCCGGCCGCCTCAACGATCTCCGCCACATCATCTACAAGTCCGCGGATGCGCCCTGGCGTCGTGCGCGGAAAAACCTCGGCCTGATGATGCGCGAGGGTCTCCTGAAGGAGAACATCGACGGCGAGGCACTGGACTGGGCGCACAAGCGCCTGCTCGGCCGGTCCGAGCAGCGCAAGATCCTGATGATGATCTCGGATGGTGCGCCGGTCGACGATTCCACGCTGTCGGTCAATGCCGGCAACTACCTCGAACGGCACCTCCGCCACATCATCGAGGAGATCGAGACCCGCTCGCCGGTCGAGCTGATCGCGATCGGTATCGGCCATGACGTGACGCGCTACTATCGCCGCGCGGTGACGATCGTGGATGCCGAGGAACTCGGCGGCGCCATCACCGAAAAGCTCGCCGAGCTGTTCAGCGAGACCAACACCGCGCCGGTGCAGCCGGCGCGTCGCCCGCGACGCAAACTGCATTCGTGAGTATGCATCCATCCCGCCGCGGCTTTATCGGCCACGCGGCGGCGGGATTTTCCACTCTCGCAATCACTCGTTTGGCGCAGGCGCAGCCTGCGACCGAGCCGGCGCCGCGCCCGGCGCAGGTCGAGCACGCCGTCACCGCGCCGGTCAGCATCGAGGTCAACGCGCGGCCGATTCCCAATTTCGAGCCGCGCGACCGCTCGCGCACGCGCTTCGGCTCGCTGGAGTATCGCAGTGGTTTGGTGCTGACCTCACCGCATCGCGGCTTCGGCGGATTGTCCGGCATCCGCTTCCTCGATACCAAGGGCGAGCGCTTCCTCGCGCTTTCCGATCAGGGCACCTGGTTTACCGGCGCGATCCGCTATTCCGGGCGCCTCATGGTGGGGCTCGATGACGTCAAGGCCGCGCCGATACTCAACGCCGAGGGGCGGCCGATCACCGAGAAGCGCCTCTGGTTCGACACCGAGTCGCTCGCGCGCGACGGCTCCTACGTCTATGTCGGGCTCGAGCGCGTCAACCAGATCATGCGCTTCGATTTCTCGAAGGGCGGCACCCGCGCCCGCGGCGAGGTGCTGCCGGCGCCAACTGGCGTGCGCAAGCTGCCCTTCAACAAGGGGCTCGAGGCGCTGGTCTTCGTGCCGAAGGGGCAGCCGCTCGCGGGCACCCTGATTGCGTTTTCCGAGCGCGGGCTGGATGCCGACGGCAATCTGGTCGCGTTCCTGATCGGCGGCCCGTCGCCCGGCCAGTTCAGCGTCCGCCGCACCGACAAGTTCGACATCAGCGACGCGGTGCTGCTGCCATCCGGCGAGCTCCTCATCCTCGAACGCAAATTCTCCTGGTTCTCCGGCGTCAACATCCGCATCCGCTCGATTCCCCTGAAATCGATCGCGCCGAACGCGCTGGTGGACGGATCCGCGCTCTTCAATGCCGATCTTGGCCATGAGATCGACAACATGGAGGGCATCGACGCCCATGTCACGGCAGAGGGCGAGACCGTACTGACCCTCGTCTCCGACGACAATTTCTCTCTGCTCCAGCGCACGCTGCTGCTGCAATTCACGCTGGTGGAGTAGCGATCTCCGTCATCCCCGGGCTCTCGCTTCGCTCGCCCCGGGATGACGGCGGAGTTTGCCGCGCCAACTTCCAACCCTTCGGCGCAATGCATGGCGCCACGGGCGGGCATTCCCGCCGCGCGGCTGGCAATCCGCGTTTGGCTCACTACACTCCCTCCATTGCCCCTCTCATCCCCGGATCTCCCGCATGAGCGCCCTGTTTTCCCCGATCAAGCTGCGCGGCCTGACCTTGAAGAACCGTGTCGTGGTGTCGCCGATGTGCCAGTACTCGGCCGACGACGGCGTCGCCACCGACTGGCACTTCACCCACATCAACAATCTCGCGCTGTCGGGCGCCGGGATGTTCTGCATCGAGGCGACCCATGTCGAGGCGATCGGCCGCATCACGCCGGGCTGCCTCGGGCTCTACAGCGATGCCTGCGAGGCGGCGCTGAAGCAGATCCTCAGCTCCGTGCGCAAGCATTCGACGACGGCCGTCGCGATGCAGCTCGCGCATGCGGGCCGCAAGGCCTCGAGTGCGCGGCCCTGGGACGGCGGCCAGCTCATTCCGCTGAGCGAGGGCGGCTGGCAGACGGTGGCGCCATCGGCGCTGCCGCACAAGGAGGGCGAGGCCGCGCCGCTGGCACTGGACGCCGGCGGACTCAAGCGCATCCGCGACGCCTTCGTCGACGCTGCGAAGCGGGCCGCCCGCCTCGGCATCGACGCGATCGAGCTGCACGGCGCGCACGGCTATCTCCTACATCAGTTCCTGTCGCCGGTCTCGAACAGGCGCACCGACGAATATGGCGGCAGCTTGCAAAACCGCATGCGCTTTCCGCTCGAAGTGTTCGACGCGGTGCGCGCAGCCTTCCCGCACGACAAGCCGGTCGGCATGCGGGTGTCGTCGACCGATTGGGTCGAGGGCGGCTGGGACCTGGACCAGACGGTTGAATTCGCCATCGCGCTGAAGGCGCGCGGCGTCGACTGGATCGATGCCTCCTCCGGCGGCGTGTCGCCGCTGCAAAAGATTGCGCTCGGCCCCGGCTACCAGGTGCAGTTCGCAGAGAGAATCAAGCGCGAGACCGGATTGCCCACCATCGCCGTCGGCCTGATCACCGAGGCGAAACAGGCGGAAGACATCATCGCGAACGGCAAGGCCGACATGGTCGCGCTCGCCCGCGGCATGCTCTACGACCCGCGCTGGGGCTGGCACGCCGCCGCGGAAGTCGGCGGCGAGGTCGAGGCACCGCCGCAATACTGGCGCTCGCAGCCGTCGACGCAAAAGGCGCTGTTCGGCAAGACCACGTTCGGGGCGAGGTAGGGGACGCGTGTCGTCGGGGTGCTCGCGCTAACCACAGGGGGGAGGTCGGCGAGGGCGGTAAGTTTAAGTTGTACGATCGCAGCTCCCGCCTCACGCATCCGTAAACCACCTTACCTTCCACCCCCCGCAAATCTGGCCTAACCTCCGTAGCCTCGAGGCATCACGGAGGCCCGCCATGCGGTTTCGTGTTCGCAAAACTGCCCACCTTTTCGAGCGCGTGGGTCTCGCGCTGGCGGGGGCGGCATGCGGGCTGTTCGTCGGCGCCTATGTCGGCTCGGCGATCTCGCACCTCACCACGCAGGGCTTCCTGGTGCTGATGATGCTGCTCGGCTTCGTCGGCTTCTATCTCGGCATCGACACGCCACAGCTTCCCTTCGACGACGCGCACAGCCGCATCGACGCCGCGGAATTTTTGAGCTCCGCCGGCACGCTCTGCGCCACCTTCACCGCGCTCGCCTCGGTTGCGATCATCGTGCTGCGGCTGGAGCCGCACATCGCCTGGAGCTGGCTCGCCCTGTGCGGCTGGGTCGGCGGCGTCACCATGCAGATCGTCGCCGGCGCGAAGGCCAGAATGCGGAAGTAGCTCGCTAAAACACCACGCCCACCCGCGTGCCGCGCTTCCAGGCGATGCGGCAGCGTTTCCTGGTGTTGACGTGCAAGAGATCGAACCTGTCGGGAATCTTCACCTGCCCGCCGAGATCGACGCAGGCCCCACCGGCCGAATAGTCGATCAGCGTGCAGACGATCACCGGCGCGCGCGGGTCGGTGATGATCTTGACCTGGCGGGACACCCGCCCTGCGGGCTTCACGCGGGCATGTCGGCGCGGATGCATTGGCACTCTCCTCCAATTCCGCGGATAGCGCGGCGGGCACGCGAGGATGATGCAGAGGAGTTGATGCGATCAGGCTAAAGCGGGACCGAGAATTTTAACGAAAAGTGGAGGCGACTGGAGAAAGCGGCGGTAGTGGAATGCGGTGGCGCCGCTCTTCCCCTCTCCACTTGTGGGAGAGGGTGGATCGCCGCGCAGCGGCGAGACGGGTGAGGGGTCTCTAGCCTCGCATGGAGCTCTTACGTCCGCGGAGACAACCCCTCATCCGGCGCTTCGCGCCACCTTCTCCCGCAAGGGGAGAAGGGAAGTCAGCGTGCGGCACGCCCCTCACACCCCCTCCGCCTCCCCATGCGGCGGCACCGGCATCGGCACCGTCTCGTACCTCGCCGGCAAGTTCACCGGCCGATACCCGGGCTCCGCCTCCATCCGCTTCAGCACGCTCTCATGCACATGCGCGCCGTCGGGGATGAAGCGCGGTTCGCAATCGGGGATGTAGAAGTCCAAAAACACCTTCCGCTCCGGCCATTCCTTGTACTTCGCGTTCTTCGGCAGATATTCCAGCACGCGCCAGGCCGCAGTCATCGAATTGTGCAGCTCGCCCGTCGTGCCCGTGTAGCTCGGCGCGACATAGCTGAACGGGCTGTTCTTGCGCTGGATGCCCCAGGCGAGCTGGTTCACGGTGCGAGGGTTGAAGTTCAGCCCCGCCTTCGACGCCTCCTCGATCATCCACACCAGCGGATATTTGGACTCGCCGCTCTCGGTTTCCGGATAGCCGCCGCCGACGTCGCAATGCACGCCGGCAAACCACACCTGCAAAATGTCCTGCGGCTCCTTCTTCTCGTCGGGCACATAGCGGTTGCGCCAGTATTCCTGCGGCTCATCATACGGCTTGAGGCGGAACATGCGCCGCCGCTCGTCGATCGCGATCGCCTGGCGGAAGATGTGCACGCTCGGATTACGCAGCGTGAAGGCGAGCTCCTCCAGGCTCGGCCAATAGAGCCGGTCGGGGCGCGGCACGATCACGCTCGCCACCGTGTCCCAGACGCCGATGAAGTGGATCGTCGGCCAGCGCGTCGACGTGATGCGCGCAAATTGCGCGGCGAGATCGAACTTGTCCTTCGGCAGCGGCCCCTGATCGTCGACGACGACGTCCTCGAGGTCCTCGATGTCGTTGCCGCGCCCGGTGCCGGAATATTGCTTGTAGGCGATGAGGCCGCTTCCTGCGAGGTTCGCCTGCTCCGGCGAGATCAGGCCGACCTTGTGGATCAGCCCCGCCAGCACCCGCACGGTATAGGCGCCGCGTGAGAAGCCGAACAGATAGATCTTGTCGCCGGGCGCGTAATGCTCGACCAGAAAGCAATAGGCCGAGAGCACGTTGTCATCGAGCCCGTAGCCGGTGGCGAGCCCCAGCACCAGGTTGATGTTAGCCTTCATGCGGTGCCACGTGGTCGGCTCCGTCACCGTGCCGACCCCGGGATCGTAGAACACCATCTGCCGCGGCTTCGTTTTGTCGGTCTTGCGCAGGCAGCGATAGAGCTTCAGGACGTTGGAGAGGTTCTCTGAGATCTCGTTGCCGGTGCCGTCACAGCAGATGACGAGGTTTCTCGGCTCGGGTTTGGATTCGTGCTCCACAGGTCAGCCCTCCCGGTGATGCTACCGGGGCGAGTATAGCGGAAATGGATGGCAGCGAGGAGACGAAGGCGGCGTCGGCCGGTTTGCCGCCCCTTTTCCGCAGAGGCTGTTGAAATTAACCACTTGTTAACCATGCCGTCGCCTAATGTTGACCATTGGGAGATCACCATGTCGGCCCATGTGACGCGACCGAAGATGCCTGTTTCGGCCGATCCGGCCATCCGGTCGGTGGCGAGGCTGGCGGTTCGCGCCAAGGCCGCCCTTCAGACCAAAACGGCCGTCCTGCAGGCCAAAACGACTGTCCTAAGGAGCAAAGCAATGTTCGGAAAGGACGATTTACTCGACAATCTCAGCCGTGACCTCGATCGCGTGCGCGGAAGACGCGATGCACTCGCATCCGAAGCCACGACCCTGACGGCTCAGATCGCCGAAATCGAAGCCCGCCTTGCGGAAGAGAAAAAAAGACGCGAGCGCGATCGCGTCTTGAACGAAATCGAAACGATCAAGACGCGAATCAAGCAAGCGGCGAGCGCGTTTGCGCCTGTCGTCGATGGTCTCTCCAAGGCGATCGAATCGGCAGGGGTCATCGTGCCCGAGGCGCGCGAGCTCAATACGTTCCTGGTCTCGGTGGCGAGCGAAGTCGACAGCGTGCTCGATCCCCTGCTGCGCGAACTGGAGCAGCGCGCGGATGCGGTGCGGACAGGCCACGTTGCACTGGACCTGCCGAGTGCGCCCAGTGAAGCGCCCGTCGAGCCGCCAAAAGAAAACGACGATCGCCTGCTTCGTTTCCCGGCATGGCTGTCTCGCGACAAGGACGCGGACAAAAAGGAACCCGCGGAGACGCGCAGCTCGGCCGCGTGAACGCACACTGCGCGCCGAGAACTCCGACCACCTCTCCCGGAGGGAGAGGTCGGAGCGCATCGAAAGATGCGATCCGGGTGAGGGGTTACAGTCAAACTGAATGTCGCGGCCCCTCACCCGGATTGCACTGGACGATGCTTCGCATCGCCAGCCGCAATCCGACCTCTCCCCGCTGGGGAGAGGTGGACCTCCGACCCATCGCGCGTTAGGTCGCGCAGAAGCGGTCCATGTTCGGCATTGGCGAGTTGCTATTTTGCTCCGTCATTCCGGGGCGCGCCTCTTGGCGCGAGCCCGGAATCCATTGCTCGACAGTCACTGCGGCCTGATGGATCCCGGGCTCGCGACTTCGTCGCGCCCCGGGATGACGATCTGTTGGTCGGCCCGCTGGTCGCCAAGCAAGTAACTCCGGCCCTTACCCCCCTCATCTCCCCGAGCGGCGCAGGAAGGCCGGGATATCGAGAATATCGTCGTTGGTCACATAGCGCGGAGAGGCGCGGCCGTAGGGATCGAGCGGCGGAGGCGCCGCAGGGCGGGCATGGTCCGGGTTCGGCCTTGCCGGTGGCGCCGCGCCGTGGCCCGCCTCCGGGCGGAGCGGCGGGCTTTGCACTTGCGGCAGGGGTGCGCCGCGATCGGCGCTGCGGCGGCTGTCGCGCAAGCGGCCGGCGAGCTGCGTGAGCGGGCTTTCCGCCGGTTGCGCCTGTTGCGCCGGGTCGACATTGTCGATCCCGGTCGCCACCACCGAGACGCGGACGATGCCTTCGAGGCTTTCATCGAAGGACGCGCCGACGATGATGTTGGCGTCCGGATCGGCCTCGTCGCGAATGCGGGTCGCAGCTTCGTCGACCTCGAACAGCATGAGATCCCTGCCGCCGGTGATGGAGATGATGAGGCCGCTGGCGCGCTTGATCGACGGGTTCTCGATCAATGGATTGGAAATGGCGGCTACCGCGGCGGCGAGCACGCGCTTCTCGCCGGACGCCTCGCCCCGTCCCATCATCGCCTTGCCCCCCTCGCGCATCACGCAGAGAACGTCGGCAAAATCGAGATTGATCAGACCTTCCTTGACGATGAGGTCGCTGATGCAGGCCACGCCCGAATAAAGCACCCGGTCGGCAAGGGCAAAGGCATCGGCGAACGTGGTCTTTTCGCTCGCCACCCGAAACAGGTTCTGGTTCGGGATGATCAAGAGGGTGTCGACCGCCTTCAGCAACTCCGCGATGCCGGCTTCGGCAAAGCGCATGCGGCGCTGGCCCTCGAAGTAGAATGGCTTGGTGACCACGCCGATCGTGAGAATGCCGAGCTCGCGCGCGGTCCTGGCGATAACGGGTGCAGCCCCGGTGCCGGTGCCGCCGCCCATGCCGGCCGTGACGAACACCATGTGCGCGCCGGCCAGATGTTCGCGGATCTTGTCGATCGTCTCTTCGGCTGCGGCGCGTCCCACTTCGGGCTGTGATCCCGCGCCAAGGCCTTCCGTCACGTGCCTGCCGAGCTGGATGATTTGCGCGGCCCTCGACATGGCAAGCGCCTGCGCGTCGGTATTGGCGACGACGAACTCGACCCCCTGCAGCCCGGCCATGATCATGTTGTTGACGGCATTGCCGCCGGCGCCGCCGACCCCAATCACGACAATGCGCGCCTTCATCTCGCTGATACCGGTGATGTCTGTCATTCTTCCCTCGCGGACGCTCCGGCAAGCCGGGGATGGAGAAATTATCGAGTGCTATCTGCCAAGCATGATCCGGATCCGGAGGACCGCGTTAGCGCAAAGTGCGTAGCGGTTTTCCGAAAAGATCATGCTCGAAACAAAAACCTAAAGCGCGATGACGATCCTAATCCCATCGCGCCTTAGCCGCGCGGTCTGATTCCACGATGGAAGCGGCCAGGCGTCCCAATCGATGCGCGGCTTGTCCCGCGACCGAGTCGCTAGCTCCGCCGCTCCGCAGGGCCTCCACGTCATCTTCCAAACGTGCCGCCCGCTCATTGGCTGCCGTCGTCTCGGCGGCCGCCTGCTCCAGCTCGACAGCCAGGCGGTCGGCACGCTCGCGCTCGCGCTCGAAATCTGCCCTTGTGTCGGCTGCCATTGCTTCGAGCCGCGCGATCTCCGCCTTGCCAGCCTCGATCTCCGATGCCTCGAGCCGCTCATTGACTGCCGTCGTCGCGGCGGCTGCCTGCTGCAGCTCGACAGCCAGGCGATCGGCACGCTCGCGCTCGCGCTCGAAATCTGTCCGGTAGCCGGCTGCCTCCGCTTCGAGCCGCGCGATCTCCGCCTTGCAAGCCTCGATCTCCGATGTCTCGATCGCCAGGCGTGCCGCACGTTCATTGACCGCCATCGTCTCGGCGGCCGCCTGCTGCAGCTCGGCAGCGAGGCGATTGGCGCGCTCCCACTCGCGCTCGGCCTCTGCCCTGTAGCCGATTGCCGCTGCTTCGAGCTGCGCGATCTGCGCCTTGCACCCCTCGATCTCCAATGCCGCGGTCTCCAATGCCGCGGTCTTCAACGCCTCGATCTCTGCTATCTCGATCCCTGTCATGGAGGCGGCGATGTGGTCTGCCTGGCGACCAATTCGCGGGCGGGGCTTGTAGCGGAGTTCGGAGAGATCAACGCTCACCAGGGCCTTGCCGTCCTCCGAACGCGAGCGCGGCAACCGGCGTCGTTTGGCAAGTGCGCGAGCGGCCTCGCGCGAGATGTTGAGGCGGGCACCTAGATCGGCATAACTCAGCAACGCAACGGACATCGGCCGTCTCCTGGAACAACCGGGGAGGGCATTTCGGACTGATGATGGCTGGGCGATGACAGCAGGCTAGGCTGCGTTGGTTAATGAACGGTTAACGCGCGAGCGGTGTTCTTTACCAGTGCCGTCACAGCAGATGACAAGGTTTTTCGCCTCGGATTTGGGTTCGGTCTTATGCTCGTGCCCCGGGGAATGCTCCTCCCGGTGATGCTACCGGCGCGAGTATGGCGGAAACCAGCGTAAAATTGAAACGTGACCGCCATTCTGGCACTTCAAGCAGAGCATCTACTCTACAGTATATTGCCAAACACGTTGAAGCCCTACGCTCGTCTCGCGGGAGTACTTGCTGGATACTGGGAACAAAATGCTCGTAGTCGTGCCGATGCATTCGTTTAGATAGAACAGCGCAAATCCTAAGGCCTGCGGTTTAGTGGCGAGCGGCGAAAGATAAAGATTGGAAATCGGACCAAGCTTTTTCCGCAACCTGACGATTTCACTGACCACCTCCGCGGTAACAAAGGGATCGTTTGCTGGAGCAAAGAAGCTTTCACGGTCAAAGAATTTGTTCGCTCCGATGGCGTCAGAAGCCCGACCAGCTCTCATTACATTCTCTTGATACATGTCGGCTCTGAGGGAAACTCTCATCGCTTTGCACGAAAGCGCCAAAGTGATCACCGTTGGGCCGACCTTTTTGCCTACTACTTTGAGTTATGGGTAGCGGATAGGACTTTGGAGATTCTCGAAGCGCTTACCGTTGCGACAGATGATTCCAAAGTAGACAGGGAATTGGCAAGCGATATTGCCGAGCTCTTTGACGCCGGCAACGTTCCATCAACATCAGTGCGGGATATTCGGGCTTTTCTCTCCGATGCCCGCCGTAAGCTTGATTATGCGATCAACAACTCTTCCCTCACCGGACGAATTGATGCCGAAATTCTCATAACGCGAGGAAAGTTATTTTTTGGAATTCCTGCCGCTGCTTGTGCTCGGGTACGGCAACTAGAACGAGTTCGTTTTCTGTACTTGCTCGATGAGTTCGAGAATCTCACAATCGAACAGCAAGTCTATCTGAACACGCTTGTAAGAGAAACTGAAGGGCCGATGTCGTTCAAGATCGGCTCGCGCCTATACGGATTTCGAACTCAGCAAACGCTAAGCGGGGGAGAGCTCAACCGCGAAGGATCTGAGTTCGAAGCTTTGCGGCTATGCTGCTTTTAGATGCTTTCGCAGTTGCTCATAGTGGGCTCCGTATTTTCTCTTTCGATGCGGATTTATGCGAACTGGAACTGAGAGCCGAGGGTCTGCTCGAGACATCCGGCGAGCGCAGACCGAAAGACATACTTGCATGAATTCTCTGACGTCGTCTGAGCGAATCCCACTGATAGCGTGAGCGAGTTTCGCAAGCTCGTTTGCAACATTCCTCTTGTACCAGAGTTCGATATTGACCACCCGGGGCAAGGGCACATCGTCTATCGCGTCAATCCGGGCGCGGATGCGTCCAAGCTGCCGCACAATGCGGGCTCGATCGATAGGCCGGGTCTTTACCCTTGCGATTAATCTGGCGAGCGGATTTGAATCGGCGCCAACTACGGGGCAGCCGCCAAGAATGCCTTCGAGAAGAACAGTTCCTGACCCGCAGAATGGGTCGGCTATCCTTATAGCCGCCCCAGAGTGGATCGCCGAATGGGCTTGAACAAACAGATGCGGTATTTGTGGTAGGAGCTTTGCTGGATAGCTGTGGAGAAGATGGGTGCTCCGCTCCGGAACGATTTCTGGTACGAGGTCGCGGAAATCCACTACAGTGGGCCGCGAATGGATTCTGCCGTGCTGTCGCCAAATCTCAAGCGTCCGAGCATAATTAGCTCCGGTCAAGATGATCTCCGTCAGCAATGGGCAGATAGGCCGAAAAAGATAACAGCATGACTCGCAAGACGCTCCGAGTTGTGAAGCTCAGTCCAAACGCCAAATTGCCGCAGTACGCTCATCCGGGTGATGCCGGATTAGACCTTTTTGCAATCGAGGAGATTCGACTCAAGCCCCAAAGCAGGAGTCTAGTGCGAACGGGTATCTCGGTTCAACTACCACGAGCAACCGAGGGCCAAATTCGTCCGCGCAGCGGGTTGGCGCTGCAGCACGGCGTTACAATCCTGAACTCGCCAGGAACGATAGACCAGGGATTTCGAGGCGAAATATCGGTCCTTCTCGTGAATTTGGGCGACCGCGATTTTGAGGTCATGCCAGGAATGAAAATCGCGCAGCTTGTGATTAGCAATGTTGTCGCGGTGAATGTCCAGGAAGTTGATGATCTTCGAGAACTGTCCTCATCAAATCGCGGCCAAGAAGGTTTCGGGTCAACAGGGGATAAGTGAACGTGAAGCGCTCAGACAATGCGAACTTGAAGCAGCATAGGACTGTTCGTCCCACAGCAGACGGGCTCGAGGCGTTGATCGGAAGAAGAATTCCGGTACTCGACAAAGGCTTTATTCGAGTGGTCGATTACATGGGTGACGATGGTGCCATTGTTCAGGCTGCGCGAGTATCGTACGGCAAGGGCACGAAGTCGGTCTCAGAAGATGCCGCCCTGATTCGATATTTGATGCGGCACATGCATACAACGCCGCTCGAAATGTGCGAGCTGAAGCTACATATAAAGCTTCCTATCTTTGTGGCCCGACAATGGGTCCGGCATCGCACGGCGAACATAAACGAATATTCGGCGCGATATTCCGTCTTGGAAAGAGAGTTCTACATTCCGGCACTTGAGGATATTGCCCAGCAGAGCTCAAGCAATCGGCAAGGGCGAGGTGGTATTGCGGCGGCTAAATTGGCTGAGAGTGTGCGCGAGCGAATGGTCAAGGACGCTGAGCAAGCATTTGACACATATGAGTCGTTGCTCGACCAGACCGAGCCCACACAAGGAATATCGAGGGAGCTCGCACGAATTGGGCTTCCTTTGTCGACTTATACCGAGTGGTATTGGAAGATCGACTTACACAACCTTTTCCACTTTCTTCGACTGCGCGCGGACGAACACGCGCAACTCGAGTTACGCAAGTATGCAATCGAAATTCTAAAGATAGTCGAGAAGTGGGTGCCTGCTGCGTACGATGCGTTTCTTGAGTATCAGATGTATGGCGGTCATCTTTCGCGATCTGCGATCCGCACCATTAGTGAGTTCGTTAAAGGGAAGAAAGTCTCCCATGCCGCATCCGGACTATCACGGCGGGAGTGGGACGAACTAGCGAAGATGTTCTCTCTCGAATCGGAGTCGGACTGAGCTCAAAAGCAGCGAGCTTGCGTAGCCTCGAAGTCTGACGCTGCTAAAAACAAAAACGGCCGGATCTTTCGATCCGGCCGTCACGCAGAACGCTACTGGCTAAGCTTTACGCCACGCGACGCAACTTAGCCCCCGCCCATTCTAAAAAACTTGCTTAGCTGGCCTTCTTGACCGGCGCGGTGTCGCCGACCTTCTTCTGGATGGCGCGCTTCAGCTCGAGGGCGCGCGGCGACAGGGCGTCGGACTTGGCCTTGAGCAGGAAGGCGTCGAGGCCGCCATTGTGGTCGACGCTCTTGACCGCGTTGGTGGAGACGCGCAGGCGCACGTTGCGCTCGAGGGCTTCGCTGATGAAGGTCACGTTGACCAGGTTCGGCAGGAAGCGGCGCTTGGTCTTGATGTTGGAGTGGCTGACCTTGTGGCCGACGAGGGGGCCCTTGGCCGTCAGTTCGCAGCGGCGAGACATGGCAAAAATCCTTATCCTTTCCCCCAAGCATTGCGGCGGCCATTCGGGGCGCCACGGGGGTGCAAATTCTCTGTCCTTGCAGGGAGCGGCGGACGTATAGGGGGGAAGGGGCGGGCAGTCAAGGCGACGGGCCGTTTTTGGCCCGTCGTCCCGGGGCGCGCGTAAGCGCGAACCCGGGATCTCGTACCCCACCCTCGGTGTCATCGCCCGGCTTGACCGGGCGATCCAGTACTCCGAGGCGGCGCGGCTGGAGTTGAGAGGCCGCGGCGTACTGGATGCCCCGGTCAAGCCGGGGCATGACAGCGGAGGAGGTGGGGCGAGGTGGGCGCTTCTGACGCTCCCCGATCACCAAAACGGCAATGTTTGAAACGCCTTACATCACATAAAGGGCGCATTCGCACGGGAAGAGTGAGGCGAGTTCCACACCCGGCATGCCCGGATAGATTGTTTGTCGTGGTTTTTGCCTTAAGTAACAACCCCAGCGTCCCGATTGGATCGTTTCGTGCTCATTTCCCCCCAATTTGCGCCCCGGCTGCGCTCTGCCGGCCGGCTGGCCTCGGTGGCCTTTTGCGGGCTGGCCTTGGCGTGGGGCGCGGAGCCGGTGGCGGCGCAGGGCAAGCTCGAGGCGCAGTATGAGGCGACGCTGGCGGGCATTCCCGTCGGCAAGGGCGCCTGGAACATCGACATCCAGGACGAGGTGTTTTCAGCCGCGGCCTCCGGCGGAACATCGGGCATCCTGAAGTCGATCGCGAACAGCTCCGGCGCCGGCGCGAGCCAGGGGCGGGTGGTCAACGGCGCGCTGGTCGCGACCGGCTACCAGGCCTCCACCACCACCTCGAAGAGGACCGAAGAGATCCACATCACGCTCGACAAGGGCAATGTGAAGGAATTCGGCATCGTGCCGGAGCCGCCGGTCGATCCCGATCGCATCGTCGTCACCGAGGCGCATCGCCGCGGCGTCTGGGATCCGATGACATCAGCGCTGCTGCGCGTGCCCGGCACCGGCGATCCCGTCACGCCGGACGCCTGCCACACCGGCGCGCCGGTGTTCGACGGCCGCATGCGCTACGACCTCAAGCTCGATTTCAAGCGCATGGAGACGGTGAAGGCGGAGAAGGGCTATCGCGGCCCGGTCGTGGTCTGCGCGCTCTATTTCGTGCCGGTGGCCGGCTACATCCCCGACCGCCCCGTGATCAAATACCTCGCCGCCCAGCGCAACATCGAGATCGCCTTCGCACCCATCGCCGGCACGCGCATCCTGGTCCCGTTCTGGCTGAAAGTTCCGACCCCCCTGGGCCCCGCGATGCTGGAAGCCACAAGCTTCATCACCACCGCCCACCCGCCAAGGGTCGCGAAGACGCAGTAAGCCGCGTAGCCCGGATGGAGCGCGCAGCGCGCAATCCGGGATTCCCGCCCGTCACCCCCCCCCCCGCATTCCGCTCCGCTCCATGCGGGCTACATTCTCTTCCGTCATTCCGGGGCGCGCCCCTTGCTTTCCGTCATTCCGGGGCGCGACGAAGTCGCGAGCCCGGAATCCATCGTGAGACAATCTCTGCGGAGCAATGGATTCCGGGCTCGCGCCAAGTGGCGCGCCCCGTAATGACGACGGAGAGAGTTTGCCGCGCCACCCCAACACCTTACACCCCGTCACCCCCGCCATTCCCCCGCCACCCGTTCCTACTGTGCACCTACTGTGCATGGGGTTGTTTTCGCGAAAGTGCATTTGCGCACGCTGAGGGGCAGTGAATCCATTTGACTCCTCCCCGATTCTGATTCGACTCCGCGCCATCCCCAACTTAAGGAAATCCGTGATCAAATCGTCACTTGTACGACAGCGCAAAACTCCATCTAGTGCGCAGCCAATAACAGTCCCGCGACATGTTGCGTGAACGTAACAGGACTCCGGGCAGAGTCAGCGATTCGGCCGCGATTCGTTCTAGAGTCGTTCCGAAGCTTAAAGCCAACGGGAAAAGCGTCGCAAAGTGAGACAGTTGCACGAGGTCCGAGGAGCGCGCTCCCACCCACTCGGTGTCATCGCCCGGCTTGACCGGGCGATCCAGTACGCCGAGGCGGCTGTGGTTGAGTGGACGGGCCGCGGCGTACTGGATGCCCCGGTCAAGCCGGGGCATGACAGCGGAATTGGTGGCTTCGGCGCCGCGTTCGGACACATGGCTGACACATGAATGCCCATTCGCCCCTGCTTGATCCCCTCACCCTGAGGAGGCCGCGAATGCGGCCGTCTCGAAGGGCGAGGGGCCCGGCTCCCTCCGCGGCACCATCCGGGCCTTCATCCTTCGAGACGCGCTGACGCGCTCCTCAGGATGAGGGTCGGCAGAACAGCACTGACATTCGCCCAAATCGCCACTACCTAATCGTCCAGAATGGCTTTTCCTCCCTCCCCCTTCGCCTCCGAGCGCGCCCCTGGCGCAGGCGTCACCGCGGTGCTCGGGCCGACCAACACCGGCAAGACCCATCTCGCCATCGAACGGATGCTGGCGCATTCGTCCGGCCTGATCGGGCTGCCGCTGCGGCTGCTCGCGCGCGAGGTCTACAACAAGATCGCCGCGCGCGTCGGCTCTGCTTCCGTCGCGCTGATCACCGGCGAGGAGAAGATCAAGCCGAAATCGCCGCGCTACTGGGTGTCGACCGTCGAGGCGATGCCGCGCGACCTCGACGTCTCCTTCCTCGCCGTCGACGAGATCCAGATCGCCGCCGATCTCGAACGCGGCCACGTCTTCACCGACCGCATCCTCAATCGCCGCGGCCGCGACGAGACGCTGCTGCTCGGCGCTGCGACGATGCGCCCGATCATCGAGCGGCTGTTGCCCGGCGTCTCCATGATCACGCGGCCGCGCCTGTCGCAGCTCGAATTCGCCGGCGACCGCAAGATCACGCGCCAGCCGCGCCGCACCGCCATCGTCGCGTTCTCGGCCGATGAGGTCTACGCCATCGCCGAAC
>JAEWFG010000114.1 GCA_023388935.1 Pseudomonadota bacterium | reverse complement strand
CATGCTGTCGCTGCACGATTACCGCCGCCTCGTCGACAGCCGCGGCAGCGTGCAGGAGGTCATGCTCGGCTATTCCGACAGCAACAAGGATGGCGGCTTCGTCACCTCCGGTTGGGAGCTTTACAAGGCGGAGATCGGGCTCGTTGAAGTGTTCGAGCGCCACAGCGTGCGGCTGCGCCTGTTCCATGGCCGCGGCGGCTCGGTCGGCCGCGGCGGCGGTCCGAGCTACGATGCCATCGTCGCGCAGCCGGGCGGTGCGGTGAACGGCCAGATCCGCATCACCGAGCAGGGCGAGATCATCTCCTCGAAATATTCCAACGCCGAGGTCGGCCGCAACAATCTGGAGATCCTTGCCGCCGCGACGCTTGAGGCGAGCCTCCTGCATCCGCGCCAGAGTGCGCCGCGCCGCGAATATCTGACCGCGATGGACGAGCTGTCGAACCTCGCTTTCAAGGCCTATCGCAGCCTTGTCTACGAGACCGACGGCTTCGTCGATTACTTCTGGGCCTCGACCGTCATCAACGAGATCGCGACGCTGAACATTGGCAGCCGTCCGGCCTCGCGCAAGAAGACTCGCGCAATCGAAGACCTTCGCGCCATTCCCTGGGTGTTCTCCTGGGCACAATGCCGCCTGATGCTGCCGGGCTGGTACGGCTTCGGCAGCGCAGTGGAGCAATGGATCGCCGCGCATCCCGACAAGGGCATGCCGTTCCTGAAAGAGCTTTACAGGGAATGGCCGTTCTTCCGCATGCTGCTCTCGAACATGGACATGGTGCTCGCCAAAAGCTCGATCGCAATCGCCTCACGCTATGCCGAGCTCGTGCCGGACGAAGCCCTGCGCGAAAAAATCTTCGGCCGCATCCGCCGCGAATGGCATTCCTGTATCGAGACGCTGCTGGACATCATGGGCCAGGATCGGCTGCTCCAGGGCAACCCGCTGCTGGAGCGTTCGGTGCGCCACCGCTTCCCCTATCTCGATCCGCTCAATCACGTGCAGGTCGAACTCCTGAAGGAGCACCGCGCGCAGAACGCGGACGAGCAGGTGCTGCGCGGGATTCAGCTCACCATCAACGGCATTTCTGCGGGGCTGCGGAATACGGGTTGAGGGGGGCGAGTAGCGAACAGAAGGGCGTGTCGCCAACTATTCGCTACTCCCCACTCGCTATTCGCTCATGGCTTCATCGAGCCTTGCACACCCGTGTAGACGGCGTAGAGCGAGCTCGAGCCACAGATGTACAGCCTGTTCCGTTGCTGGCCGCCGAAGCAGAGATTGGCGACGGTTTCCGGGATATGGATCTTGCCGAGCAGATTGCCGTCAGGAGTGTAGCAGCGGACTCCGTCCTCGTTCGGATCGCCCCAACCGACGGAGCACCACACGCGTCCAGCGGTGTCGGTGCGGAGTCCGTCGGTGATGCTGGGCTTGGGGATTTCCGCGAAGACCTTGCTGTTCGACACCTTTCCCGCGGCCACGTCGAGGTCGAACACGCGGATATGCGACGGATTGTCGGGGCCGTCCGTAAAACCGGTGTCGATGATGTACATCTTCTTTTCGTCGGGTGAGAGCGCAATGCCGTTGGGCTCCACGAAATCGTCGACGACAACCTTGATGTCCCCCGATTTCGGATCGACCCGGTAGACGTTGTGCTTTTCCTGCTCTTGGTCGGCTTTGACACCCTCATAGAAGCCGCCGATCCCGTAGGCCGGATCGGTGAACCAGATGGCGCCGTCGGCCGTAACGACTGCGTCATTCGGCGAATTCAGTTTCTTGCCGTTGTATTTGTCGGCGATGATGGTGACCGAGCTATCGAGTTCGGTTCGGGTGACCCGCCGGCCGCTATGCTCGCAGGTGATCAGGCGTCCTTCGCGATCGATGGTGTTGCCGTTCGAATTCATCGACGGTTGGCGGTACACGCTGCAGTGACCATCATCCTCCGAGAAGCGCATGATGCGGTTGTTGGGAATGTCGCTGAACAGCACATATCGCCCAGCCGCGAAATACACGGGTCCCTCGGCCCATCTGAAGCCGGTTGCGACACGCTCGACGGCCATGGTGCCGGCGAAGGCCGGGAAGTCGGCGGGCCCGAACGTGGGCGGCCCCTTCTTGGCGGATTCCAGATGAGAGTCCGGATAGCGGCTTCCGGGCAGCGGTCCCAGGGGCAACGGCGCCGTCGATCTTGTCGGAGTGCCGGTCTGGCCAAACGGCGCGACGGAGGCCGCCAGGGCTGCGTTCATGGTGACGCCTGTCGCGGCTACTGCTGCGGCTGCACCCTTCAGGAGGGTGCGGCGCCCAAAGCAAGGCTCGTCAGTATCGGTAGAAATGGTCAGTGATTTTGTCATAGTCGCCTCCCATTTTTTGTTGGAAGGAAACCATTCGCCCGCAATCAGGCGTAATGCAGGCGATCTCCGGCCGGACAACCGGAGATCGCAACGCAGCAATAGCTGGGAATCCGTCTAGACGGGATCCCAGGGGAAGATGTCGGCCGAGCGGTCGAGCTTGTAGAACGAGCCCTTCAGCGCTGGCATCCCGTGTTCAGCGATCGATTGCGGCGTCCAGCCTTCGCTTCGATGCACTGACCGCAGCGGACGATTTTGGCTGAACAGGAAGAGTTCGTTCATGCGCGCGCCGAAGATTTGTCCGCTGACGTCCTTGGCGGCATCGGAGAGCAGATAGGCGCAGACCGGCGCGATCTTCTCCGGTCCCATCTGCTTGATCTTCTCGACACGTGCTTTCTCGGCCTCGGTTTCGGTCGGGATGGTGCCGATCATGCGGGTCCAGGCAAACGGCGAGACGCAGTTGGAGCGGACGTTAAAGCGGCCCATGTCGAGCGCGATCGACTTCGACAGGCCGACGATGCCGAGCTTGGCGGCGGCGTAGTTGGCTTGCCCGAAGTTGCCGATCAGCCCCGACGTCGAGGTGAAGTGCACGAAGGAGCCGCTCTCCTGCTCGCGGAAAATCCGCGCCGCGGCGTGCGAGACGTAGAACGAGCCCATCAAATGGACTTTGATGACGGCCTCGAAGGCCTCTACGCTCATCTTGTGGAAGATCATGTCGCGCAAAATACCGGCATTGTTGACGACGCCGTCGAGCCGGCCGAAATGATCGGTCGCAGTCTTCACGATCTTGCTCGCGGGGATCGCTTCCGCCACCGACTCGAAATTGGCGACCGCAGTGCCGCCGCGCTTCTTGATCTCCTCGACCACCTCCTCAGCGGGCGTGGCGCTCGAACCGGCGCCGTCGGCGGCGCCGCCGGGATCGTTGACGACGACCTTGGCGCCCTCCGCCGCGCAGAGCAGCGCGATCTCGCGCCCGATGCCGCGGCCTGCGCCGGTGACGATGATGACCTTGTCTTGCAGTGATTTTGTCATGTGGGTTCTCCGCTATCCGTTCCAAATTCTGTCGTCATTCCGGGGCGCGCCTCTTGGCGCGAGCCCGAAATCCATACTCCCGATCGTGGTTATGGATTCCGGGCTCGTCGCTTCGCGCCGCCCCGGAATGACAAGTGACTACCTCTCGTTCGTAAACACGATCGTGCCTGATGCTGCGAACATGCCGCCGACGCCGTGGCACACCGAAATCTTCGCGTTCGGTACCTGCGCCGGTGCGATGCCGCGCATCTGGCGCACGCTTTCCTGCAGCGCGTACATGCCGTACATGCCCGAATGCATGTAGGACAGGCCGCCGCCATTGGTGTTGAGCGGCAGCTTGCCGCCGGGCCGCGTGTTGCCGTCGGCGATGAACCTGCCGGTCTCCTCATGCGGCATGAAGCCGAGGTCGCCGAGGCCGAACAGCGGCAGATGCGCAAAGGCATCGTAGATCATGAGATGATCGACGTCCTTGTGCGCGATGCCGGCCTCCTTGAAGGCGAGGGGACCTGCGGTCTTGAAGGCGCGCGAGGAGTTGAAGGTCTCCATCTGGCTGACCATCGGTGTTTCCACGCTCTCGCCGGTACCCATGATGTAGACGGGCTTCCTCGGAAAATCCTTGGCGCGGTCGGCCGAGGTCAGGATCAGCGCGCCGCCGCCGTCGGTGACGAGGCAGCACTGCAGCAGGCGGAACGGATAGGCGATCATGCGCGAGTTGAGCACGTCGGCGACCGTAATCGGGTCCTTCATCATCGCCCGCGGATTCTTCGCTGCCCATTCGCGTTGCACCACGGCGACTGAGGCCAGCTGCTCATGGGTGATGCCGTAGGTCTTCATGAAGCGCAGTACGGGAATCGGGAACATGCTGGGCGGTCCGTAGACGCCGTAGGGCGCCTCGAACTGGCCTTGCAGGCTGTCGGCGGGGATCGAACGCGGCAGCTTGCCGATCATCGATTTGCCGCTCTCGGCGTGGGTGATCAGCACGGTCTTGCACAGGCCGGCCTCGATCGCGGCGGCGGCGTGTCGGACGTGCAGCATGAATGAGCAGCCGCCGACGGAGGTGCCGTCGACCCAGGTCGGCTTGATGCCGAGATAGTGGCAGACTTGCTGAGGTGTTTCGACCGCCGTGGCGAAGCCGTCGATGTCGGACAGCTTCAGCCCAGCATCGGCGATAGCATTGAGCGCCGCATCCGCATGAAGCTGGAGCTGCGACATGTTGGGGATGACGCCGAGCTCGGTGGTCTCGGCCGCGCCGACGACGGCAACCTGGTTCTTGCGCATGACTTACCCCTTCGCCGGACGGAACACGGGGAGGGTGATCTTGTCGTCGAGCTCCTGGAAGGCGACCTCGAGCTTCATGTCGAGCTCGAGCGCTTCCGGCGTCTGCGGGCAGTCAATGATGTTGCTCATGATCCGCGGCCCTTCGGCGAGCTCGACCACCGCGATCGCATAAGGCGGTGTGAAGCCGGGCGCGGCGGGACGGTGGTTGATCACGTAGCTGTAGAGGAAGCCCTTGCCGCTCGCCTTGAACGCGCTGACCTTGCGCGAGGCACAGGACGGGCAGAACGGGCGCGGCGGGAAATAGACATGCGCGCAGGCGTCGCAGCGCTGCAGGCGCAATTCGCCCGCCTTGGTGCCGTCCCAGAAGTGCTGGGTCTCCGGCGTCGGTTTCGGTCGCGCGCGCTGCGGTTCGGCCATGTCGGCAGGTCCTCCCAGAGCTTGTTTTGCCAAGTGGCAGGCTGCTTGCCCGCCTGTTTCGATCTTGATGCGACAATCGACCATGGCGCGTCAACGGTCCAGCAATGCGCGTGCATGCCATCATGCGCCCAATGCTTGTGTCGAACCGAGCCGGCGCTATAGATTGCGAGCGCCAATATTCCGTGAGACAGACATGCCCGATTTTCAGACACTGGCGAAGCTCGCCGACGACCTCGAAAACGGCCGCACGACCTCCCGCAAGCTGGTCGAGGCGTGCATTGCCAAAATCGCTGATCCGGCCGGCGAAGGGCAGCGCACCTTCATTCATGTCGACAAGGACGCCGCTCTCGCGGCTGCGGATGCGATGGACGGCCTGCGCAAGGCCAACGCCGCATCGTCGCGCTATGCCGGTATCCCGATCTCGATCAAGGATCTCTTCGACATCAAGGGCCAGGTGACGCGCGCCGGCTCCCGCGCGCTCGACGATTCTCCGCCGGCGGAGCACGATGCGGCGGCGGTGGCGCGACTGCGCAAGGCCGGTTTTGTCGTGATCGGCCGCACCAACATGACCGAGTTCGCCTATTCCGGCATCGGCATCAATCCGCACTATGGCACGCCGAAGGGCGCCTGGAACCGGGCCGCAGGCCATGTGCCCGGCGGCTCGTCCTCGGGCGCGGCGGTCTCCGTGCTCGACGGCATGGCGCATGGCGCGCTCGGCACCGATACCGGCGGCTCCTGCCGCATTCCCGCGGCCTTCAATGGCATCGTCGGCTACAAGCCGACGCAGCGGCGCGTGCCGCTCGACGGCGCGGTGCCGCTGTCGTTCTCGCTCGACAGCATCGGCCCTCTGGCGAGATCGGTCAGTTGCTGTGCCATACTGGACGCCGTGCTTGCGAACGAGCCGATCGTTCCTCTGAAGCCGCGTCCCGTGAAGGGCATGCGGCTGGCGATGCCGACCGCGATCGCGCTCGACGACCTCGACGCAGCCGTGGCCGAGACGTTCGAGCGTGCGCTGAAGACGCTCGCCGACCACGGCGCTGTCATCGAGCGCATCGAGATGGCGGAATTCCACGACATCGGCCCGATGAACGCCAAGGGCGGCTTTGCCGCGGCCGAGAGTTTTGCGTGGCATCGCTACCTCATCACGGCCAAGGGCGACGTCTACGATCCCAGAGTCTCCGTCCGCATCCTGCGCGGTGAGGCGCAGAGCGCGGCCGACTATATCGATCTCCTCAACGAGCGCCGCTCGCTGATCGCCCGCGTCAATGCACGCCTTGCGCCCTATGACGCGCTGGTGCTGCCAACCACCGCCAACACGCCGCCGAAGATTTCCGATCTCGCCGACGACAAGGCGTTCACGGTCGCGAACCTGCGCGCGCTGCGCAACTGCACCCTGATCAACATGATTGACGGCTGCGCCATCTCGCTGCCCGCGCATCGCGAGGGCGATGTCCCCGTCGGCTTGATGCTGGCAGGCGCGGGCGGATCGGACCGTCGCATTTTTGAACTTGCCGCCGGCATGGAGGCCGTCATTCGTGTTTGACCTGACTTTCACCGTCGACGCGCAGGACACCACGACGCCGCTGACGCTGGCAATCAACCAGATGGTCATCGCCGGCTGGACCGGCCGCGACGCGATAGCGCGCGACAAGCACATCGCGGAGCTGGAGGCCATGGGCATCGCCCGGCCGGCCTCGACGCCGATCTATTACCGCGCCTCGGCGCGGCGGCTGACCACGGAAGACTGTATCGAATGCTGCGGCGGCGACTCGTCCGGTGAGGTCGAGTTCGTGCTGATCGGCTGGCAGGGCCGCATTTTCGTCGGCTGCGGCTCCGACCATACCGACCGCAAGGTCGAGGCCTACAACGTCACCGTCTCCAAGCAGATGTGCGACAAGCCGATCGCTTCCACGCTGTGGGAGCTGGAGGACGTGATCGGCCACTGGGACAAGATGATCCTGCGCTCCTTCGCCTGGATCAAGGGCGAGCGCGTGCTTTACCAGGAGGGAACGCTGGATGCGATGCTGCCGGTCGCCGACCTCATCGCACGCGGTTTCGAGGGTGGGAAGCTGCCCGACGGCTGCGCCATGTTCGGCGGCACCTTCGCCGCCAAGGGCGGCATCCGCCCGGCCGACCGCTTCGAGTTCGAGCTCGAGGACCCCGTGCTGAAGCGGACAATCAAGCATGGATATGACGTGGTGACGCTGCCGGTGCGGGGCTAAGTTGCTTCCGGAAATCGGGTGGTCGTAGCGGCCGCGATCTGCGACACCCACCTCCGTCATTCCGGGGCGCGCCCTCTTGGGCGCGAGCCCGGAATCCATCGTGCGGCGCAGTCGGTGGATGAATGGATTCCGGGCTCGCGACTTCGTCGCGCCCCGGAATGACGGACGTGGATAGGGTGATGCTATGGCAATCGCGAAACGTGTTCCCGCCGGTCCCGATTTGGCGACCGATATTACCGCCCGGGTCGACGCCCTCGACTGGCCCCAGATCACCGCCGAACTCGACGCTCAGGGCTGCGCTGTCCTGCAGGGCCTGCTCACGCCGGACCAATGCCGCGCCGTCGCCGCGCTCTATCCGGACGATGCAAACTTCCGCAGCCGTATCGTCATGGGCCGCCACGGTTTTGGCCGCGGCGAGTACAAGTATTTCTCCTATCCGCTTCCCGGCCTGATCGGAGAATTGCGCCCGGCGCTCTACGCGCACCTTCAGGGCGTCGCCAATCGCTGGAACGAGGCGATGGGGATCGACATTCGCTATCCCGCCGACCACGCGGCGTTCCTGAAGCGCTGCCACGAGGCCGGCCAGAGCCGGCCGACGCCGCTGCTGCTGCAATACGAGGCCGGCGACTACAACTGCCTGCATCAGGACCTCTACGGTGAGCACGTGTTCCCGCTCCAGGTCGCGATCCTCCTGTCCGAGCCGGGACGCGATTTCACCGGCGGCGAGTTCGTGCTGACCGAGCAGCGCCCGCGCATGCAGTCGCGCGCCGAGGTTGTACCGCTCACGCAGGGCGACGCGGTCGCCTTCGCTGTGCACCATCGCCCGGTGCAAGGGACACGCGGCACCTACCGGGTTAATCTGCGCCATGGCGTCAGCCGGATCAGGTCCGGTCAGCGCCATACGCTGGGTGTGATCTTTCATGACGCCAAATAGGCATGCGAAGTGAGCTTTGCGATTGACGGGTGATCTGTTCGATATCGTCGCCGAGGCGCAGCCGTCGCGTGAGGAGATCGCCGACGGCGCTGTGCTGCTGCGCGCCTTCGTCAAGCCGATCGAGAACGAGCTGATCGCCGCCGCGCGCGCGATCGTGGCCCAGTCGCCGTTTCGGCGAATGACCACGCCCGGCGGCTATCAGATGTCGGTGGCGATGACCAATTGCGGCGAGCGCGGCTGGATCACCGATCACACCGGCTATCGCTATGATCCGATCGATCCGCGAACCGGCGCGCCATGGCCGGCGATGCCGCCCGTGCTCCGCGATCTGGCCCGGCGCGCGGCGGAGCAGGGCGGATTTTCTGGCTTCGCGCCCGATGCGTGCCTCGTCAATCGCTACGAACCGGGCACGCGGCTGTCGCTGCATCAGGACAAGGACGAGCTGGATTTCTCCGCGCCGATCGTTTCGGTCTCGCTCGGACTGCCAGCGACGTTTCTCTTCGGTGGCATGGCGCGCAGCGACAAGCCACGCCGCTTCCGGCTCGTCCACGGCGATGTCGTGGTCTGGGGCGGCCCGTCCCGGCTCGCCTATCACGGCGTCGCGCCGCTTGCCGACGGCGAGCACGCGCTGCTCGGCCGGAAGCGGATCAATCTGACGTTCCGACAGACGCGGTGATCTATCCCCTCATCCTGAGGAGCGCGTTCGCGCGCGTCTCGAAGGATGAAGGCCATGATGTGAGACCCGGGCCTCTATGGTTCGAGACGGCGCTTCGCGCCTCCTCACCATGAGGATTACGGTTTCGGCGGGTGAATGAACGCCCAGGGGCTGACCTCGGAGTCCCGCGTCACCTCGACCGAGATCAGGTACGGCCCGCCATGCGCGAGCGCCTTCTCCATCGCCGCCTTGAACTGGTCGGGCGCGGTGACGCGCGCGGCCGCAACGCCGAAGGACTCCGCGAGCTTGACGAAATCCGGATTGACCAGATCGGACGCCACCACGCGGCCGTCGAAGCGTTCACGCTGGTCGCGGCGGACGTTGCCATAGGCGTTGTTGTTGAACACCAGCGTCACCACGCCGATGTTGAACTGCACGGCGGTGGAGAGCTCCTGCACCCCGAACATGAAGCCGCCGTCGCCGGTGATCGCCACCACCGGCTTGTCGGGGTTCGCCACCTTGGCGCCAAGCGCGGTCGGGAAGCCCGAGCCGAGCGTGCCCTGATAGCCGGAGGTGATGAAGGTCCGCGGCTCGTAGATCGGAAAGCCGTACCAGGAGGCGAAGCCGACCTGCGACAATTCATCGGTGACGATGGCGTTCGCCGGCAGCACCTCGCGCAGGATGTTGAGATAGGCCATCTGCGGCTGGATGCGCTGGATCTCGGCTTGCGCGGTCGCAGTGGCGTCGCGGATCGCTGCGCGGCGGCCGGCGGTCTTGCTGTAGCCGGCCTTGCGCACGGCGGCGGCGAGATCGGCGGTCGCGGCCTTGGTATCGGCGATGATGGCGGTGTCTGAAGTGAAGCGTCGCATCTCGACCGGATCGATGTCGATGCGGATGCTCTTCAATCCGTCGGGGCGATACGGCCAGCGCGACATGGTCGGCAGCTCCAGCCGCGAGCCGATGCCAATCATGAGATCAGTCTTCGGCCACAGCTTGTAGGCGGCGGCCATGGTGAGGCCGAGCTCATGCGCGTTTGAGACGATGCCGCGGCCGCTGCGGAAGGCCACGACGGGCGCATCGATCATCTCGGCAAGCTCGAGGATCTCCTCGCGCGCCTCGATCGCGCCGCTGCCGACGAAGATCATCGGCGCCTTGCTGTT
>JAEWFG010000051.1 GCA_023388935.1 Pseudomonadota bacterium | reverse complement strand
CGGCCAATCTGTCGCCGCTTACGACAAGTTCACCGATCGTGACACGGCCGTTGTAGATGGGGGCTGGTCGCTGTGGCCACGGTCCGAACAGACTGTTGGCGAGATTGATTAACAGTACCGACAGCGCAAAGGTAATCATGATCGCATATTCATCGGGACGGTCGACCTTGCCTTCATTGACCGGCTTGATAAGGGTACGCTCGATAAAGGCGCCGAATGCCATGAGCGCTGCCGCAGCGACCAACACCCCCATGAACGGCGGCAGCCCGAGCACGGTCACAGCGAGATAGCCCGCGTATCCGCCAAGCATATAAAGCTCACCGTGGGCGAAGTTGACGATGCGCAGGACGCCGAAGATCAGCGCAAGCCCCAATGCGGTGAGCGCGTAGAAAGAACTGACGATCAGTCCGTTTAACGCCTGCTCTCCAAATTCCATAAATGTCATGACGACTCCCACACGGACGTGAAGTTGTTGTTCGGCAACTATGACGGCGCTTATGCGGGAGAGCTATCGGAAACGCTGGGCCGAAAATAAGCCGATTTAACCTTCTCTAGCGACAGTTCGCGACAGGCAATTATGGAGTTCACCATTCCGGACGGAGCGGTTCGCTTGTTAATTGGACAGTGCCCGACTCCAATCTTGGGGCTTCGGCACCAATGTCGAAAAGGAAGAGAGATGCACCGGACCGTTTGGCAGTTGGGAAAGGATATCGCTGAAGGCAGGACGACCAGCGAGGCACTCGTTCGCCGCTGCGTTGATGCGATCACGGCGATCGACCCGACTCTGCACGCCTTTGTCGAGGTTTTCGAACATTCGGCAATCGAGGCGGCACGGCGAAGCGATGACGAACGTCGCAGTGGAATCTGCCGTGGTCCGCTGCATGGAGTTCCGATCGCCGTGAAGGGCTTGGCCGACATCGAAGGACATGTGACCGGTTTTGGTTCCCGCGCTTACCGAACGGCTACCGCGCAGGAATCGGCGGTGTTCGTAACCAGGCTCGTCGAAGCTGGAGCGGTCATAGTCGGAACGACGCACATGGTCGAGTTCGCCATGGGAAGCTGGGGAACGAACTATTCGCTTGGCACTCCGTGGAACCCGGTCGACCGCTGTCTTCACAGGGTCCCGGGAGGATCAAGCAGTGGGTCAGCGGTTGCCGTTGCGGCCGGGCTTGTTCCGGCATCCATTGGGTCCGATACTGGCGGCTCGATCCGCATACCGGCATCGCTCTGCGGCGTCGTCGGTTTCAAGCCGACATGGGGAACCGTGTCCAATGGCGGCGTGGCGCCGCTGGCACCAAGCCTTGACACGATCGGACCGATTACCACCGATGTCGAGGACGCCCGGTTGATATACTCGGCAATTGCAGACGCCAAAGCGCCGGACTCCGATGGGCTTATGGAACGCGTGCGCATCGGCGTCATAGATCACGGCCAACTGCAACCGCTTGATCGTGGTGTCGAGAGAGAGTTTGCTCGCGCAGTGGAGATTGTTGCCGCGGCCTTTGGGCTCCCTCAGGCTTTCCGCTTCCCCACCGACGTGGCGACCTATCAGAAGCTGTCGGGCGAGATCATTGCCTATGAAGGCTATCATCATCTTGCACATCTGGTCGATGATCCCGATACACCGATCGATCCTTATGTGCGAGAGCGCATTCTGGCCGGGCGCGCGGTCGGACAGGGCCGCTATGAAGAGGTGCTGAGTGAACGTGCGATGATGTGCGAAGCATTTCGCCCGACCTTCGAGGCCTTCGATTTCCTGCTCCTGCCGACCACTCCGCTCCCGGCCATCCCGCTTACCGAAGCTGACGAGAACCAGATCCCTATGTCGCGGCTGACCCGCGTGGGAAACTATTTGGGGTTGTGTGCGATCTCGATCCCTATCGGCAACCGCCACGGGCTGCCTGCCGGTCTGCAGATCCTCGGAAGGGCAGGAGACGACTACCGTCTCTTGTCCTTCGCCGCGAAGGTTGAGGCGATGCTCAAATCTGCTGGTGGTTGAGTTGCCCCCTATGGCAACTCCGCACGCAGCACGATGGACGACCGTGGCGACGGCGCGTTCAGATAATCGAGGACGGCAGCCGGGACCGCGCCGGACTCGGGTGAGAGCAGGCCGCAATTCGACAACGCCTCGCGCTTGTTGATGGAGCGCCCCACATATTCGAGTACGACCCGCGAGGCAGTCGGTTGGTGAGCTTCGGTGCTGGATATGCCCATCACCATGCCGGCAAGCGTGAGTATGCGGTTGCGATATGTCGGATAAAGAATTGTTTGCGTGGTCTCGCTTCCGACGATCGCCTCGTGGTCGATCAAATGAAGGCGATCCCCTATGCGCATCACCAGGCCGAGATATTTGAACACGTAACGCGTGGCGCCACCGCGCGCCTCAAGCCGCTCGATCCGTTTGAAGAAAACGTAGTCGTCCTTCGGGAACACGCAGACGAGGGATCTCAGAATGTTTCCGGGCGACGTAAACGATGGATAGTACTTGTAGTAGTAGCCGATGTGCTTCGAAAGCTGGGCCTTCTGGCGCTGCGCCTGAACGAGCAGCGACCGCAACAGCGGCGGCACATTGAGATCATCCGCCTTCGGATGAGGGCGTAGTCGGATGATCTCGCGAAACTGGTCGCGCGGCATCAGAATTTCATATTCGTCTATGCCGAAGAAATCACAGATCCGACGCAGATTGCGCCGCGAGGGAAACGCCGTTCCGGCCAGATACTTCATGAATTGTTGCCGGTTGACGCCAAGGCGGCGGCATACCTCGGAGGTTGACGCGTGATAGCTGCAGGCAAGCTTGAGATTGGCCACGAAGTTCTCGGAGGCGAAATCCTGCTCGTCCATTTTTGTACCCTTTCGCGCGTCAGTTAGCGTCAGATCGAGTGGTATTCGACTGTTGCCCGCCATGCAACTCACGGATTAGCCTTTGATTGCAATGGCGGCTTGAGCCCGCGCAAAAAAACGGCTGAGAGCCCAATAACGGCCCCAGAGAGGAAAAAAGCATGAAACCTATGAGAGTTTTAGCCACTGCGACCCTTTTGGCGCTGTCCGGCCTGCACCAGGC
>JAEWFG010000046.1 GCA_023388935.1 Pseudomonadota bacterium | reverse complement strand
CCTGCATGCGCGACCTCGTCGACATCCATTATCCCCGAGCCGAGCGCATCCGTCTGGTGCTCGACAATCTCTCAACCCATTCGGCCGCGGCGCTCTACCAGGCATTTCCGGCCGACGAAGCACGGCGGGTGTTGCGCCGACTGGAGTTCCACTACGTTCCAAAGCACGCCAGCTGGCTGAACATGGTCGAAATCGAGATCGGCGTCCTCGTCCGCCAATGCCTCGATCGGCGCATCGACAGTTTCGCTCGCCTCGTCGCCGAGACCGCCGCCTGGGAGAAACGGCGCAATGCCGAACGCGCCCGCGTCAAATGGATGTTCACAACCGAAAAGGCCCGCGCCAAAATGGTGCGCGCCTATTCAAAGCCGTCAACCAAACCAGGCCGATTTCAACGAGTCAAAACCTCTGTGTCGAGGTACTAGACGACCGCTTCCATGAAACCGCTCAATGGCAATATGGGCGCCTTGAGCCGAAAACGCGGCTATTTCGGATGCGGCATATGATTCGAACCACGAAAACACTGACCTAGTCGGTATGTTGAGACGTGAGATGCATATAAGCAAAGCCCGCGCGGTCCGATATCGCCGACTAGCGCTCGCCTCTAGCGACAAGGCCAACGCGGACTTGCTTCTGAGGCTTGCGGACGAGTGCGATCGGGGAATTCTCTGCACCGCTGAATGGCGATCAGCCCAACCATATCGCAAGAATGAGCAGCCACCGACGGCAGGAGACGACAGGTTATGGTCTGCGCGGGACCCGTCAAATGACGGACGTCGAAAGGCTCCCAAACCGGGGCCGCCCGGATGAGTCGAAGCGGCCCCGTTGTCTGCTACCGCCTCAGCAACGGAGCTGGGGGCCGGTCAGGATCGAATAGTGGCCGACGGGAACGTTCTGATGATTGGCGACGCACTTGTGCGAATCTAAATCTGTACTCGTTCGTTTCCAGAAAATCTCACTCGGCTGCAACATCCGGGCATTGCCGTGTATTCGTTCGGGGTGCGCTGCAGCTTATCCACACCCATGACGCGCAGTAGCAAAACGCTTTTCTTTGCTCTCGCCGCCCTGACAATGACGGCCACGATTTCGCTTGCGCAGAACTCGCCGACGAAGGTAGGCGATTCACTGAAGGGCAAGGTCCTTATCGACGATAAGGGCATGACGCTCTGTGTCTTCGACAAAGATTCCCCAGGCAAATCGGCTTGCAACGGACCCTGCGCTGGAAACTGGCCGCCCTTGGTGGCAACAGCCTCAGCGTCGCCGGTTGGCGATTACGCGATCACCACCCGTGGCGATGGATCGAAACAGTGGGCCTACAAAGGAAGACCACTTTACGCCTGGCACAATGAAGGCGCCCGGCGATATCTCCGGTGACGGCCCCTCAACGGCGCCTGGCATATCGCCCAGCCATAGTTTTGCTACATCTTCATCCCCGAATGATCGGGCATCTTCTTCATATCCATCATCATCAAATGATAGCCGCCCGGCGCGAGCTTGACCGTCTTGCCGGGCTCGATGGTGAGCCCGTTCTCAACCGGACGCACCTTCATGACGCCGCCCTCCGTCGACATTTCGTGGATCTGGACCCTGCCCGCGACATCGGCCGATCCGCCGATCAGCCGGTCCGGCGCGCTGCCCTTGTTCTCGATAGTGAGATAGCCGCCGCCGGTCTTCGCCCCCTTCGGCGTGGCGCGGCTCCACGCTTGGGTGACGACGAGTCGCCAGCTTTGATCTCGTCCGCGATCGCAACGGATGACCCGACCCAGACGATAGCAAGCGCCAGAAGAACCTGTTTCAGCTTTTCCATGCCATTCACCTCTCTTAAATCAACTCAACCGTCCATACCGTTCGGCTTTGAAGCGCGTTGCGGTCGGATCATTTGGTCCAAAGTCTGAGCGGAAGGCTCCCCTCACGACCACAATCCATGAAGCCCTGGTACGACTCGGAAAGAACCCCCTTGTAAGCACACTTGCTCCCGTCGAAGTCCAGCGTCGCGGTGATGCGGGAAGACGATTTGGCGAGTTCGAACCGGATTTCGCCAATGTTCTCCTTCGGACCATCGCGCGTACAGAGGCCTACGTGCCTCACGGTCAATGGACCTGAGAATTCCCGTTTCCCGTTCAAATCCTGCTCGGAAACGTTGCCACTGAGCTCGTACTCACCGGCGTAGCCCGTCGTGCCGTGGATTTGCAGCGGCTCGGCGCGGGCCGGCAGTGCAAGAATGTTCAATGTCAGGAGGAAGCTGACCGGTCGCATGAAAGCCTCCGCTCGGAATCCGTCACTCGTCGATCTTAAATTGCCTAGATGGCCCTTATAGATCGTGGTCAGTTGCGTGCGAGATCACCGTTGGGGCGGGCCAGTATAGCTGATCGGAACGCTGATCGACAGAAGCTCGTTCGGAAGGCCCAGCGCCGCCAAGGAAAGGCCTTTACACTGGCCAAATCCTGAAGGGCGCAAACCCGCGGATATTCCTGTCGTTCAACCCACGAGATTATAATAGTGATCAACCTGAAAACCGCGAGAACGCTTGGAATCGCGCCGCTCGCCCGCGCCGACGAGGTAATCGAATGAGCAATGAATGTCGCCTGTTGGCCCTTCGCGATAGTTTGCTCGGCGCACGCACATCTCCGAAGTTGGGGGTAGTTTCGGGCCGAGGGTCAAACCGGCGCGATTGACCCCCAGCTGACGCCGGGTAGTGTTCTCACGACGTTCCGGTTGCCGGTCTGTTCCTATAAGCTGTAGCTGTCCGGTATTGGCGCTGTTTCCGACCTCAGTGGCTAGTTTGAATTTGGGAGTGACTTAAATCGCCTTTGGACCGTGCTTTGGCGAAACTCCCGTGGCCGGTCGCCCGTAGTGGGAGGATGGCCGATGTCCATCGCACTGAGCGCACTGAGCGCGCCGAACTTGCCAAGCAACTGGCGGAGTGTTGCCGCAGATTGCGTCTGCTAGCCGAAGCCAGCCGGCGACTTGAAGCACACTTTGCCGATTTGAATCTGTGCCAACGCACAAGCGTCTCGGGCCGAATGATTCAACTCCAGACAAGGTTTTTGGTACACACAGCCTTCAGCGCGGCGAGATGGACATCCTTGACCGTCCGCGGCGCGCGCTTCTTGACATCTCGCCCTACCCTGACGTCTTGCTTCAGCAGCGCGTTCTTCCATTCGATGACACCTGCGTTTTAGTCACCTTGGCGAGATATCTGCGCCGGATGGCGAGCAGAAGAGCCGAGGTCGTGAGATTCCACGGCAAAGGCTACTGGGATGCGGCGAGACCTTGGCAACGGCAGATTACATGCCGAAGGCGAAAAAGACGGCTGCTTGACGGTGATCAATAGCGTGCGCAAACAGCGAGGAATCACACGCTCCAGATAGAATGGCTTAACGGCGATTCCACCAATTTGAAAATATTCATGCGGCTACCTCACTCCGCACGCGATGACGCGCATCGCTCCGATCAGGTCGACTCCTGTGCCATGCCTCGACCTATTCAGCGTTTGCGCTTCTTCGTCCTCACGCCAGCTCCGCTCCCGTTCTCCGGGATGAACTCGACGCCGGCAGCCTCGAGGGCTCCTCCAATCGAGTTCTGACACGGACCCCGGCGCGTTGCCAAGTTCATGCCGGCAGAGTGATCGCTGACAAGCCGAGCGGGCGGCGAACTATTCTGCCTTTTTGATTCTCTTTTCGAGGTGGCCGTTTTTGTGGTCGTGAACCAGCTGGCTTAGCGATGTCTCATTGAGGTGCTGGAGCACTTCACCCAGCTTTGCCGTCTCCGGGTGGCCGGCGGCAAAGGTGTTGCCGTAAATCTTGCGCAGTGTACGAATGAGGGTGTTGCCGTGCTTCTTGCTGATCTCACCGTTCTTGTCACGGTGGCGGTCGTCGATGGACATCACGGCCCTCCCTTATGTTTTGTGCTCGCTTGGGCAGCCTAGCGTCATTAGGTCGGCGGCATCAACCCTCACGCTTCGGCAGACGGGTCGCGGGCGTCAACGGCCGCAAGATCAACTTCATCTCTTATGATGACGCCTACAGCCCGTCGAAGACGGTGGAGCAGGCGCGCAAGGTGGTCGAGAGCGACGAGGTTTTCCTGATCTTTGCGCCGCTGGGGACGGCGAGCAACGCCGCCATCCAGACAGACTGCTGATGAGACGCGCCACACCGCAGACCACGAGGCAGGCCATGCGGTCGCCCATCGTGTGGTCGGCATGGTGTGCGGCGGGGCGTCGATCATCTCCGACTACGAGCAGATGAAAGCTGGTCACGCTATCGCTGAAGACCACTACGCAGCCGGGGACGCGTGGGACCGGCGCAAGAAGTTTCGTCCTGCCCGGTCGGTGTTAGTTGGCCGCATCATCGGCCTCATGGCGGGCCGCGAAGCCGAGATCATCGCGTTCGGCGATCGCAACGCGGGCGACAGGACGATCTCGTGCAGATCGGTCAGATGGCTGATGAGGCGAACAATATTTCGATGCTCCACCTCGAACGCTTGCGGACGAAGGTCGGCCCGCTGTTGCGGCGGCACTGGCGCAAAGTCGAGGCTGTCGCTATGGCGTTCTCGCGACCGACAAAGAAATTCACCGCCTGAACCAACTAAGAGCGGCAATGGCCGACGAACAACTCAAGCCTGCCGCTTGGCTACTTCCGCGCCATAGCGCGCTCGGGCATCTTCGACGGCTTGCGCCTGTGCAGCCGCCAAGCTTTCGCGGACCTCCTTGGCGCGGCGCGCGGCATCAAGCGTCGCCTGCGCGTGGCCTTGGAACTGCGGCATCACCTCGCGTGCGATCAGTTCATAGCTGCGCGCTGTTGCTGAAGGATTGGCCCAGTTGTGCGCCAGCAGCAGATATGCGCCAAAGCCGCCGTTAGATTGTTGCCACAACCGCTCGATCTGGGCGGCGCACGCGTCCGGCGTGCCAATAGCACCGAGACCAGAGCCGTTAATGAACTCGATCATTTCGCCGACCGAGTTGCCGACCACCGCCATTTGGGGGAATGCGGCGACCTGCTGGAAGTAGCGGAACCAATGCTCGATGCCGTATTCCACGTCGCGATATGCCTGTTCTTTGGTTTCCGCGATGTGGCACAAGCCAACAAGTCGCCACTTGCTCCGGTCAACGGTCTCGCCATGTGCCTTCGCCTCCGCAGCCAGCACATCCCAGTGCAGCGCCAGTGCATCAAAACCGGCGGCGGTGGTGGCGCCAACCGACAGCATGCCCAGGCCATATCGGCCGGCAAGCTTGGCGCCGGTCGGGGATGCTACGGCAGCGACAGCAACTTCGAAGAGTGGATTGGAGTGAGGCCGCAAGTGCAGCCGCGCCTCGCGCAGGTCCCAGCGATCGTTTTTGAACGTGACCGGTTCGTCGCTGGTCAAAAGCTTCGTGATGATGGCAACGCCATCTTCCAGCAGCCCGCGCGTCTGACTCTGCTGAAGCCCGATCATGGCGCCGTCGGTGGGTAGCGAGCCCGGGCCGAGGCCGAGCATCGCCCGCCCGCGCGTCAAATGGTCAAGGAGGACGATGCGCTCAGCGACCCACAGAGGATTGTGATACGAAACGCTGATCACCCCGGTGCCGAGTTTGATGTGACGCGTGCGCTCTGCTGCCGTCGCTATCATGATTTCCGGAGATGCGGAGAGTTCGGTGCCAGCGGAGTGATGCTCGCCGAGCCACGCCTCATCATAGCCACAGCGATCTAGCCATTGGATGAGATCGAGATCGCTTTGCAATGCGAGCGTTGGGTTGATTCCGGGCTTATGAAAAGGCGCGAGAAAAATGCCGAAGCGCAGGCGCTGAGTCATGGGGAGGTTCCTCCGCTTATATGATGGGGTCTTCGCAGGCCTCCTGATCCGGATCAAGCTGACACTTCATCCGCAGTTCCCCGACAGGGGATTGGATCGACACGATAACCGCTCCCTGCAGCGAACTGCAAGGCGCTGTCATTGTCAGAAAGGCTACAAAAGTTGCGGCGTGCCTCGCCGCATGGCGCCCCAATCTTCGGTACACACAGCCCATCGCGTCACTTCGCGGCAATGCGGAATTTGGTCGCTATCGGGACGTAGCAGACTACGCCCCGACTTGCCGCTGGCCCAAGCCCGTCGCGGGCGACCGATCTGCGAGATCAGCGCGCGTTTTTGCTGTGATGCACACTACCCGCGCGGAACTTGGAGCATGTGCCACATTCGAGGTCATCAATTCCGCGAGGTATTTCTATTTCTCTTTGCCGGACGCGAGGTTTGGCTGCCATACCGCCGCCCCGCCCTCTTGGCTTGAGGCGGCGGCAATTGTCTTGGCCTTTTCTTTCTTAGGCTTCTTCTTCTCCCGATTGCTTCTTTGTTCGCCTTTGGCCATGTCTGCCTCCTTGTTGACGACAGGCTATCACCTCCGGGCGACAATGGGCTGGTTATTGTTAGGGAGCAAAGGGCTATGACTTCCGAAATTGGCCATCGCATCATTTCGGGGCGATGCAGATTTGGAAGCTATCGGGGGCGGACGATACCCGGACTTGCCACCA
>JAEWFG010000427.1 GCA_023388935.1 Pseudomonadota bacterium | reverse complement strand
GGTGTAGAGCGGGCGATAGCGATACGCCCACATCTTGCTGCCGTCGTTGCGATCGATGACGGTGAAGTCGCCGACGGCTTTGGCGTCGACCGTCGCAGCCAGCGGGACCCAGCTCTCGGTGCACTTGCCGTTGCAGTTCGACGTCTTCCCGGTGATGTCGCGCTCGTAATGGTAGAGCGTCATGCCCTTGAGATCGACGAGCTTGGGACCCTGCTTGGTCAGAATCACCTTCGCCGGTGCTGTCGTCGCCTCGGGCTTCGGCGGAGGAGGCGCATCGCCGCCGCCATGGCTGTTCGCGAGCGCAGGAACGGTCGAGAGCACAATCGCGATGGCAGCAATGAAGGACCTGAACATCCAAAACTCCCGAACGGCAAAGTTAAACGCGCGCTAAGCGCCGAATGCGGCGACCGTAGCGGCCGAAGGTTAGTTCCTGGTTTCGCGGCACTGCGACAAATACGGACAGAAATACCGACTCATGCCTGCGCGTCGCGCAGCGGGGCGCGGCTAAGGTCGTTGCCGGCGTCGATGGCCTTGCTCAGCAACCGCATCAGCTCCACGCCTTCCTTCGCGCTGAGGCCGCGCAGCATGATGCGCTGCGCGGACTCGACTGCCGGCGTGATCTTGCGCAGCGTGCGCCGGCCCTCGTCGGTGATCTCGAGCTCGCGGGCGCGGCGGTCGCGGCTGGAGGCGCGGCGCTCCGCAAGCCCCTTCTGCACGAGGCGATCAACCACGCCGGTGATGGTGGTGCGGTCGTAGGCGATCAAACCTGCGAGCGTCACCTGGTCGAGCCCCGGATTGGCCTTGATGGTTGCGAGTGCGGCGTATTGCACAGGCGTGAGGTCGAACCCGGCGTCCCCGACTTCGGCCAAAAACACCGCCACTGCGATCTGCTGGAAGCGGCGTGCCAGATGTCCGGGCATGTCGTTGGGGTCGCTCACCGAATTCTCCTTGAGGACAGGGAGGGGGCGTGAGATCATTGACAAGTATACTGATAGTCAGCATACTGAGCAATATCAAAGCAAAACGTTAATGGGAGAGATGCTCATGCAGTTCCATCTGAATGGATTCCAGCCGGGCGATCCCGAGATCGCAGACCCCGCCGAGCGCGTTCAGGCCCCGGGTGCAACGGGCGCGGTGCCTGAGGAGGTCGATGTCCTCATCGTCGGCTGCGGCCCCGCCGGCCTGACGCTCGCCGCCCAGCTTGCGCAATTCGGTGACATCAAGACCTGCATTGTCGAGCAGAAGCCGGGCCGCCTGCTCGTCGGGCAGGCCGACGGCGTCGCCTGCCGCACCATGGAGATGTTCCACGCCTACGGCTTCAGCGAGCGCGTGCTGAAGGAGGCCTATTGGGTCAACGAGACGACGTTCTGGAAGCCGGACGAGCGGACGCCTGAGAGGATCGTCCGCAGCGGCAGGGTGCAGGACGTTGAGGACGGCCTGTCGGAATTCCCGCACGTCATCCTCAACCAGGCGCGCATCCATGACGGCTTTCTCGACGTCATGCGCAAATCACCGGCCAAGCTCGAGCCCCATTACGGCCGACGCCTGCTCGACCTCCAGGTCGATCCGGCCGCAGGGCCCGCCGATCATGCCGTGACCGTCCGCCTCGAACGGGTCGATGCCGGGAACGAGGGCAAGGTCGAGACGATCAGAGCGCGCTATGTCGTCGGTTGCGACGGCGCGCGCAGCACCGTGCGCAAATCGATCGGCCGTGAGCTGCATGGCGATTCCGCCAACCACGCCTGGGGCGTGATGGACGTGCTGGCGGTGACCGATTTTCCGGACATCCGCTTCAAGGCTCTGATCCAGTCGGCGAAGGACGGCAGCCTGCTGATCATTCCGCGCGAGGGCGGCTACATGGCTCGCCTCTATGTCGAGCTCGCAAAACTCGACGTCGGCGAACGCGTCGCCAACCGCAACATCACCGCCGATGACGTGATCGCCAAGGCGCAGCGGATCCTGAAGCCGCATACGCTCGAGGTGAAGGAGATCGCCTGGTGGTCGGTCTATGAGATCGGCCAGCGCCTGACCGACAAGTTCGACGACGTGCCGGAGACCGAGATCGCCTCGCGCCTGCCGCGTATCTTCATCGCCGGCGATGCCTGCCACACCCATAGCCCCAAGGCGGGGCAGGGCATGAACGTCTCGATGCAGGATGCCTTCAATCTCGGCTGGAAGCTCGCCGCCGTCTTGCGAAAGCAATGTGCGCCGAGCCTGCTACATTCCTATTCGGCCGAACGCCAGGCTGTGGCCAAGGAGCTGATTGATTTCGATCGCGAATGGGCGGGGATCCTGGCTTCCGCAGCGAAAGCGGGCGGCGCCGACGCGGCGAAGACGCAAGACTATTTTGTCAGGCACGGCCGCTATACGGCGGGCACAGCCACGCATTACAGGCCGTCGGTTCTCACCGGCGCGACGTCGCATCAGCATCTTGCGCAGGGGCTCGTCATCGGCAAGCGCTTCCATTCTGCGCCGGTGATCCGGCTTGCGGACGCCAAGCCAGTCCATCTCGGTCACGCGGCGCAGGCTGACGGCCGCTTTCGCATCTATGCGTTTTCGCGCGCGGAAGATCCCGCGGCGTCGGGCTCGGCCATTCGCGCCTTGTGCAACTTCCTCGCCGAAGCCCGGGAATCGCCGGTCAGACGATATACGCCGGCTGGCGCCGACATCGACAGCGTGATCGACCTGCGCGCGGTATTCCAGCAAGACCATCGCACGCTTGCGGTTGAGGCTATGCCCGTCCTGCTCCTCCCGCGCAAGGGCCGGCACGGCTTGATCGATTATGAGAAGATGTTCTGTCCCGACCTCAAGAGCGGTGATGATGTCTTTGCCATGCGCGGCATCGATCGCAGCGCAGGCTGCATGGTCGTGGTTCGGCCCGATCAGTATGTCGCGAGCGTGTTGCCGCTCGATGATTTTGCTGCGCTCGCGTCGTATTTCGACGGGTTCATGCTGCAGGTGAACTGACGGTCAAACAGCGCTCTTGCGCGCTGTGCCGATGAACAGCGAATGAATATTGAACCGCGCGCGGCGTGCATCTCAGTCTTTTGACTGATGCGACGACTGCACGCGGAACGCTCATTCCGTTGGCGCGTTCGGCCCCTAGAGGAGGAACACGCCATGAGACTCAGAAGCGTTTTGGTTGCCGCATTGCTGCTCGCTCCCACGGCCGCGCTGGCCGCGCCCGGCATCGTCACCGTCTCGACCGGCTTGCGCGCCGGACCGGGTTCGGGCTTTCCACTGGTGGATCGCGTCCCCGAGGGCGCCCGCGTCAACATCCATGGCTGCCTGCGCGGCAATGCCTGGTGCGACGTGAGCTTCTCCGACGATCGCGGCTGGGTGTCGTCGCAATATCTCGAATATCTCTACCGCAATCACTACGTCTATCTTCCCGACTATGTCGACGAGATCGACGTGCCCGTCGTTCCCTTCGTGCTGAACTCGTACTGGTCGAGCTACTACGAGGGGCGTCCCTGGTATCGCCGCCATGCCTACTGGGATAATTACTGGAACTCGCATGAGCGCCTTGCATCGCGGATGACGATTGACCCGCGAGCGGCCCGCATAGGCCGCGCGGCGACTCGTGACGCTGCGGTCGCATTGGGGCGCGAGGGAGTGCATGCCAAGGGTAACGTCAATGGTGGCGCCGCGATCTCACGACGTGACGCAGCCATAGCCAAGCGAGATGCCGCGATTGCGACCGAGCGGACCCGTGCCGGACGAACTGAGCGCTCCGTGAATGAGCGGGCCAATGTGCAGGCTCGTACTGCACGTGATGCGCAGGCGCGCATGACGCACGAGCAGGCTGCGAGCCGCGCCGCGGCGCGTGCGCAGCCGATGGCGCGTGCTCATGAGACGCCGCGCGTCTCGGCCGCGCCTGCGGCCCGGCCCGCGATGCCGCACATGGCTCGGCCGAACGTCAGCCACGGATCGCCGATGAATGCCCACGCCCAGATGCCAGCGCCGCGCACGGCGACACCTGCAATGCCGCACGCCGGTGGCGGCGGCGCCCCGCACATCGGTGCCGCTCCGCATGGCGGCGGCGGACCGGCCGGCGGTCCTGGTGGCGGTCACCCGAAGCACTAGCGTTGTTGCGAAAGCCCGGCCCTCGCGCCGGGCTTTCTGTTGGTCGGGGTTCGAGCGCAGACTTTGTCATCGGTTTCGGCTGTGGGCACGGCGCCGAGCGAGCTTGCTCCGGCAAGCAGAATCGCCTTCATGACGCTTGGCATGATCGACCTCCGTCGCTCGGTCGGAATCGAAGCAAAATGGCGCCGTGAATGGCACCAAATTGCCACGCTCCCGGCGAATTGCCGCCAAAGCCCGCTGCCACGAGGGAAAGGGTGCAGGGGGCAACGCAAGGGGATGTGCATTGGCGTATAAAATGATCGCAGAACGCGATAATGAGAAGTGCAGTTTCTCCCGCGAAAGCCGGTTACTCATCGTGGCGAAGGCAAGGGTGTGGGCGAGCGAGGGGTGGCGGGTTGTCATCACCGACCAGGACGGCAAGGCCTATACTCCGCCCGAATTCGATCAGTTGCTGGCGGCGTGAGCGCGCGACGGGGCTAGGGGACGGTATTTGACACCGCTATTTCGATCGGGACGCGATCTGATCGCGCCCCTGATGATTCTCGCTTCCGCCGTGCTGACGGCGACCGTTGCAGCCGCGCAAAATCTCGACGCCGGCAAGCCGCCCGCAAAGCTCTTTGCCGACGGTTGCGCGACCTGCCATCGCAGCCCGCGGGGCCTTGCCAAGGGCCGCTACAGCCTGACGCTGTCCTGGTTCCTCAGGGATCATTACGTGACCAGTTCCGACTCTGCCAACGCGCTCGCCGCCTATCTGACGTCGGTCGATGGACCGCCTCCGCGCGCTGCGGCAAGGCCTGGTACAAAGTCATCCCCATCCGCGCCACGTCCGCCCAAGCCGGTGCAGAACCACTAGCCGCCGTTCCGATTCCGGTCCCGGCGACGGGTCTGTGGGATCAGCCGGTCGTGTACGGCCCGCAGATCCGCGCTCATGCGCGTCTGTCCCGTCGTGACGTAGGACAGCCAAGCGCCGTCGGCGGCGAGGCGGACCACATGCAGATCGGGCGCGCCGTCGGTCGCACGGTGGCGCTTCAGGCGCGCCTTCGTCCAGTCGTTCCAAAGCCGCCGCAGTGAGGGATCGGTGACCACGACCATGCTCAGCGCTGCCCAGGGTGTGGCGAAGCCGAACGCCTTGCCCGTAAACACGGCATTCACATAGGCCCGCGTGAAACTGCCGCGCGGTTTGGGATCAGCCTCAACGGCCGCGTCGATCTCGGCGTCGACGCGCGCGAGCAGATCGGCGAACAGACCCTCGATCAGCGCCTGCTTGCTCGAAAAATGATGAAACAGGCCGCCCTTGGTGACGCCGGCGGCCGCCGCCACCGCCTGCACCGTAACGCCGGAGACGCCATGGTCCATCGCGATGGCCGCGGTGCAGTCGAGCAGGGCGCGCCGGACCTGCTCCGGTTGTTTGGCGCGGGTGTAGGCACCGGTCGGCATCAGTGCACCGTCGTCTCCGAGAACAGGTTGATGATCACGACCCCCGACACGATCAGCGCGATGCCGGCAAAGGCCGCGACGTCCAGCATCTGGCGGAACAGCACGAAGGAGACCGTGGCGGTCAGGATGATGCCGACCCCGCCCCAGATCGCGTAGGCGATGCTCAGGGGGATGACCCGGATCGCGACCGACAGCGCATAGAACGAGGCGACGTAGAGCAGCACCATCGCCAGCGTCGGCCAGGGCCGCGTGAACTGCGCGGACTGCTGGAGGAAGGCGGACGCCGTGACCTCGAAGACGATGGCGAGGGCGAGCGCCATATAGGCATTGAAGGCGGACGTCATGACGAACCTGGGTGTCGGCGCAGAAAAGATACCGCGCAGTAGGTAGGTTTGACGGGTGGATCGTGGCTTTTGCCGGGAGCAGGTATCACGTGTGAGTGACGCGCCTGCGACACGTCATCGCTGATATCTGCATTCAGCAGACCAATATCGTTTCGGATAAACGGGGCACCGGCGGCTGGCGCAGAAGATGCAGGCGCTGCGGCCGGGGCTCGGGTATGAGGCCTGGTGATTTGAGCCACCCTTGCGTCGTCTGACGATTGACCTTACGGACCTCTGTATGCTCGTGATCTCCATTCAAAGCCAGGTGGTCCATGGCCATGTCGGCAACAGCGCGGCCGCCTATGCCATCCAGGCCGAGGGCGTGAACGTCGCGGCGTTGCCGACGACGCTGCTGTCCAACCATCCGCGCTATCCGAGCCTGCGCGGGCGGGTGCTGGAGACCGAGCTCGTCGCCGATCTCCTGAGGGGCGTCGAGGAGCGCGGCCTCGTCGACCAGGCCGCCGTGCTCGTCACCGGCTATCTCGGCTCGCCGGGCAATGCCGCCACGGTCGCCGATTTCGTCGAGCGGGCGCTGACGCGCAATTCAAAACTCATCTATCTCTGCGATCCCGTGATCGGGGACGACGGCCGCGTCTATGTCGCCGACGGGATTTTGGACGTGGTCCGGCACCGCCTGCTGCCGGCGGCGAAGCTGGCCACGCCGAATCAGTTCGAGCTCGCACTGCTCGCAGGGGGGAAGGTCGCGGACGCGCAAGGCCTGCGCGCGGCGTGCGCGGCGCTGGCCGGGAAGGGACGTATCGACGTCGTCGCCACCGGCTCCACGCTCACCGACACGCCGGAGGGGCAGGTGGAGACGATCTTGTGCGCCGACGATCAGTTGTCGCGCTTTGCGACACCGCGCCTGCCGATCCGCCCCTATGGCACCGGCGATCTCCTCGCCGGCCTGATCGCGGCGCATCTGGCCAAGGGCGAAGTAACCGAGGCGGCAGTGCGGCTTGCGGTCGAGACTATCTTTGCGGTGCTGGTGCGCACGCAAGAAGCTGGATCGGCCGAGATGCGCCTCGTGCCGTTGCCGACGCTGGGACGCAGCGCGTAGCGGCTCAGGTCGTTCGCTTCGCGGCGGTTTGCGCCGACTTCTGCGGCTGTGCCTTTGGCCTTGCCCTGGCCGCAGCCCGCATTTTCCTGGTCTTCACGTGGGCGGCTTCCTTGCGATCGCTCGCAACGCCACGGCGTGAGATGTATTCCGGGCCGTCGATCGGGCCGACATGCGGCGGGTCGCGGTCGAGATAGGGCCGGCCAATGCCGAGCGCCTTGCCGTTGGCGTCAACCCATTTCCACAGCACTTCGGTCGAGACCCAGCGCTGCGCGCGATTGTCGCCCTTGGTGCTGACGATGTCGGCAGCCAAGCCATGGCCGTAGCCGCCGCGCGAGCTGCCGCCATGATAGGAGCGATTGGACGCAGCCTTCAGGCCGCTCGCGATCGACTGGCGATAGTCGTCGCGGAACGCACTGGTGATGCCTGGTGAGAGGCCGGCGGCCTCCGCTGCAAGCAGCGCGCGAAACAGCTTTCGCTTGAAGCTGCGGTCCATGCCGCCGATCACGTAATCCATCATCGACATGCCGGAGTGCTCGGCCGCCTTCGGATCCTTCCAGCCGAAATCCTCGTCGACCAGCTTCGTGAAGCTGCGCATCACGGTCCTCGTCTTGCCCCTGCGCTTGACGGTGACGGCGCGGCGTTCCTCGACCTTGATCGAATCTTCCTTGGGTGTGCGTTGGTAGAGTGCCCAGAGATAGCGGTCGATGCAGGCATCCATGACGAAGCATTCGTCGAGCACCGCGACGGTGTCCGCGGACGGCGATGCCTTGCCCTCAGCTGCGGCCGGCCCGCTCGCGATTGCTGCGGGGGATGGCATGTCAGTCGTCACGATCTCGGTAGGATCGGCGGATGCGAGTTTGGCAGGCTCAGCCGTCGGCGTTGGTGCGGATTCTGCTGGTGCGGCTTCGCTGACAACGGGCGCTGGTTCAGGCGAAATCTGCGGCGCGGGCGGCTCCGTCGGCAAGATCTGCGCCGGATCCGCCGAGGCGAGCTTGACGGCGGGGGCGGGTGTGTCGGGCGTCGCCTCGTCAGTGGTCGCCACCGGGCTCGGCGCTGCAGCCACAGCAGCCGCGATGTCTGCGGTCAATGCGATGCCATCCTCAATTGTCGCAGCGCGCGGAATATCCGCGAGGTCGAGGCTGCTGAGATCTTTCGCGCGCGAGACGGCAGCCGCATTGGCGCCGCTGTTCTCGACGAGGGCCGGGGCGGAGGCGGTCAGTGAGAGCGCCAGCCAGCCGACAAGAACAGCCGAGGGGCACAAGATCGCCACCAGAAGAGACTGCCGATCGTTCATGACCCCTGCCTCCAAACGGTTCTATCGAACCAGCCTTGTCGGAACAGATTGCACAGCCCAGCACCTCAATTGTTCGGAGGACGGTGTGGCGGCGCAATGGCGCAAATCGGCGAACAAGGGCTTTTCCAATGGGTGTTGCGCGACGGCAACGCGGGCTCCATCGCGGTTCCGAGGGGCGGCATGGCTTGAATGGGCCTGGAGACGCGGTCTGATTGTCGTCAAATTGAAGGAATTGGATTTACGCAATCTTGGATTGTGGTGATGCATTTCTCCCGCGCCGGCAATGTCCGGAAGACCTGGGAAGGACACGCGTGTGAAATTGAAAAACATATTGAGTGAATTTGCAGCCGATGAATCCGGCGCGACCGCGATCGAATACGGCCTGATTGCAGCAGGCATCGCGCTCGCCATTATCGAAGTGATTTACGCGCTCGGCACCAATCTCGTTGAAAAGCTGCAATCGCTGGCGACGGCGTTGAAATAGGGCCGTCGCAGGCACCGCCGCGTGCCAGCCTTGCAACCGCGTGGGTTGAGCCGATGGGCGCGCTGACATAAGGCTCGCCCATGGATCAGCGAACGGGCGGTGCTGACGATCTCATTCAGAAAAACGATGCGGCGCCGGCGCTTGTCGGCGTCGTCTGCGGCCTGTCCGCGGCGCTGTTCTGGGCGCTGGGCTTTGCCGGCACGCGGCACGGCCTCAAGGTCGGTTTCACGCCGGTCGATCTCCTCGTGCATCGCTATATCTGGTCGGGCATCGCGTTCCTGCCCTTGGTGCTGCGCGGCGGCATCTCCGATCTCTGCGGCATCGGCTGGAGCAGGGGCCTTGCGCTGATGGTGCTCGGCGGCCCCGTGATGTCGCTGATCTCCTACACCGGCTTCCTGTTCGTGCCGCTCGCCCATGGCAGCGTGATCCAGCCCTCCAGCGCGACGCTCGGAGGCCTGCTCCTCGCCGCACTGGTGCTGAAGGAGCATATCTCCGCCTCGCGCCTGGCCGGCGCCTTCGTCATCGTCGGCGGCCTCTGCGTGATCGGCGCGGAGTCGATCGGCCATATCGGGGCCGATGGCGTGCAGGGCGATCTGATCTTCGTCCTTACCGGCTTCATGTTCGCAGGCTTTGGCGCCGCGCTGCGCCAGTGGCGCGTCTCCGCCGTGTCGGCTGCGCTCGTCATCAGCGTGCTGTCTCTGCTGTTGCTGCCGATCTACCTGGCGACCGGCGGGCCCGCCCGCGTCATGGCGATCGGCGTGACCGAGAACGCGATCCAGGCGCTGGCGCAGGGCGTGCTCGCCGGTCCTGCCGCGCTCTATCTGTTCGCCGTCTCGGTCCAGCGCCTCGGCGTCGCCCGCGCCGCCGTATTCCCGGCCTGCGTGCCGGCGCTGACGCTGCTGGTCGGTTGGCTCCTGCTTGGCGAGCCGCCGACGGCGCTGCAGGCCGCAGGCCTCGTCACGGTGCTCTGCGGGTTCTATCTGGCGCAGCGGCAGCGGTGATAACGGCGGCTCATCCAGGCTGCGCTTGCCGCTACGCCTTCTTCACGAACTCCGATTTCAGGTTCATGGCGCCGATGCCGTCGATCTTGCAGGCGATGTTGTGGCCGTCGGTGGCGTCCTGGAGGCGGATGTTCCTGACCTTGGTGCCGCCCTTGACGACCGATGACGATCCCTTGACCTTGAGGTCCTTCATCACGATGACGCTGTCGCCGTCAGCGAGCACATTGCCATGGGCATCGCGTACAGCGGCCTCCTGCGGGGCTAACGCGGCCGCATCGCCTGTCGCGCTCCATTCGTGGGCGCACTCCGGACAGACCCAGAGATCGCGATCCTGATAGGCATGCTCGGAACCGCAGTTCGGGCACTTTGTTGCGTCGTTCATGGCTGGTCTCGATAGGGGTTGGCAAGTAGCCCGGATGAGCGAAGCGATATCCGGGATTCTGATTGCGACTGTCCCGGGTATCGCTTCGCTCACCCGGGCTACAGCTCCTCTTATCCGGCTACGTCTCTCCCGTCACCGAAACAAGGCGACAAAGATCACGTAGAGCCAGCCGAGAATCCCGTGGATGATCGCCCACAGGATCGAATGGTTGTTGGTGTAGGAGATCGCGATGGCGAGCGCCGAGCCGAAGCCGACGCCGTATTTCGCGCCCTCGACGCGGACGCCGTAGTAGCGATTGCCGTTCATGGTGATCCCTCCGAGCGATTGCGCTGCATCTCTTCCTACGGGCCTCGCGCCGATCCCTTGATACAGATCAATTTTCGCCTGCGCGCGCCGGCCTACGCTTGCTCAGCAACCGAAGCAATAGGCGAGGTTGAGGCGATGTCGCGCAGCATTCGAATTTACGTCGGCCTTGCCGTCCTGATCGCGTTGTCGGTGCTGTTTCTCATCAGTGTGGTCCATACGGTCGCCGGAGCATCGAGGCCAGCCTCGCGTACGGCCGAGGAGGGACACCGTCTCGCGCAGGCGTGGTGTCAGACGTGTCACGCTGTCGAGCCTGGTATGGCCGGACTGTTCGACCAGGCCCCGAGCTTCCAGGCCATCGCCAAGCGCAACGGCACCACGGCGCTGTCGCTCAAAGTGTTTTGGCGGACCAGCCACCAGACCATGCCAAATCTGGTGATCTCGCCCGAGCAGGCCGATGCGCTGGTGAACTACATCTTGAGCCTGAGAGGAAGTTGAGAGCGCGTCCGACACAAATATCGAAAACAACCCCATGCAAAGTAGAAATCGCCAAGCCGGATCGCATTTCGGTGATACCGAATAATGTTTGACGCGTCGGGCAAAACAGGGGCATTATGCCATGGTGGCAGGTTCTCGGCGGCGAAGAGCTTCGTAGCCCGGATGAGCGAAGCGATATCCGGGACCGGTGCCCGTCGCACCATTCCCCGGATCTCGCTTCGCTCATCCGGGCTACGCTTGCCGGCATATCGTAGCTGCCGCAAGAGATCCATTGGCAGGAAATCCTTTACCATGGCTCCCGGTCGCGGTTGAACCGGTAGAGGAGTTGAGAAAAAATTCTGCAAATTTACGCCTGAATTTTAAGGATGCGCCGGATACGTCGTTCGAAATTGCCGCCGGCTACGGGAGCGTGGGAGTCATGAGCGAGTATCGTGGTGCAGTCAGACATCACACGTTGCGGACCGGAATCCTCGAGTTCGACAAGGGCACCGGCCGCATCATCAGCGTCCCCTGTACGATCCGCGACGTTTCCAGCACCGGCGCCCGCCTGGCACTCAACAGCTCGCTATGGGTTGCGGAGCAGTTCACGCTGATCTTCAGCAACGGCCTGCGCAAGGACTGCCGGGTTGCCTGGCGCAAGGGGAGGCTGATCGGCAGCGCGTTCGCGGATGGCTATGCGAGCCCGGACGAACAGGCTGCCATGATGACCGTGGACGAGCAGGCCCGGCACAGGCTTGGGATCGGGGCGCGCGTCAGAAGCGCGCGCGAGACCCGCGGCTACACCGAAGTCCAGCTGGCAGAGCTCATCGGCGTCTCGTCCGGGTTTCTCGCATCGGCCGAGAAGGGCGAGGCGGACATTCCGCTCTACCAGCTGATGCGTATCGCCGATCTCCTGCTGGTCAGTCTCGACCGGCTCGTTGCAGGCCCGACGCCGAGCGATGCGGACGGGGAAGTCGACGCGGCGTAGAGCCACGGTCGAGCGCGCGCTGCACGTCACGGTGCCTTCGGCTGATCCGCGCTTAAAGCGCGACGAAATTAGATTCGATCGGCTGTCCGGGGTTTACCTCTCCCCAGCGGGGAGAGGTCGGATTGCGCCTGGCGATGCGAAGCATCGTCCAGTGCAATCCGGGTGAGGGGCCGCAGCATTCGGTGAGGCCGTAACCCCTCACCCGGATCGCATCTTTCGATGCGCTCCGACCTCTCCCTGCGGGAGAGGTGATCCGAGTTCGGGGCTCGCGTCGATTTAACCAAAACTCATCGCGCCTTACGGGCTCACCAATCCGAATAGCCGTATGGGTCGAGCATATAGGGCGGGGGCATCCAGTGTTCTCGCGGCGGCCTGGAGCGCCGCGGTGGTGCCGCTTGGATGTGCGGGCGCACAGCCGTCTCCTTCACCACGCTCGGCGCCGCAGGTTTCGCGGGTGCGGATAGCGCAGTGAGCTGCGTCTGCAGCGCCTGGACCTGCGTGGCGAGGCTCGCACTGTCGCTTGCGTCTTTCTCCTGCGCCGTCTTGAGCTGTTGAATGGCGTCGGCCTGCTCGTGAAGCGTCTGCTCGTGGCGGCTCTTCAGTTGCTCAAGCTTTTCGTTGATGCTGGCAAGCTGGTCCGTGATGGTCTTGAGCGATTGCGCCAAGTCGGCGGATTTCGGATCGGGCGGCGTTGCGCCGGCGGATGGCGGTTTGCTGTCTGCGTTCTTCTGGACCGGCGGCGCCGGGATGGGCACCTGCTCATCGGCGGCAGCGAGTTGGACTGCTGGGGGATGCGCCGGACTGTGAGCCTCGGGCGCTTGTGGGGCTGGGCTTGCGAGCGGCGGAGCCCATCGTGCCATGATCGCGCTGGCCTCATCCCGATAGTGCGAAGCGAACGCAGCACCAAGGATGCCTGTCGCCAGCAACAGGCCAACGAGAACGCGCAAGATGGGCCGATTCCCTCCAGGGCTTTTTGGCTGAACCACGCTCGGCAGCGTTGACGGCTTTTCGGAGGGACCGTCGTTCGGCGCCGCGCGGGCCTCTGGATGCGAGGTCGACGGGCCGTCGTTGCCGCGTTCCATTCCGGAAACCAGCCGGTCCAGGCGCGCAAGGTCTTCTTCGGCGCTCTTGATCTGCTCATACGCCCGCGTCAGATCGCCATCGGCGCGCGGTTCATCCGGTTTGGGTTCGTCCGGCTTGGGTTCATCCGGCTTGGGGTCGTTCGTCTCAGGCACCGATGCGCTCTCCATCCGGTCTGGCGTCAACGGAACGAGTGCGGCAGTCCGAAGCAATGAAGAGGATAGTTTCCGCCGCTGTCGCGATCAAGATAGCGCGAGCGTGAGGGAGAATTTATGGCGACCTCGGCACGAGGCATCGCTGCGACGTGCTATGTTCATGGGGGGAGGAATCGGCATGAGAGTCCTTACCGCGATACTCGCGTTGCTTCTATTGAGCCCGGCCGCCGCCGAGGACTGCCAGACGTGCTCAATGGTCGACGCCTGCATCAAGGAGTACGTCAAAACGACGTCGGAGGCCCAGAGGGCCACGAAGCAAGCCATCCGAGATTGGAAGCAGAATCTGGACCGAAAAGCCTCCGCAGAATTGTCCAGCAGGGGCACACTCGCTTTGCAGGACGCCATGGAGGCGCAGATTCGTTCGGAGCTGGAGCGGCTGAAGGAGTGCCTGGCGAAGATCAAGTAGCGCGCGAGCACGCGGCGGACAGCACGCTGATACGATTTCGAAGGTCGGTGTGGTGCGCGCGGCTGCCGAAGTCCGTCGGAGGCAACAGCGGTCATTCGAGCATGTCGAGCGCGAATTAGCTTGCGTTGCCTTGCGTCCTTCAGCACTCTCTGGGGAGGAGGCCAACGCATGAAGATCATGACCGTCGCGTGTGCTCTCGGAACGGCCCTGGTGCTGTGCAGCCTTGGGATATCAGGTGCTGAAGCCCGGGCGCGGAAGGCCCCGGTCGTTCGTGAACAACAGCAGAGGCTCGTCGTCACGGCGCCCGTGCTGAGGCCGACTCCGTGGGATTATTATATTGTTCCACGATATCGTTATCGCCCTGAAGACGACCGGGTCGATCCATACGGCCCGCCGCTGGAGTCGTCATGGGTCCGCTATGAGGGGTGGCGGTGGCCATACTGGTGGTGAATGACGATCACGTTCCACCATCGCATTGACGCGTGAGATCTGTCGTTAAAGCGCGATGAAATTAGATTCGATCGGCTGTCCGGGCTTCACCTCTCCCCCAGCGGGGAGAGGTCGGATTGCGCCTGGCGATGCGAAGCATCGTCCAGTGCAATCCGGGTGAGGGGCCGCAGCATTCAGTGAGGCCGTAACCCCTCACCCGGATCGCATCTTTCGATGCGCTCCGACCTCTCCCTGCGGGAGAGGTGATCCGAGTTCCGTGCTAGCTTCGATTCAACCAAAATTCATCGCGCTCTAGTGACGTGTCGCGTGGATTTCGAGCGTCGTCTGGGTGAGCTTGGCCACGAACCCCTCAAAATTCATGACCCTTTGCCTGGTCAATCGCCCATGCAAGTCGGCGATCTTGTGGGATTCGGCGACAAACGAGTCGCACACCTGTTTCGCGTACTCCATCTGAAGCTCGAAGGCCTCGAGGGGTGAGCGCGCCGTCGCGAGCTTTCCCAGGAAGGTCCAGGCGTGCTCAAGCGACGTCCTCGTGTAGTCGCTATAGGCATCGGCAATCGCCTGCCTGCTGGCCTGGAACGGTTCCACCGCTGCGACGGGCGCGCTTGCAGCGATCTCCATCCCGGAAGCCTCGTCCGGCAAGGCTGCAGCCGACGGTACCTGCGCACTGATCTCTCGGCTCGTCTCTTGCTCGGTCTCCTGCCTGTTCTCCTGCTCGGTCTCTTGCTCGGTTTCTTGGCTGATCTCCGCCGAGACATCCGGCAATTGATGGGCTGCAGTTGCGTGTTGCTCGCCGGCCCTGGTCCGTTGCCCGGCCTTCTTCTTCCCGCCGCGCTTGCCCGATTTTCCCGTCGGCTTATTTCCCGCCGCATTCAACATTGCAAATGGCTCCTGAATATCCCTGAAGCCGCAAGCCTCCGTCGCGTTTGCGCTGAAATCGCGATTGCGGGTTGTCGCTTGCATGGCGGCCGTGTGGTGAGATTTTGCCTGATATCGGCGAGGCCATCCTGCCGGGTCTTGAAAATCTTCCGGTAGTTGTGAAATGGCACACAGACGGCAGCCCTCAGGTCTGCTTCTGTGGCGCCGACACTAGACCCCCGTGCGCTGCTTGGCGATGCGCACCGGGTGGGTCGGCATTTGGCAATTTCGGGATGATCGCTATGGGCGTTTTCGATCGCACGGCCATGCTTTGCAGCTCTTTCATCGTGTCCACCATGAGCGGGTGAACCGAGAGATTTCACGTGCGCGCAACGGCGCGTGCAGGGATTTTTCTTGAGGCCCCGCCGGTGACGGACGGGGCCTTTCCATTTTTAATGTCAGCTCCCGACTGCCCGGCGGCGCCTTCGCGAAGAAGGATGCCGGGCCATGTGGGAGTATTTTGGACCCGATCTGGCTTTTGACGTGGTGAAGGGGCTGGTCGCCGGAGTTGCCTCTCTGGCGTTTCAGGTCGTCGCCCCGCGGGCGTTTCATGCCGCGAAGCGGTTTCGCGCGCGCTGGGTTGCCAGAAAAGACGCAAGACAAGCCGCAAGGCAAGCCGCAAGGCAAGCCGCAAGGCAAGCACGCCGCAACGCGCCGGCGAATGATGAGCCGTGAGGTCTCGTAGGATGGGTGGAGCGAATGCTCCACCCATCCTATACCCTTCCCGGATATCGCCCGCTCATCCGAGCTACGAATTGCCGTCATCCGCCGCAAGCCGCAGAAACTGCCGCTTCATCGCGTTGACCCTTGAGATATAGCTTGCGACGAGGTGATCGCCGCAGCGCTCACCGGCTGTCATCTGAAAGTGGCGGCGTGCGTAGGCTGTGGCGGGACCTGCGCCGCAGAGATGGATGAAGGCGGCGAGATACTGCTTCTGCTGCGCGCTTGCCTTCACATCGCCCGCGCGGGCGAGAACATCAGCCACATTGCGGTCCAGATACACCGATGCCAGCTCGATCGCGTGGCTCGGGATCGCGCGGATATAGAGGCTGGTGAACCCGCAAGCAGTATCCGTGACCGCGTTCCCGCGGATACAGAACCGTGCGGCCTCGGCATAGGCCGGATCGGTCATCTGGTAGAGCCCAACGGCGCTGGAAGCGGGCCGGTAAATCGCGAGGGGATTGAGGCTCCATCGCCAGCGCCAGTAGGTGCGCGCCACCGGATTGCCCGAACTCTCGACCTGCGCCAGCGCGGCCAGCAATTCGGGCGTGATCGTATCGGTGGAATAGGCGCGGAAGAGCGGCCCGTATTGCCGCCAATTCTCTGATGGATCCTTGTCGAGGGCGTTGCCGACAAGGACAAACAGCTCGGTCGGCTTGCGGATCACGTGATAGACGATGTTCACCAATGCGACGACCGCAAGCAGGATCGCCACGCTGCCCGCGATCCGAACCGTCCGCGGTGCTCGCGCGAACGTCTTTCGCACCCACCGAGCGCCCCGCCGAAAGTTGCGAAGGCGAGGGAGGAGGCTGTTGCTTTTTCTTGGCATGGGGCTTGTGGGAGCGGAGAGGATGGGTTGAGCCCTTGCAAAACCCATCACCTGACGGAGTTGATGAGTATCGCTTCGCGCCGCCCATCCAAGGGGCGTGCGGGGATATCACTGCAACGATTCGTCCCTAAGAGTTGAGTGCACTGTCACCGTAATTCCCGCCATGGAATGATGAGTTTCGCAAGTGCTCTACCCATCCTGCGGTACTGCTTCCAGATTGTGATTCAGGAGCCGCTGTCGCATTGTTGCGCAGTTTTGGCGGGGATCAAAAAGGTATGACGAGTATTTTGAAATGGACCTCAATCAAGGATGAGTTTTCACAGGGACTCGTCATAGGGAATGGGGCGAGCATCGCGGTCAGCGGCAGCTTTGACTATGCATCCCTGTATGAGGCCGCAAAAGCCGAAGGATTCCTCGCGGAAGATGCGCAAGCTGTTTTCTCCTCGTTCAATTCGGCGGACTTTGAGCTGGTACTTAGGCGGCTTTGGCAGGCGACCCTTGTAAACCGAGCCTTGAAGATTGAGAGCAAACGCGTGGACACCGCTTACGAGGAAGTTCGAAGATCCCTGATATCGACCGTTCACAAGATCCACCCGCCCTACGCCGATGTGAAGGAGTACTTTCCAGCAATGGGGTCCTTCCTCAAAGGATTTCAATCCGTGGCATCGACAAACTACGATCTGGTTCTCTACTGGGCAGCCATGTGGAATAACGAGAACGGTCTCGGCACGTGGTTCAAAGATGCGTTCACGACATCGAGCGGCAAAACGTGCTTTCGAGACGATTGGGAAGCGCTTAGGGAGCCTTATGCCAAGGCGGAAGGTGCAACGCTCTATTTTTATCCGCACGGCAACCTTTGCCTGGGTACTGAAGCCGAAGGCGGAGAAGTCAAGATTGGAGCAGGTAGCGAGAACCTTTTAGATTCGATCACTGAGCAATGGGAGAATGGGGCGGTTACGCCGCTGTTCGTAAGTGAAGGAACGACGGAACAGAAACTCACAGCGATTCGACGATCCAACTATCTATCTCGGGTACACATTGAGGTGCTGGGCTCACTTGGTGAAGCCGTTGCATTTTACGGACTTGGCTTTTGGCCTCAGGACGAACATCTGATCCAGCGGATTGCAAAGCGCGCAACGAAAGTCGCTATCAGCGTTTACAGAGACGATCAGAAAATAATCGAGAGGGCATCGAGAGCCCTCCAGGACGTGGGCATACGAAAGATTACGTTTTTTGACGCTGAAAGCCCCGGCGCTTGGATTCACCGTTGAATGGAGACACCTATCTCGGACGGAAATCCATTCCCGAATCTCGTCTAGCGGGGGGCGAACTGTTGGAGCCTTGAGGTGGTCGAGCTGAGTTGGGCATCGCTCCTCGGCGAGTAGCCCGGATGAGCAAAGCGATATCCGGATTTTGGAGACCCAACATTTCCCGGATGTCGCTCCGCTCATCCGGGCTACGCTTGCTGCAAAGAAATCAGGGTAACGGGTCTGACGGTTTTAGTCCGGATCAGCGCAGCGACCTTCGGCATTAACCCCGGTAGGCTCCTGGAAATCGCGGCGCCGCACTACGCTTGCTCGGTTTTCTTCGCCGGACGAGTTCGTCTATTTATCTCAATATTTCGACTGCGGAGCTCCCGCTCGAGAACTTGCTTCCCATGCTTTCTCGCCAAAATGTCGAACGCTGGCTTCCAAATGCGCTTAATCGAGACCATAGCATCGAGCTGTTTAATATCGTGATACAGAATCAAGAGACGCAAGAACGAAACAGCTTTGCTAGATACACTGCCTTCTTGATAGGCTTCGATGAACTGAGCGTCGGCACGATTTATTAGCTGGCCAATGTTCAAGATTCCGGCGTCCTTGATCTCGCGGATGAGGCGCGAAGGAAGTCTTGTGTCGTCAAAATTGATGCCGTGTTGCTTGCTGATAGTTTCGACGAATTTCGCAAGGGAAATTGAGTCAATTTCGATCTTCTCAATCTGCGAAATCGTCTTGCCTTCAAGAAAGTTCTTATAGTCGTCGATTTCGCGCGAAATTGAGTCGAAGGCGCTGTCGACAATCTCTAACATTCCCGAATGGAGATTGAGCTTCCTTTGAATCCTTGTCGGAAGAGCTGTTCCGAACTTAAAGGATCTATCATGAGCTAGTTCGGCCCAAGCGTGCTGGAGTACAGTCCGAACTTGGATTTCGAATTTTAGATCACCCAAAGAGTCATATTCAGGTAGTTTCTCACGTTTCTTTCCAAGGGTGCAAACAAAGTGAGTGGACCTATATCCGACCTTGTCGTCGCCAAGCACTTCGGTGCGATCGAGGCTGTTTGCGTCATCTATATCAAAGAGTTCGCGAATTATTTTTGAGATCGCTGTTACTTGTTGTTCCAGGAAGGTGATAATCCGGATTCCCGACAGATCGGTCAGCTGTTCGTAAGGGTCGGAGTATTGTTTACGACTGATCTTGTCGATCGCCCCATCCAAGTCCTTAACTCTTGATCCGACGCTCAAATACTCGATGCTTCTTTCTTTGAGCATGTTCTCTATGAGATGGCGAACCGCAACGGTTAGTCGTTCGTGCTTCGGTAGTGTTTCCGAAAGCCACTTGCGATGGTCAGTCAAAGAGACGTCGCCCATCCGGGAATTCTCCTAATGGTTTTCATCATGTTCGCCACGAGTGAGCAGTACTAGCGAAACGGGCGGCCCTTTCGGCCGCCCGTCGTCGTTGTGTTAGTTGTTGCGCCGATGCGGTGCCGATTAGCTGCACCCCGTCGTGGACCCGCAAGTATCGCACTTCATACAAGTCCCATTTCGCACCAGCGTGAAGTTGCCGCACTCGCCGCACATCTCGCCTTCGTAGCCCTTGGCTTTCGCTTCCGCGCGGCGCTCGGCCTTGGTGGGGGCGGCCGCTTGCGCGGTGCCGGCCTTGCTCCACTGGAACTGCTCGAGCTTCTCCGTCGGAGAGAGGTCGAGGGCCGTTTCCTGCTTCAGGGCGACGGCGCCTTCGAGGGCGTCGCCGACGCGGGCGGATGCACCGTGGGAGGCGAGCGAGGTGACCTTGCTGCCGCCGGAAGGCGCGCTGTCGTTGCCTTGCGCGATCGCAGCCGAGCCGCCGCGCATCACGACTAGGTTGTCGGTGCGGGAGCGGGTGAGGCCGCGCGAGACCAGCTTGGTCGCGTGCTGGCCGCCGCTCTCGTCGTCCGGCTCCTTGCCTTCCTCGACGCCCTTGCCGAGCGCGTCGAAGCCCGTGTCGTTGGGATCGACGTGGGCGAGGTCGAAGCGGGAGAGGTAGCTCACCGCCAGCTCGCGGAAGACGTAGTCGAGGATCGAGGTCGCGTACTTGATCGAATCGTTGCCCTGCACGGGGCCGGCCGGCTCGAAGCGGGTGAATGTGAAGGCGTCGACATATTCGTCGAGCGGCACGCCGTACTGGAGGCCCAGCGACACTGCGATCGCGAAGTTGTTGATGAAGGAGCGCAGTGCGGCGCCTTCCTTGTGCATGTCGATGAAGATCTCGCCGAGACGGCCGTCGTCATACTCGCCGGTGCGCACGTACACCTTGTGGCCGCCGACGACCGCCTTCTGGGTATAGCCCTTGCGGCGATCCGGCATCCGCTCGCGCTCGCGCATCACGATGATGCGCTCGACGAGCTTCTCGACGATCTTTTCCGAGACCTGGGCGGTGCGCGCAGCCATCGGCTTCTCGTAGAGATGGTCGACCGCATCGTCCTCGTCCTCATCATCGCTGATGAGCTGCGAGTTGAGCGGCTGCGACAGCTTGGAGCCGTCGCGATAGAGCGCGTTGGCCTTCAGCGCGAGCTTCCAGGACAGCATGTAGGCTGCCTTGCAGTCCTCCACCGTGGCGTCGTTCGGCATGTTGATGGTCTTGGAGATCGCACCCGAGATGAAGGGCTGCGCCGCCGCCATCATGCGGATGTGGCTCTCGACCGACAGATAGCGCTTGCCGATCTTGCCGCAGGGATTGGCGCAGTCGAACACCGCATAGTGCTCGGCCTTCAGGTGCGGAGCACCTTCCACCGTCATCGCGCCGCAGATGTGGACGTTGGCGGCCTCGATCTCGCGCTTGGTGAAGCCGACGGCCTGGAGCAGGTCGAAGCCGGGGGCTGCGATCGCCTCGGCACCGATGCCGAGCTGATCGCGAATGAAGTCCTCGCCAAAGGTCCACTTGTTGAAGGCGAACTTGATGTCGAAGGCGGTCGGCAGGGCCTTTTCGACCTTGGCGATCGCTTCATCGGTAAAGCCCTTGGCCTTCAGCGTGGAAGCGTTGATGCCGGGCGCGTTGGACAGCGAGCCATGGCCGACGGCGTAGGCTTCGATCTCCGCGATATCAGCTTCGCG
>JAEWFG010000416.1 GCA_023388935.1 Pseudomonadota bacterium | reverse complement strand
AGATCGGTGAGGTGCTCGATGCCTTCTCAGCCGAGGAATGCGCAAACTACTTTCGGCACGCGGGATATGCGTCAACTTAAGTGACGAATGCTCTAGATGTCGTAGTAGAGGTGGAACTCGTAGGGATGCGGCCGCAGCCGGATCGCATCGACTTCCTTCTTTCGCTTGTAGTCGAGCCAGGTTTCGATCACGTCGGCAGTGAAGACGCCGCCGCGCAGCAGGAACGCGTGATCGCGCTCGAGTGCGTCCAGCGCTTGGTCCAGCGAACCCGGTGTCGACTTCACCTCCTTTGCTTCGGCGGGTGGGAGGTCGTAAAGATTCTTGTCGATGGGGCTGCCGGGGTCGATCCGATTGTCGATACCGTCGAGGCCCGCCATCAGCATCGCGGCAAAGGCCAGGTAGGGATTGCAGGAGGGATCGGGCGAACGAAACTCGACGCGCTTGGCGCGTGGATTCGGCGAGTACATTGGAATCCGGCAGCAGGCCGAGCGATTGCGCTGGGAGTAGACCAGGTTGATGGGAGCCTCGTAGCCCGGCACCAGACGCCGATAGGAGTTCGTGGTGGGGGCGCAAAGCCCGCACAACGCCCAGGCGTGGGTCAGGAGCCCGCCGATGTAGTAGCGGCCGAGCTGACTCAATTCGGCGTAGTCGTCCTTGTCGTAGAACAGGTTGGTCTCGCCCTTCCAGAGCGACTGGTGAACGTGCATGCCCGAAGCGTTGTCCTCGAACAGCGGTTTCGGCATGAAGGTCGCGGTCTTGCCATGTTGATGCGCGGTATTCTTCACCACGTATTTGTAGATCATCAGATTGTCGGCCATGCGGGTGAGGGTTGTGAAGCGCATGTCGATTTCGTTTTGGCCGCCGGTTGCGACCTCGTGGTGATGGGCTTCGATCTGGATTCCCAGCTGTTCCATGGTCAGCACCATTTCGGTGCGTAGCGCCTGCATGCTGTCGGTCGGAGGAACGGGAAAATATCCCTCCTTCGGGCGCGGCTTGTGCCCGAGATTCGGCGCTTCCTCCGCGACGGTGTTCCAGCTGCCTTCGCTGGAATCGACCTCGTGCATGGCATAGTTGATGCCCTGACCGTAGCGCACCTCGTCGAAGACGAAGAACTCCGCCTCCGGGCCGAAGTAACTCGTGTCGGCGCGCCCAGCGTCCTTGAGATAGGCTTCAGCCTTCTGAGCGATGTAACGGGCATCCCGGCTGTAGGATTGGCCGGTCACGGGGTCGCGGATGTTGCAGATGAGGACCAGTGTCTTTGCCGGACTATAGGGGTCGGCGAAGGCCGTCGTCGGATCGGCGACGACCAGCATGTCGCTCTCCTGAATCTCCTGGAAGCCGCGGATCGATGAGCCGTCGAACCCGATGCCCTCCTCGAGCGCATCGACGCTCACTGCGCTCGGCGGGACGGAAAAATGCTGCCATACCCCCGGCAGGTCAGTGAACCGCAGATCGATCATCTGGACCTTCTCGTCCTTGATCGCCTTCACGAGATCTTCGGCAGTCGCACATTTTGGAAACATGGCTCGCTCCCAGCATCATTGAGATGCACGTCCTGCGGGTCGTGTTGCCGTTCAGCCTCAGCCGAGCGGCTTGCGACGGGTTGTGATCCATACTCCGTGTTGCCGTCCCTCCAGCCTCAATCCGGTTTGGCGGCATTTGCGGTCGGGCCGCTACGCACGCGCAGGCGGCTTCAGCTTTGGTGAGGTCCGCGCATCATCTTCATGGCATCTTCGATATGCCGCCAGGTCTTGGCGAGCTCGAGCTCGCCCTTTGACTCGAGTTCGATGGCGTTCTGGGCTGCTTCCGCAATGGCCTTGGGGCCATGTGCTTCCAGCAACTGCCGCGCATAGTCGTGGATTTCGATTTCTCGCATGGCGTCACCTCCCTCTTGTCCCCGGGCGCCACGCGATCGAGGTGGTGGGGCCGGGAACGATAGACGTCGACACCTGTCAAGCCCAGCCAGTCTGCATCCTGGTGCAGCGCACTCGCAAGGGCCCCTTCCGGGTGTGGGCCGGGAGGACGGGATGCGGCTTCAGTGGCGGCAACTCGGCGCAGGTCGGAGAGATGCATTTTCACAACTGCGCCCCCATTTAACTGGGAGAGAGGAGGTGAGCATCATGCGCATCCAACATTGGCAAGACGCTGCCAGCCTGCTGGTGGGCCTGTGGCTGGTCCTTTCGTCCTTTATCCTGGGCTTATCCGGGGCTGCCGTCTGGGTCACCATCGCGCTCGGGCTCGGCGTCATGCTGTTTGCCATCGAGGCATTTGTCATCCCGTCCTACCTGGAGGAGTGGGGAGAGATGCTGCTGGGCCTGGCTCTGCTGCTGGCACCTTGGACTATCGGTTATGAGGTATCGGCCACGGTGAGCAGCGTATTGTCCGGCATAGTGGTGATTCTGCTCGCTGTCTGGGAGTTGATGACCGATCGCGACTTCAGCAACTGGTGGCACGATCGCTGGCATCGCCTGGCCGGCTGAGAAGAGGTGTTAGCCGGGCGCTTTGCGCCTCGACACGAACTCCGGTGCAGGGCCTTGCGGTCCTGCACCAGGAGCAACCGATCACATTGCGGCTCTCGGCTCGATCGGTTGCCAGATGCTGATCTTGCGAGTCTCCGGCATCAGGAAGACGGCAAGCACGAAGCACACCGCGGGGACCACGATCGGGTAGATCAGCGCGTAGCCGATGCTGCCGGTCGCGGCGAATGCCGCCGACGTGATGAACGGCACCAATCCGCCACCCCAGCCATTGCCGATGTGGTACGGCACGGAAACCGACGTGTACCTGATCCTGGCGGGGAAGAATTCCGCCAGAAATGCGCCGACCGGTCCGTACACCATTCCGACATAGCAAACGAGGATGAAGATGATGAAGGTCGCGGCAGGATAGTTGATGTTTCCGGGCTGCGTGACCGTCCCCAGCCACACATACAGCGGATAATACGTGATCGCGGCGAGCAGCATGCCGCCGAGGATCACCGGCTTGCGGCCGATCAGATCCGACAGCCAGCCAAAGAAGATCAGGCTCGGCGTTGCAATGAGCAGTGCGGCTCCCACGATGTAGGCGGAGGTCAGCGGGTCCACCTTTGAGACCTGCTGCAGGAAGTACAGCGCCCAGAACTGACCGCTGTACCAGACCACGCCCTGTCCAATCAGGACCACAATCGCGATCCCGATATATTTGATATTCGAGCTGAGGAAGGCCTCCTTCCAGGGATTCCTCGTCATCTGGCCGCGGGACCTGATCTCCTGGAAGATCGGGGTTTCCTGGAGTTGGAGCCGGATGTAGATCGCAATCGCCACCAGCAGGAAGGACAGCAGGAACGGAACGCGCCACGCCCATTCATCGAAGGCCTGGTTGCCGGCATATGTCCGCGTGAGGACGATGACGGCCAGCGACACCACGATTCCGAGAGTAGGCGAGGTCTGCAGCCAGCCGGTGTAGTAGCCGCGGCGATCGTCCGGCACATGCTCGGCAACGTAAGTGATGGCGCCACCATATTCGCCGCCCAGGCACAGGCCCTGGATCATGCGCAGGCCGAAGAGAACGAACGCGGCTGTTAGACCGATCGACTGGTAGGTCGGGATCAACCCGATCGCCCCCGTGCCCAATCCCATTCCGCTGAGCGTGATGAGAAAGGTGTATTTGCGGCCGCCCCGGTCCCCCATCCATCCGAACAGGAACGCCCCCAGCGGACGAATGAGAAATCCTGCCGTGAAGAGCGCGATCGTGCTGAGGAGGGCTGCAACCGGGTGGGATTGCTCAAAGAACTTGACCGATAGAACTGCGGCCAGGCTGCCAAAGATATAGAAATCATACCATTCGATGATGTTTCCCACCGATGCAGCGATGATCACGCGGCGAAAATCGCTCGGTACCTGCATGTGCGACTCCTATGTTTCAAAACGTCTCCACGCTTGTTTCAGCGGTCGATCTTCTCGCGGAGAGCGTGATGCGCGGCGTCGCAGGCGCCAATTCAAAGAGTTGCGTCGGCAACGTCTGACACTCAGGCGCGTCTTGCGCCACCTGAGAAGAGCTCCGACGGTCTTAGAGCCGCAAGCCGCCGCTGCCTTGCCCATCTGTCGGGGAGGCTGGGAACCGTAGTGTAGTCCCACCACCGGTTGGCAACTTATGAGACTTTCGGCTCAATCGATCTGAGGCAGGGCGTTTTGCGAAGGAGGCCGCAAGGCTCAAATTCTCCGCCACTTCTGGTCAGCAACGAACGGAAAGGCGCCTCACGCGTTGTGAAGGGGCCAGAAAAGGATCCCGCCATGCAGAACATCGCAGAGCATATGGAAGTCATCGGCGCCGACGGCGTCCATATCGGAACCGTCGACAAGGTCGAAGGCAACCGCATCAAGCTGACCAAGAAGGACAGCGGCGAGGGCAGCCACAAGGGCCATCATCACTTCATCGACAAGGGTCTTGTCGCCGGCGTCGAGGGCAACAAGGTTCGCCTGTCTGCCAAGGCGGACGTCGCGGTGACGATGGAAGAGGAAAAGTAGGGCCCGGCCCGGCGCGTTCCTGATCCGTACACTATCCGCGGTCCTGCACGTTCCGGTAGCCTCTGTGCCCGTCGCGTATCATAGGGTGCAGGGGAATGGCGGAGCCGGGCCGGCCGCAGCGCGCCTCGCAAGGAATCGCCGGAACCTGGCCGATTGGCCGGACCGCATCGGCCGGCGGTTTTGCACCGGCAGGCTTCGGCGCCTGGCCCGCGATCATCGGGACACTGCGCGAATGGGCCAGTGCTGAGGCCGGCGCCGGACGGCTGCTGCCATGGGTGCCCGTCGCCTTTGGCGCCGGCATCGCGGTCTACTTTGCCGCCGATCATGAGCCGGTGCTGTGGGTCGTCGCCGCGACGGCGGTCGCGCTCATGCTCGGCGCGGTCCTGCTGCGGCGAAGCCGGCTGTTCGCGCCGGCGATCATGATCGCGGCTGTCGCGGCCGGATTTGCCATGGCGACTTGGAAGACGGCGCGCATCGCTCACACCGTACTGGCCAAGCCGCTCTATTCGGTGTCGCTGTCGGGCTTCGTCGAGACGCGTGACATCCGCGAGCGCACCGATCGTTTCGTGCTGCGTGTCACCGCGATGGAGGCACAGCGCAGCGACGTCAAGCTCGAACGCGTGCGCCTCTCGGTGCGCAAAGGGACAGCGCCCGAGGTCGGCAGCTTCGTGCAGTTGAAGGCGCGGCTGATGCCGCCGCTCTCGCCGGTTCGTCCGGGCAGCTACGATTTCTCGCGCGACATCTTCTTTCAGGGGATCGGCGCCTCCGGCTTCGTGATGGGCGCGATCGCGGCCTCAGTGCCACCAGATGGCGGCGGCCTGCGGCTGCGCTATGCCGCAACCATGCAGGGCCTGCGCGATGCGATCGATGCGCGTATCCGTGCGACGCTCGAGGGCGACAACCGCGCGATCGCGACCGCACTCCTCACCGGCCGGCGCGATGCGATCACCACGCCCGTCAACGACGCGATGTTCATCTCGGGGCTCGGTCATGTGCTCTCGATCTCGGGCTATCACATGGCGGTCGTCGCCGGCGTGGTTTTCTTCGCGGTGCGCGCGATGCTCGCCTTGATTCCGGGACTGGCGACCGGATTCCCGATCAAGAAATGGTCGGCCGCCGCCGCGCTGGTCGCGGCTGCGTTTTATTTGCTGCTGTCGGGCGCGGAGGTCGCAACGCAAAGATCCTTCTTCATGACGGCGGTAGTGCTGATCGCGGTGATGGTCGATCGCCGCGCCATCACCTTCCGCACGCTGGCCGTTGCCGCGCTGATCGTGCTCGCGGTCGCGCCCGAGGCGCTGGTTCATCCGAGCTTCCAGATGTCGTTCGCGGCGACGCTCGGGTTAGTGGCGCTGGTGCAGGTCGGCATGCCGAACCTGTTCGCATCGCCCGATCATTCCGCGACCGCGCGGATCGCGCTGTGGGGCGGCCGCGAGATCGCGATGCTGTTCCTCGCTTCGCTGATCGCGGGGCTCGCGACCACCCGCCTTCCACTTCCACCGCGTGACGCCCTATGGCGTGCTCGCCAACCTTGGCGCGATGCCGGTGGTTTCGGCGCTGGTGATGCCGGCTGGGCTGCTAGGACTGCTCGCAGCGCCATTCGGGCTCGATGGCGTCTGCTGGTGGGTGATGGGGATCGGTATCGACTGGATGGTCGCGGTCTCGCGCTGGGTGGCGGCGCTGCCGGGTGCGGTCGGCCGCATCCCGGCCTTCGGCACCGCGCCGCTGATCGCGGCCAGCCTCGGAATCATCGTGATGGGCTTGTTACGCACGCCCTTGCGGTGGTCCGGTGCGCTGGTGCTGCTGGCCGCGATCCTCTGGGGGCTGTCGGTGCGGCAGCCCGATATTCTGATCGCCGGGGATGGCGCGAGCGTCGCGGTGCGGGGCAGGGATGGGCACCTCCACATGATCCGGGCGAGCAAGGACGGCTTTCTGCTCAAGGAGTGGCTCGCGGCCGACGCCGATCCTCGCGACACTGGCAGCGCCTCGCTTGCAGACGGCGTATCGTGCGACGAGTCCGGCTGTGTGACATCGCTTGCCGACGGGCGGCTGGTCGCGCTGGCGCTACGCGTTGATGCGCTGGCGGATGATTGCAGCCGCGCCGCGCTGGTGGTGACGGCAAGGCCCGCATCGCCGGATTGCGCGGCGATGGTGGTCGACCGGCAGCGCCTGGCAAGGCAAGGCTCGCTCGCGCTGACACAGCGCGGCGGCGGATTCGTGGTGCAGGCTGTGAAGGCGAGGGGCACAAATCGCCCCCTGGTCGCCGGCGACCGCCGGCGATGGAGATTCCGAATTGAACCTCATGCCACGGTCGGCTGCTCCGCGCTCCAGGGACGCAACGCCGCCGGAGGCCGACCTTCAGGCAGAGGACTGAAATCGACGTTTCAGCCGATCGGCAGGCGCGTGATGGTCGGACGACTGTCAGCGATGATCTGCGGCTTATGCTCGCGCTCGCCGACCGGCTGGGTCACGGGCAGTTGCAGCACGGTTGCGCGCTGGCCCTCAACGAGCTGCGTCACCAGCACGTACTTGCCGTCGGGAAATTCAATCGCGTCATGATGGCGATCGGGAATGTGCGGATCAATCTTCCCGAACTTGCCGACGCGCGAGTTCACGGTGCGCGTCCAGATCCAGCGATTGTCGTAACGGACGTTGTCGGCGAAAGCGAGCTCTGTTCCTGGCAGCAGGCAAACCGCGACGGAGAGATCGGCTTCGGAGGCGAAGCCGCGTGTCGAGGTGCCGCGGAAGGTTGTCGTGACGATCGTCTCGCCGACTTCTGCGGGGCGTGTCGAAACGGCATGCAGGCTGTAGTCACACATCGGGTGCTCCTCATGCGAAGATGAAGATAGCGACCCGCGTCTCTTTCGAGGCGCTGGCCTCTATCAGAGTGGAAGCCACCAAGCATATGCCGGTTATGGGCAAATCTGCGGCTCGCTTTCGCGCGCTGCGATCAAATTAACTTTCCCGGCCTCGACAGGAACAAAGTCCGCCTCAGTGCATTATGCGGCATGTTGGTGGCCCGCAGGCGCCGACCAGCCGGAATGGGGCCAACCCGGTTGCGGCGGCCGCGCGACGGCGTTGCGGGCACCGCTTAATTCTGTGCGAAACCAGAAAGACTACCCCGCCGGAGCGGACCATCGTCCGCTCCAATCGTTGATGGCGATCGTCGATCGCGCGTGAGCGAGGCGGTCAGTACTTCCGGTACAGGGCGATCAGCTTGCCCTGAATCTTCACCCTGTTCGGCGGCAGGATGCGCACTTCGTAGGCCGCATTGGCGGGCTCGAGGGCGATCGAGGCGCCGCGGCGGCGGAAGCGCTTGAGGGTTGCTTCCTCGTCGTCGATCAGCGCCACCACGATGTCGCCGGTATCCGCGCTCTCGTTGCGCTGGATCAGCGCCATGTCGCCGTCGAGGATGCCGGCGTCCACCATCGAATCGCCGCGCACTTCGAGCGCGTAGTGCTCGCCCGAGCCGAGCATGTCCGGCGGTACGCTGATGGTGTGGCTGCGGGTCTGCAGCGCTTCGATCGGCGTACCGGCCGCGATGCGGCCCATTACCGGCACCGCAACGGGACGCTCACCCTCGTCCGCGGGCGGGTTGGAGTTGGGGCGCAACTTGCCGAGATTGCCTTCGATGACGCTCGGCGTGAAGCCGCGACGGCTGCCAGCGGCGGCCTGCAGTTCAGGCAGCTTGATGACCTCGATCGCACGCGCGCGGTTGGGCAGGCGCCGGATGAAGCCGCGCTCCTCCAGCGCGGTGATCAGGCGATGGATGCCCGATTTCGAGCGCAGGTCGAGCGCGTCCTTCATCTCGTCGAAGGAGGGCGGCACGCCGCTTTCCTTCAGACGCTCGCTGATGAACCGCAGAAGCTCGTATTGTTTGCGCGTCAACATCTCGATCAAATCCCCCGGTTGATGTCGTTCAATTCCGAGACGTTCAATTCAGCGGCGAGCCGCTAGATGCTCGAAACAAATCATGAACGGACACTATATGTTCGATATGTGTTCCGCAACTGCTTAATTTATCGTGAACGTGACGAAGTTGGCGGAACGCCTGTGGCCGATGCGTTCAGGCAGGTAGCCGCAGCACCTCGCAAGGCGTGCCGGCTTCGGCCCTGGGCGCGAATGGCGCGCGCACGAGAAGTACCTGTGCCGCAGCGAGATTCGCAAGCAGTGAGGAATCCTGATTGTTGACCGGAAGCGCGACGAGCGTGCCGTCGTCGCGCTCCTCCAGGCGCGCGCGAAGATAGTCCTCGCGCACATCGTTGGCGCCGATGTCACGGCCGAGCACGGCGCGCTCCCGGCGATGATGAATCACTTCACGGCCCGACAGTGCGCGAATCAGCGGCACCATGAACAGGAAACCGCAGACATAGGATGACACCGGATTGCCGGGCAGGCCGATCACGCGCATCGCGCCGAGCCGCCCGTTCATCATCGGCTTGCCCGGCCGCATCGCGATCTTCCAGAACGCCATCGAGATGCCTTCGGCCTTGAGCGCCTGCTGGACCAGATCGTGGTCGCCGACCGAGGCGCCGCCCGTCGTGATCAGGATGTCGGCGTCGGTCTCGCGCGCGCGACGGATGCCGGCGGTGGTAGCCTCTAGCGTATCGGCGGCAACGCCGAGATCGACGGTATCGGCACCCTCGCTGCGGGCAAGCGCGTGCAGGGCGTAGCCGTTGGAATAGACGATCTGCCCGTGGCCCGGCGTCGTGCCCGGCATCACCAATTCATCCCCGGTGGCGAGGATCGCGACCTTCGGACGGCGGCGGACGGGGAGGCGCGGGTGGTTCATCCCGGCCGCAAGTGCCAGGTCGCGCTCGGTGAGCCGGGCTCCCTTGCGCAGCAGCACATCGCCCTCCGAGAAGTCGACGCCGGCGGGGCGGATGTGCCGCCCCGTAACGGCAGCTTCCTTGATCGTGATGTGCCTGCCGTCGGTCACCGTGTCTTCCTGGATCACGACCGCGTCCGCGCCGTCGGGAACGACGCCGCCAGTGAAGATCCGCACGGCTTCGCCGACGCCGACCGAACCCGCAAACGGGCGGCCCGCCGCGACCTCGCCGATCACCGACAGCTGGGAATCGATTTTCGCCGCATCGGCCGCGCGCACGGCATAGCCGTCCATCGCCGACATCGCCTGCGGGGGCTGCGTGCGCCGCGCCGCGACGTCGCGAGCGAGCACGCGATGGAAGGCCTCGCCAAGTGCGACCGCCTCTTCAGGCAGCGCCTCCACGCCGGCCAGCACCGCGGCAAGCGCGTCAGAAACCGGCATCAGGGCCACGGGCAAAAACTCCTGCTGGGCGCGTTCGGACAAATCGGCGCCGAGAGTTCTAGCCGAGCACGGGCGCTGAGGCAAAAGAGCCTCGAGGCAGGATAATTTTCATCCTGCTGCATTGGAATTGCAGTGAGGGGCACGCCAATCAGATTCGCCGCGGCATGATCCGAAAGGCGAGATAGACCGGCAGCACGATGGCCATGGCAAGGACGAGAAAGACAAGAGCCACGGCCAGCATCGGTCAGGTCTCCGGTCGCTTGTCCGGACTGACGTCCGGCGCTACGGGGCCCTGGTCCTTGTCGGGCATCGGATCGGCCTGCGATTTCAAATCAGCCGCCTTGCTGATCAGCTTCGCTGAAAGGTCTGAATCCGAGGTGGTCCTGGCGAATTTGAGCAGGAGAGAGGCCTGCTTGGTGAGGTAGGTTTTGCCCAGCACGACATGAGTCCGATGTAGAATTCCCAACGGACTTACGAGTCCGGAAGCGGGCATTCGTTCCCGGAACTGTGTATAAAAATGCACGGAGTGTGTTGGTTCCTCGTCTCCAGGCGAAATAGTTCGGGAACCCTCCGGCTTTGGTAACCCGCCGGCCAGTGATCAAATCCCCAACGCCTTCAGTGCGTTCCTGACGTCACGCGGCGAGCTCACGTGCACCGCGGTCAGTCCCCGTGCCCGCGCGCCTTCGACATTCTCGGCGAGGTCATCGAAGAACACGATGCGTTTCGCCGGCACGCCCATCGCCGCCACGACATGGTCGAACGCCTCTGCGTCCGGTTTGCGCAGGCCGATGCTGGACGACAGATACAGCTCGCGGAAATGGCCCAGCAGGCCGGCATATTCCTTCGAGAAATAGTCCACATGCGGCCGGTTGGTGTTGGAGAAGACATAGAGCGGCATCTGCTTTGCTGCACGAGGCAATAGTTCCGCGATGTCAGGCATCGCACCGGCAAAGATCGCGTTCCAGCCCTCCAGGAACTGCGCATCCGAAATGCCGATCCCGAGCGATGCACGTAGCGACTGGAAATAGTCCTCATCACTGATCTTGCCGACTTCATGCAGCCGGTAGGCCTCGCTGTCACGCACATAGCGCGCGACGATGGCCTCGGGCTCGCAGCCGGCATGTCCCGCCCAGCAGGCGATCGCCTTGGAGAAATCGATGTCGAGCACGACGCGCCCGAGATCGAACAGAAGCGCATCCGCACTGCCGGGAGAGAGCGATATCATTGCGTCCTTTTCACTTCAGTATCGGTAAGGTTCGTGGTCGAAAAGCGGGAACGCGCTGAACACGCTCGGCGCGTTGGTGGCGGTCGCCTGATGCAGGCAGGATTTGTTGACCTCGGCGAACGAGGTGGCGCCGAGCAGGCCGAGGCAGCGCAGCACCTCGTCCTCCAGCAGTTCGAGCATCCGCGTCACGCCGGCTTCGCCGGCCGCCGCCAGCGCCCAGCATTGCAGCCGGCCGATGCCGACCATGTCGGCGCCCGCCGCGATCGCCTTGACGATGTCGGTGCCGCGGCCGAAGCCGCCATCGACCATGATCTTGGCGCGGCCCTTCACGGCCTCGACGATCTCAGGGAGCACGTGCATGGCCCCGCGGCCGTGATCGAGCTGGCGGCCGCCATGGTTGGAGACGTAGATCCACTCGACACCATGATCGATCGCGATCAGTGCGTCCTCGGCGGTGGCGATGCCCTTCAGTATCAGCGGAATCTTGAACTTGTCCTTGATCATCTTCACGGTCCGCCACTCCAGACCCTTCTGGTAATCGCCGCCGGTGGCGCGCAGCCGGCTCTCGCGAACGTAGCGCTTGGCGATGTCACGTTCGCGACGGCTGTAATGGGCGGTGTCGACGGTGAGGCAGAAGGCGGCGTAGCCGTTCTTCTCGGCCCGGCTGACGACGTCGGCGACGAAGGCGTCGTCGCCGCGGACATAGAGCTGGAAGAGGCGCAGCGCATCGGGCGCGGCTTCGGCGGTCTTTTCGAGGCCGGGCTCCGACACCGAGCTCAGCATATGCGCCGCGCCAAAGGTACCTGCGGCGCGCGCAACGCTCGCCGCGCCGTCCGGATCGAAGATCTCGAGCGCGCCGACAGGAGCGAGCACCACCGGCAGGCGCATCTTGCGGCCGAACTGCTCGACGGAGCCATCGACCTTGCGGACGTCGCGCAGCACGCGCGGACGGAAGGCGATCTCGTCCAGTGCCATGCGGTTGCGGCGCATCGTGGTCTCGGTCTCGGCGGCGCCGACGATATAGTCCCAGGCGTTCTGGTTGAGGTTGGCGCGCGCCTTCCGGATGAATTCGTGCAGGTTCTGGAACGGCTCGGTGCTGGCGCCGAGTTCGACGTTCCTTTCCGGCCGGATGCGGGGCGCGTCGTTCATTTGTTGTCCTCCCGAGAATTTGAAGTCTTATTGTCATCGCCTACCTCGTCCAGCCCTCCAAAACCATCCTAAAATTGCATAGCTGCGAGGCACGGGCCGGCCGGCCGATTCCCGCCTTCCGCGCGAACCGGTTTCGGAACGTTGCCAAAAGTTTAGGCCGGAGCGAAGGGATTTTTGCTCTGTACCCGCCGGCGTGGCATTTCGGCCTTGAAGAAACCAGAATGGTATTGTGAGAAGCGGGCTGGATCGCCATTTGCACGGCGCTTCCCCCCAAGCAAAAAGGTCAGCCTATCCATGCGGAAAACCCTGCTGTTCCCTCTGGGCGCGCTCACCGGAGCGTGTCTGACCCTTCTGGTAGCCAGCCCGCACGGCGGAGTATGGGCGGCACGGGCGGCAGCGAGCGCAGATGACGCCTATTCGCAGCTCAACCTGTTCGGCGAAGTTTTTGAGCGGGTGAAGGCGAGCTATGTCGAGAAGCCCGACAATGCCAAGCTGATCGAAGGCGCGATCACGGGCATGGTGACTTCGCTCGATCCGCACTCGCGCTACATGAACGACAAGGCCTGGACCGAGATGCAGGAGACCACCTCCGGCGAGTTCGGCGGGCTGGGCATCGAGGTCACCATGGAGGACGGTCTGGTCAAGGTCGTCTCGCCGATCGACGACACGCCGGCGTCCAAGGCCGGCATCATGTCCGGCGACCTCATCAGCAAGATCGATGGCGACGCCGTGCAGGGCATGACGCTCGAACAGGCGGTCAACAAGATGAAGGGGCCGGTCGACACCAAGACCAAGCTCACCATCGTGCGCAAGGGCGCCGACGCCCCGCTCGAGATCGCGATCACCCGCGAGATCATCCATGTGCGCCCGGTGCGTTTCCACGTCGAGAACGGCGACATCGGCTACATTCGCGTCACCTCGTTCAACGAGCAGACCACCGACGGCCTGAAGAAGGCGATCGCGTCGATCTCCAAGGAGGTCCCGCAGGAGAAGCTCGTGGGCTACGTGATGGACCTGCGCAACAATCCGGGCGGACTGCTCGACCAGGCCGTGTCGGTATCGAGCGCGTTCCTTCAGCGCGGCGAGGTCGTGTCGACCCGCGGCCGCAATCCGGAAGAGACCCAGCGCTTCACCGCGCATGGCGGCGATCTCACCAAGGGCAAGCCGCTGGTGGTGCTGATCAACGGCGGTTCGGCCTCGGCGTCGGAGATCGTGTCCGGCGCGCTGCATGACCACAAGCGCGCGACGCTGATCGGCACGCGCTCGTTCGGGAAGGGCTCGGTGCAGACCATCATTCCGCTCGGCGCCGGCAACGGCGCTCTGGCGCTGACCACGGCGCGCTACTACACGCCGTCGGGCCGCTCGATCCAGGCCCAGGGCATCGCGCCCGACATCGAGATCCTCCAGGACGTGCCGCCCGAGCTGAAGGGCCGGGTGGACACCATGGCGGAGTCCCAGATGCGCGGCCATCTCTCGGCCGCCGACGGCTCCGAGCAGACCGGATCGCAATCCTACGTCCCGCCGGAAGAGAAGGACGACAAGGCCCTGCACGCGGCCTACGACTTCCTGCATGGCGTGACCGCGAATGCCGTGGCCGCAAAGCCTGCGCCGAAGGCTGCGGTGCCGAACTAAATCATACGGCTTCCAGACATCGCCCGGGAGTGATGACCGCTCCCGGGCGATTTTGTTTTGGAGCGCTGTCTCGGTGATCTGCCCGGATTGCGCTTCGCTCCCTCCGGGCTACGGGCTACGTCACTAGCCCGCCTCGCGGCGGCGACCCTCGTGGCCGCCACGCTGGGCGAGGCGGCTGCGATGCAGCGCGAATAGCTCCAGCACCTTGGCGACCGGCTTCGCGGCACTGAACAGATAGCCCTGCATCTCAGAGCAGCCGAGCGTGCGCAACAGGCGCTGCTGCTCTTCGGTCTCGACGCCCTCGGCCGTGGTGGTCATGCGGCGGGCGGCCGCGAGGTTGACCACGGCCTGAACGATGCTGGCGGAGCCGTCGGGGCCGGCGATGTCGTCGACGAAGCAACGGTCGATCTTGATCTTGTCGAACGGGAAGCGGTGCAGATAGCTCAGCGAGGAGTAGCCGGTGCCGAAATCGTCGAGCGCGATGCGCACGCCGATGGCGCGGAGCTGATGCAGGATCGCAAGCGCGGCGTCGTCGTCGCGGATCAGCACGGCCTCGGTGATCTCGAGTTCGAGCCGGCTCGCCGGGAAGTTGGACGCGGCGAGCGCCGCCACGATCTTCAGCGCCAGCGTGCCGCTCTTGAACTGCACCGGCGAGACGTTGACAGCGAGGCGGATGTCATCGGGCCAGGCGGCTGCGTCGCGGCAGGCAGTGGCCAGTACCCATTCGCCGATCTCGTTGATCAGGCCGGTGTCTTCCGCGACCGGGATGAATTCGGCCGGCGAGACCATGCCGCGCTCCGGATGGCACCAACGCACCAGCGCCTCGCAGCCGGTGATGCGATCATCCTTCAGGCCGAGGCAAGGCTGGTAGTGGACCTCGAGGCCGCCATGGGCGATGGCGTGGCGCAGGTCGATCTCGAGCTGCCGTCGCTCGCGGATCTTGGCGTCCATCTCCGGCTCGAAGAAGCGATAGGTGCGCCGACCGGCGGATTTGGCGGCGTACATCGCCATGTCCGCGTTCCGCAGGATCTGGTCCAATGCGGTACCGTGAGCGGGCGCCAGCGCGATGCCGATGCTGGCGTCGGTGGTGAGTTGGTGACCCATGCAGTCGAAGGGCGTGCGGATGGCCTGGAAGACCCGCTCGACAAGATCGTTGATTTGGTCCAGCGACGTCACCGCGCTCTGCACGATGGCGAATTCGTCGCCGCCGAGCCGCGCCACGAAGTCCGACGGGCCCGCGCAGCGGAGGAGATTCCTGGCGACCGATTTCAATAGCTCGTCGCCGACGAGATGCCCGAGTGCGTCGTTGACGCCCTTGAACTCGTCGATGTCGATGTAGTGCACCGCGATCTCTTCGCCGTCGGCGATCGCGGCCAGCTCTCCGCGCAGATGCTCGTGGAACATGGTGCGGTTGGGCAGGTCGGTCAGCGCATCGTAATGGGCGAGATGGGTGATGCGCTCCTCGATCCGCCGTCGCTCGGTGATGTCCTCGTGCGTCGCCACCCAGCCACCATCCGCGAGCGGCTCGTTGAGGATCTGGATCGAGCGGCCGTCGGAGGTCTCGACCACCATGGAGTTGCGCACGCCGACGTCACGCAGCACGCGCCCGGCATAGTCGTCGACGTCGCCGGTAAACGACCCGGTCGCTTTGCGGTGCGCGATGATGTCGCGGAAACTGGAACCTGGCTTCACCACCTCGGCCGACAGGCCGTACATCTCGATGTAGCGCTGGTTGCAGACCACGAGCCGCCGCTCGGCATCGAACAGCAGCAAGCCCTGGGTCATGTTGTTGACGGCGCGGTCGAGGCGCTGCTTCTCCAGCGTCAGCCGCTCCCGTGAGGCGCGGTGCTGCTCCAGCAGCTTGCGCACGATCGCAATCAGCACGCCTGCGATGGCGAGAGCCGAGGCGCCTGCGACCGAGATCAGGATACCGATCTGCTCGCGCCAGTCCGTCAGGGCCGCAGCACGCGTGTTGGTGGCCATCATCAAGATCGGGAAGTGGGGCAGGGCACGCGCGGAGATCAGCCGGTCCTCGCCGTCGACGGAGCTGACGAGGCGGCCGGCGAAATGATCGAGCTGGAACATCCGCTGCTGCTCGAACGAACCGTTCCTGAAATTGCGCCCCATCAACTCGTTGGAATGGGGATAGCGGGCAAGCAGCGTGCCGTCGCGATGCAGCATCGAGATTCTGGCGCCTTCGCCAAGCATGACGGACTCGAAGAACTTCTCGAAATTGGCCGGCTCGATGCCGCGCCCAACAACGCCCATGAACTCGCCGCCCGGTCCCACGATCTTGCGGACGATCAGGATGGTCCAGGCGCCGGAGATGCAGCTGTGCACGGGCTCGATCAGGACGTCGGGTGCATGGGGATTGTACCGGAAGGTCCGGAAATAGGCGCGGTCGGCGACGTTGACCTTCGGGGCCGGCCATGCCGTCGACGAGTTGATCACATTGCCGTCGGCATCGATGACGTTGACGCCGCCCATGTGTGGGAGTGCCTCGATCTTCGAGCGCAGCATCCGGTGGATGTCCTGGCCGGAGAGGCGTTCGCGATAGTCCTCCGCGCTGGTGATGCCGGTCGCGCGCACGTGGTCGACGAAGTCCTTCTGGATGACCGCGAAATCCTGCAATTGCTGGTCGAAATGATGCGCCAGCAGCAGCACGGTGTTTTCCAGCTCGCGCTCGCTGTTGCGCAGCGCGCGCTCGCGGAAGTTCTGCGCCATCAGGACCGAGCCGACGGCGATTGCCGCGATCAGGAGCGTACCGCCCACTACCAGCCAGCGAATCGGTCCGCTGCGCACGAACGCCTGGTCAAAAAGGCGGCTGCCGTATTTCGTCATCATTCGATCGTCGCCGTACACACGTCAGGATCGATTTCCGATCCCCAAAACATCCGTCGGTTTACGGGAACGGTGTGGAGGCAGCGTTAGGAAGCGCAGTTAATGCGACATGAAGTGAAATGCGCAAAAGCAGTCGATGCGCGGGACGCTAGGTCTTTAGGAATTTGCGCGATCAGGCGCGGTAATGGCCCGACTTGCCGCCGAGCTTCTCGACGAGATGGATGCCCTCGATACGCACACCGCGCTCGACCGCCTTGATCATGTCGTAGATGGTAAGGCACGCGACCGAGACCGCCGTGAGCGCTTCCATCTCGACGCCGGTTGGCCCCGTCACCTTCACGCTGGCACGGACCAGGCAGCCCGGCAGTTTTGCGTCCGGCTCGATATCGACCGTGACCTTCGACAGCGCGAGCGGATGGCAGAGCGGGATCAGCTCCGAGGTGCGCTTGGCGGCCATGATGCCGGCAATACGCGCGGTACCGAGCACGTCGCCCTTCTTGGCATTGCCGGACACGATGAGATCAAGTGTCGCCTTGGTCATGACGACGCGACCTTCCGCGACCGCGAGCCGTTCGGTCGCGGGCTTGGCCGAGACGTCGACCATCCGTGCCTCGCCGGAGGCGCCGATATGGGTGAGGGCAGGGCCGGTCTTGGTCGGCTTGGTCGTGGACGGCTTGCGCGCCATGTCAGCGCGAACCCGTCGCGCGCGCCGTAGTCTCGCGCGTAAGCAGCGTGCGCGTGGCGGCTGTCACGTCGGCCTGACGCATCAGGCTCTCGCCGACCAGGAAGGTCGACATGCCGACGCGCTCGAGGCGGGCGAGGTCCGCGGGCGTGAAGATGCCGCTCTCGCCGACCATCAGCCGTTCCCCAGGGATCAGTGGCGCCAGCGTCTCGCTGGTCGTGAGCGTGGTCTCGAAGGTGCGGAGATTGCGGTTGTTGACGCCGATCATCGGCGAACGCAGTTTCAGCGCCCGGTCGAGCTCGGCGCGGTCGTGGATCTCGATCAGCACGTCCATGCCATAGGCGAGGGCGGCGTCTTCGAGATCCTTGGCGATTGCATCATCGAGCGCAGCCATGATGACGAGGATGCAATCGGCGCCATGCGCGCGGGCCTCGACCACCTGATAGGTGTCGAACATGAAATCCTTGCGCAGCACCGGCAGCGATGTCGCCGCGCGCGCAGCCACCATGAAATCGAGATGTCCCTGGAACGAGGGCGTGTCCGTCAGCACCGAGAGGCAGGCGGCGCCGCCGGCCTCATAGGCCTTGGCAAGCCGCGGCGGATCGAAATCCGCACGGATCAATCCCTTTGAGGGCGAGGCCTTCTTGATCTCGGCGATCAGCGCGTAGTCGCCATTGGCGTGCTTGGCCTTGATCGCGCGTACGAAGCCGCGGGGGGCCGGTTGCGCCTTGGCCTTGGCTTCGAGGGCGGAAAGCGGCTGCGCAAGCTTGGCCGCGGCGATCTCTTCGCGCTTGTACGCTTCGATCTTGGTCAGGATGTCGGACATGATAGGCTCAGCCGTTCGAGACCGCGATCAGGTGCTTGAGCCGGGCGCTTGCCGCGCCGCTGTCGAGCGACTTCGCGCCGATCGCAACACCTTCCTTGAGGTCCTTGGCGCGGCCGGCCACGACCAGCGCGGCGGCCGCGTTCATCAGCGCCACGTCGCGGTAGGGGCTCGGCTTGCCGTCGAGCACGTTCTGCAACGCGATCGCATTGGCATCGGCATCGCCGCCTTTGAGTGCGCCGGGCTCGCAGCGCGAGAGGCCGGCGTCCTCCGGCGTCACCTCGAAATTCCGGATCTCGCCATTCTGCAGCGCGGAGACGAAGGTCGGGCCGGTAAGGGTGATCTCGTCGAGGCCATCGGAGCCGTGCACCACCCAGGCGGAGTCGGAGCCGAGGTTCTTCAGCACCTGCGCCAGCGGCTGCACCCATTGCCGCGAGAACACGCCGACCATCTGCCGCTTCACGCCGGCCGGATTGGACAGCGGTCCGAGCAGGTTGAAGATCGTGCGCGTCGCAAGCTCGACCCTGGTCGGGCCGACATTCTTCATGGCAGGATGATGGGCGGGCGCGAACATGAAACCGATGCCGCATTCGCGCACGCAGCGCCCGACCTGCTCCGGCCTGAGATCGATCTTCACGCCGAGCGAAGCCAGCACGTCCGCGGCGCCCGAGCGCGACGACAGCGCGCGGTTGCCGTGCTTCGCCACCGGTACGCCGGCGCCCGACACGATGAAGGAGGCGCAGGTCGAGACGTTGACCGAGCCGGAGCCGTCGCCACCGGTGCCGACGATGTCGACGGCGTCCGCGGGCGCGTCGACAGTGAGCATCTTGGAGCGCATCGCCGACACAGCGCCGGTGATCTCGTCCACGGTTTCGCCGCGCACCCGCAGCGCCATCAAGAGGCCGCCCATCTGCGAGGGCGTGGCCTCACCGGACATCATGGCGTCGAAGGCGGTGGCCGCTTCGTCACGCGACAGGCTGGCGCCGGTCGCCACTTTTCCAATGATCGATTTCAGGTCGTCCATCGCGTGCTTTCAACTGCTCTACTGGTTCGCGCCCGTCACCTGCGCGAAGGCGGCCTGATTAATGGTGGTCCCGATGTCAGTTTCAAGTTTGTTTACGTAGGAAGCGACCTGCTCGTCGGTCAGCGCGCGGTCGAGGCTGTCCTTCAGTTTCTTCACCGCGTCGGAGGCGGCGTCGACCGTGGGCTCGACGATGTCGGTGACGCGGAAGACGATCACTTCGCTGCCGCCGCTCACGGGCGTCTGTCCGACGCCGTCCTTGGCGGTGCGGAAGGCGGCCGCAACGACGTTGGCAGGCACGCCGGCGGGCGAGTCGTCGCGCTTGAAGCCGGTCGCGGTCTCGACCTTGGCGCCGATCGCTGCAGCCTCATCGGCGAGCTTGCCGCCCTGTTCGAGCTTCTGCACCATCTCGGTCGCCTTGGTCTTCAGCTTGGCCGCGATCTGGTCCTGGCGCCAGCGCGCCTCGACCTGGTCGCGGACCTCGTCGAGATTGCGGTCGCGCGAGGGCGTGATGGCAAGCACGTCGTACCAGACATAGCCGCCCTGGAACGAGATCGAGTCGTTGTCGACGCCGACGTCGGTGTTGAAGGCCTGCGACACCACATCGAGGCCCTGCGGGATGCTGGTCACCGGCTGGCCGTTCGGGCCGCGGCCGGAGCGGTCGACGGCATCGATGGTCACGGCAGTAAGGCCGAGCTTCTTTGCCGCGTCGATCACGCTGGCGCCGCCGCCGCGCTCGTCTTCCATCTTGTCGCGGAGATCGGCGACCTTGACGCGTGCCCGCTCGGTCGCGATCTCGCGCTTGATGTCGCCGGCAACACTGGCGAAGTTCGCCTCGACGCCCGGCTCGATCTTGTCGACCTTGACGATGGACGTGCCGAGACGGCCCTGGATCGGCTGGCTGATCTCACCTGCGGGAAGCGAGAAGGCGGCATCGCCAACCGCGGGGTCGAGTGAAGACTTGGTCACGAGGCCAAGATCGACGTCGGATGCGGTCAGTCCGCGCTCCTTGCCGAGATCCTCGAACGACATGCCGCCGGTGAGGCGCTCGCGGGCGGCCTGCGCCTCCGCGGCGTTGGGGAATACGATCTGATGGATCTGGCGCTTCTCCGGCGTGCCGAGCCGGTCCTTGCGCTGCTCGAACACCTTCTTGGCGTCCTCGTCGGAGACCTCGCTCCATTTGCCGATCTCTTCCGGCGAGATCACGACGAAGGCGATCTTGCGATATTCAGGCGCGCGGAACTGGACCTTGTGATCCTCGAAATAGGCGGCGAGCGCCTCGGGCGAGGGAGCGTCGATGGTGCCTGCCTGGGCCGCGTCGAGCCTGACGAATTCGATGGCGCGCTGCTCGTTCTGGAAGCGCGTCAGCACGTCGATCAAGGTCTTCGACGGCTCGATACCGGCGCCGATCGTGCCGGTGAGCTGCCGGCGCAGCGACACCTTGCGCTGCTCGGCGACGTAGCGCTGCTCGGTATAGCCGAAATTGCGGATCAGGGCCTGGAAACGGTTTGCATCGAAGCTCCCGCCGACGCCCTTGAAGTTGGGGTCGTTCATAATGAGCTGGCGGATCTGGTCGTCGGACTGGCCGAGTCCGAGCCGGCGCGCCTCTTCATCGAGCGCAGCTTCCGCGATCGTCTGCTGCAGCACCTGGCGGTCGAGGCCGAAGGCGCGCGCCTGGTCAGGCGTCAGCGGACGGCCGAACTGGCGGCCGATCTGCTGAAGGCGGTCGGTATAGATCTGGCGGAACTCGTTCAGCGATATCTCTGTGCTGCCGACCTTGGCGACCGTGGACTGTCCGAAGCCTTTGAAGATGTCGGCGATGCCCCAAATGCCGAAACTGATGATCAACACGCCCATCACCACGGCCATAATGGTCTTGCCGAGCCAGTTTGATGAGGCCTTGCGCATTCCTCGAAGCATTTGGTCCAACTTGTTTGACAGGAGGGGAACGGGAGCGCGTCTTAATGCAGATTTCGCAAAAGCGCGTCACCGAATTGATAGATCATCATAAAGTGGCAGCTTTCCCCCCGCAACCTCAGGTCACGCGGTCGTTCGCGGCTGCGGTTAAAAGCCCCTGGTCTCTGGAACTGCTGCGGCTCCTCTGCTAGCGCATCCACTAACCTCATTTTGCTGGAAATTGACATGACTGACGCCATCCGACCGCTGATCGCCGGCAATTGGAAAATGAACGGCCTGAAGGGGTCGACCGCCGAATTCGAAGCCATGCTCGACGGTGCGGCAGACGTGGCCGCGAAGACCGACCTGCTGGTTTGCCCGCCGGCGACCCTGATTGCGGCCTTCGCCGACAAGGCGCGCGGCAAGAAGGTCGCGGTGGGGGCCCAGGATTGCCATCCCAAGGCCTCCGGTGCGCATACCGGCGATATCGCCGCCGAAATGCTGGCAGATGCCGGTGCGACCGCCATCATCGTCGGCCATTCCGAGCGCCGCGCAGACCATGGCGAGGGCGACGCCCTGATCCGACACAAGGCCGAGGCCGCCTGGCGCGCCGGGGTCACCGCCATCGTCTGCATCGGCGAGACCCAAGCCCAGCGTGATGCCGGCCAGACCTTGGACATCCTGCGCGGCCAGCTCGACGGATCGCTGCCCGGCGGCTCGACCGCCGGAAATCTGGTCGTGGCCTATGAGCCGGTCTGGGCGATCGGCACCGGGTTGACCCCGACGGCCAAGGATGTCGAGCAGATTCATGGGTTTATCCGGGAGTTCCTGACCTCGCGGTTCAAGGCTGACGGGTCCAGGATGCGTATCCTTTATGGCGGCTCGGTCAAACCCTCGAACGCGGCTGAGCTGATGGCGGTCAAGAACGTCAACGGCGCGCTGGTAGGGGGCGCCAGCCTGAAGGCGGCCGATTTCCTTGCCATTGCGAAGGGCTGTCCCTAGCTAACCCCAAAGCGTCGGTGTGGGCCGATCGGGGGTGGCAATGGCCCTTCCGATCGTGTAACACCGCGCAACTTCAGGAAAACCCGCGAAGCGCGATCGGCCGCCGTCTCGGCGCTGTCGGCTTGTGACGGAAGGATACTATGCAGACTGTTGTCATCGTCATCCATCTCATGATCGTCGCCGTCATGATCGGCGCTGTCCTGCTCCAGAAGTCGGAAGGCGGCGGCCTCGGCATGGGTGGGGGCGCCGGCTTCATGTCGAGCCGCGGCACCGCAAACCTTTTGACGCGGACCACCGCGATCCTGGCGGTAGGCTTTTTCATCACCAGCCTGTTCCTCTCCTGGCACGCCGGTTACGACCGCAAACCTTCGTCGATCATCGGTCAGCCGGCGTCGCAGACCCCACCAGCCGGCGGATCGCCGATCGCCCCGCCGACTTCGGGCGGCATCTTGGATTCGCTGAAGAAGGCCGACGAGCAGCAGCAGAACCAGGCACCGCCGAGCGGCCCGCAGGTACCGCGCTCGCAATAAAGCGGGGGGCCATGCAGGGCGGCTTCTACCGTCCTGCATCAACAATCCCCAACAAGGCACTGTCACCACTCTTAGTTCTGGCTCACCCACAGGCCCGCAAAATATCTGGGGCGGAATACGAATCGTTTTGGCGAATCGAATTCGAGGGATTAGAGGTTAAGTCCCATGGCGCGGTACATATTCATCACCGGCGGCGTGGTTTCTTCGCTCGGCAAGGGTCTGGCTTCAGCGGCACTCGGTGCCCTGCTGCAGGCCCGGGGCTACAAGGTCCGCCTCCGCAAGCTCGACCCCTATCTCAACCTCGATCCCGGAACGATGTCGCCGTATCAGCACGGCGAAGTCTTCGTAACCGATGACGGCGCGGAGACCGATCTCGATCTCGGTCACTATGAGCGCTTCACCGGCCGGCCTGCGACGAAGCAGGACAACATCACCACGGGGCGCATCTATCAGGACATCATCACCAAGGAACGCCGCGGCGATTATCTTGGCGCGACCATCCAGGTCGTTCCTCACGTCACCAACGCCATCAAGGAATTCGTCCTTTCCGGCAATGACGACTACGACTTCGTGCTGGTCGAGATCGGCGGCACCGTCGGCGACATCGAGGGCCTGCCGTTCTTCGAAGCGATCCGCCAGCTCAAGAGCGAGCTGCCGCGCGATCATGCCGTCTATATCCATTTGACGCTGCTGCCGTACATTCCGAGCGCCGGCGAATTGAAGACCAAGCCGACGCAGCACTCGGTGAAGGAGCTGCGCTCGATCGGCATCCAGCCGGACATCCTGCTCTGCCGCACCGACCGCGAGATTCCGAAGGAAGAGCGCCGCAAGCTCGGGCTGTTCTGCAACGTGCGTGAGAGCGCCGTGATCGAGGCGCGTGACGTCGACAACATCTACGCTGTGCCCGAAGCCTATCATGCCGCCGGCCTCGACGACGAAGTGCTCGCCGCCTTCGGCATCGGCTCGCGGATTCCGCCGGAGCTGCGGAGCTGGCAAGAGATCAACGAGCGCGTTCGCAATCCCGAGGGCAACGTCACCATCGCCATCGTCGGCAAATACACCGGCATGAAGGATGCGTATAAGTCGTTGATCGAAGCGCTCTCGCATGGCGGCATCGCCAACAAGGTGAAGGTGAATCTCGACTGGATCGAGAGCGAGATATTCGAGAAGGAAGATCCTGCGCCATTCCTCGAGCACGTCAACGGCATCCTCGTGCCCGGCGGCTTCGGCCAGCGCGGCGCGGAGGGCAAGATCCGCGCGGCGCAGTTCGCGCGTGAGCGCGACGTGCCGTATTTCGGTATCTGCTTCGGCATGCAGATGGCGGTGATCGAAGCCGCGCGAAACCTCGTCGGCATCGAGAATGCCAACTCCACCGAGTTCGGCCCGACCAAGGAGCCGCTGGTCGGCCTGATGACGGAATGGCTGCGCGGCAACGAGCTCGAGAAGCGTTCGCAAGCCGGCGATCTCGGCGGCACGATGCGCCTCGGCGCATATCCGGCGGCGCTCAATCGCGGCAGCCGCGTCTCGCAGGTCTATGGCGGCGCGACCGAGATTTCGGAGCGTCACCGCCACCGCTACGAGGTCAACACCGCCTACAAGGACCGGCTCGAGCAGCACGGGCTGAAATTCTCAGGCCTCTCGCCCGACGGCGTGCTGCCGGAGATCGTCGAATACGAGGATCACCCCTGGTTCATCGGCGTCCAGTTCCACCCCGAGCTGAAGTCACGGCCCTTCGAGCCGCATCCGCTGTTTGCGTCCTTCATCAAGGCCGCGATGGCGCAGAGCCGGCTGGTGTAGCGCATTCTCTCCCTTTGACGATTGCGTTGTTTGTTGCGACAACTCCCTGCCGCAAGAACAACAATGCAGGGAGTGAACTTCGATGATCTACGAAATGCGCGTCTATCGCTGCGTGCCGGGCCGCCTGCCTGCGCTGCTGAAGCGGTTCGAAACAGTAACGCTGAAGCTGTGGGAAAAGCACGGCATTCGCCAGGCTGGCTTCTTCACCACGCTGATCGGTGAATCCAACCAGGAGCTGACCTATTTCCTGGCGTGGGACTCGCTTGCCGAGCGCGAGAAGAAGTGGCCCGCCTTCATGACCGATCCGGACTGGATGGATGCGCGGGCGAAGTCGGAAGCCGACGGCCAGATCGTCGGCAACATCGTCAGCCAGCTCCTGACGCCGACCGGCTTCTCGGCGGTGAAGTAGGGCTGCCGGCGCGCGGGCGTTGTGGGGAACGGCGGTGCAACCCTGATATTCGAGCGGCCCGGGCCGAATGGGGTTGATCCGACCCTCATCGCGGCTATGGTCGCGCCGAAACGAGGGATTTGCCTTGAGCTCTTCGACGTCAGCTGCACCGGTCGTCACCATTGGCACGGTCAAATTCGGCAATGATCTGCCGATCTCGATCATTGCCGGGCCGTGCCAGCTCGAAAGCCGCCAGCATGCGCTGGAGGTGGCCTCTGCGCTGAAGGAGATCGCCGCGCGGCTGAAGATCGGCCTCGTCTACAAAACCTCCTTCGATAAGGCCAATCGCACCAGTGCCTCCGCTGCGCGCGGCCTCGGGCTCGAGCAGTCGCTGCCGATCTTCGCCGAGATCCGCTCCTCGGTCGGCTTGCCGGTGCTGACCGACGTGCACGAGGCCACGCAATGCGCCGAGGTGGCGCAGGCCGTGGACGTGCTGCAGATCCCGGCCTTCCTGTGCCGGCAGACTGATTTGCTGCTGGCTGCGGCCGCGACCGGCAAGGTCGTCAATGTCAAGAAGGGGCAGTTCCTCGCGCCCTGGGACATGGCCAATGTCGTGGCCAAGATCACGAGCGCGAACAATCCCAACGTGCTCGTCACCGAGCGCGGCGCCTCCTTCGGCTACAACACGCTGGTCTCTGACATGCGCGCGCTGCCGATCCTGGCGCGGACCACCGGGGCGCCCGTGATCTTCGACGCGACACACTCGGTGCAGCAGCCGGGCGGGAAGGGGACCTCCTCGGGCGGCGAGCGCGAGTTCGTGCCGGTGCTGGCGCGCGCGGCCGTGGCGGTCGGTGTCGCCGGCGTCTTCATCGAGACCCATCCCGATCCCGACCGCGCACCATCGGATGGCCCCAACATGGTGCCGCTGCGCGAGTTCGAGGAGCTAATCCGCACGCTGATGGCGTTCGACGCGCTCGCAAAGAACCCGCGCTGATGCGGCAAGGCGAGGCGCGGCCGCACGATCACGGCTTGCCAACAGCGCTCTACGTCATCTCCGGTGCGAGCTTTGCCGCCGCGCTGTCGGCGCGTGCGCTCGATCCGGTGCTACCGCATGTCGCCGAGGATTTTGGCGTCAGCATCGCGACCGCCGCAGGCTTCGCCGCGGTGTTCGCCTTCACCTTCTCGATCGTCCAGCCGATTGTCGGCGCCGCCGCCGATCTCTTCGGCAAGACGCGGCTGATGATCGGCTGCCTTGCGCTGCTCGGCCTTGCCAATATCCTTGGTGCGCTCTCGACCTCGTTCTCGGTCCTGTTCGCCACGCGTATCCTCGCAGGCATCGGCTCTGGCGGTGTGTTTCCGGTGGCGCTGAGCCTGACCAGCGATCTCGTCGGGCCCGAGAAGCGGCAGATCGCGATCAGCCGCACGCTCGCCGGCGCGATGACCGGCAACCTGCTCGGCGCCTCGGCCTCCGGCCTGATCGGTGACTTTCTCGGCTGGCGCGGCGTGCTGGCGGTACTCGGCGGCTTAGGCATCGCTGCCTCGATCGCGGTCGCGGCAGGTTTTCATGGAGCGAAGGTCAAGCCTCCGCCGAAGACCAGCCTATCGGCGCTGAAGGCCGGCTATCGAACCATCTTCACCAATCCGAACGCCTATGTGTGCTATGCGGCCGTGTTCGTCGAAGGCTGCTGCGTGCTCGGCCTGTTTCCCTACATCGCCTCGTTCCTGTTCGAACTCGGCCAGACCTCGCTCTCGATCGCCGGCATCGTCATCGCAGGATTCGCGGTCGGCGGCCTGTTCTATACGCTGACGGTGTCGCGGCTGCTGCCCTGGCTCGGCGTCAAGGGCATGATGATCGCGGGCATGACGCTGGTCGCCTCGCAACTCGTCGCCGTCGCCTTCGGCCCGCGCTGGGAAGTCCAGGCGCTGAACCTCATCGTGATGGGTTGGGGTTTCTACATGGCCCATGGCTGCCTCCAGGTGTTTGCCAGCGAGCTCTCGGTCGAGGCGCGCGCCACCGCGTTGTCGCTGCATTCGTTCTTCTTCTTCATGGGGCAGACGGTGGGGCCGCTCGCCTATGGCCTGGGACTCCAGCACGCCGGCAAGATGCCGACCCTGATCGTGAGCGCAGCGATCATGGTCGCGCTGGGCCTCGTTTGCGCGCAGCTGCTCAAACCGCGTGCACCGTCGGACGCGCGGGCTTAGGAGGCGACTTCTGCGCGCTTCCCGCGCGCGACGAGACGCCGACAAGCAGCGTCTCGTGGTTATCAATATGGCTCTACCCAAACACTGCCATGGCTTGCCAATCAACGAGATCGATTCGCCCGGGCAGCGATCGCTTGTGCGCGCTCCAGCAGCGCCTCTGCCCGCTGAACGATCGGAATATCGATCATCTTGCCGTCGATGGCAAAGGATGCACGCCCCTCGGCAGCCGCTTGCTTGTTGAGCGCAACGACGCGCTCGGCGTCAGCCACCTCCTGGGATGATGGGCTGAAACCTGCGTTGAGGATCGGCACCAGTGAGGGGTGGATGCAGGCCGAGCCGACAAAGCCGAAGTCCGCGGACCGCTTCACAATCCTGGTATAGCCTTCGAGATCAGAGAAATCAGCCACCGAGCCGATGGTGCCGAGCGGCATGATGCCGGCTGCTCGCGCCGCCTGCACGACCTGTTGCTTGGGCATCAGCAAGGTCTCTTCCGTCGGCTTGGCGCCGATGGCGGTGGCGTAGTCTTCTGCTCCCAGTGAAATGCCAGCCAGTCGCGGGATCGATCGCGCGATGTCGTGGGCCCTTGAGAGGGGGCCCGGCGCCTCGATCAGGCCGACGAACCAGATCTTGCCGACGGGCAATCCGCGATCGATCTCCAATCTTGTCACCATCTCGTCGAGCAGGCGAAGATGCTCGGCACCTTCGACCTTGGTGATCTTGATGGCGTCCACGCCGGCGACGACGGCTGCTTCCAGATCGGGCACGGCCAATTCGAGCGGCTGGTTGATCCGCACCATGACGTCCGAATTCCCGGTCTCGCGAAAGCGCTTCACGATCCCCGGAATCAGCGCGCGTGCGGTCGCCTTTTCAGCAAGCGGCACGCTGTCCTCGAGATCGATGATCAGTGCATCTGCGCCGCGCTCGACGGCTTTGACGACGAACCGCTCGACGTTCGCGGGTACGAACAGTGCAGATCGCCAGACGGGGAATTTTCGCTGAACTGTCATGTCCTGGTTTCCTTCACAAGGTCCGAGGCGAGGGCGGCATCGATATCGTTGGGGCTGAGGCCGGCTTCGGCCAAGATGGTGCGGCTGTGCTGTCCGAGGCGTGGCGCCGGCGTCCGGATGCTTCCGGGCGTCTCGGAGAGACGCACGGGGACGGCGTGCATCGGGAACGTTCCCA
>JAEWFG010000401.1 GCA_023388935.1 Pseudomonadota bacterium | reverse complement strand
ATCAGTGACCGGGCCGCGCGCCGGATTGGGGAGATCCTCAAGGGCGAAGGGTCGGGCGCGATGCTGCGCATCTCCGTCGAGGGCGGCGGTTGCTCCGGCTTCCAATATAAGTTCGATATCGACCGCGACCGCACCGACGACGATCTCGTCATCGAGCAGGAGAATGCGGTGGTGCTGGTCGATTCCGCCTCGCAGCCGTTTCTGGAGGGATCGCAGGTCGATTTCGTCGACGACCTGATCGGCGCATCGTTCCGCGTCAACAACCCCAACGCAACGGCGTCCTGCGGCTGCGGGACGAGCTTCTCGATCTGACCGGCTACGCGCCGGTTATCTGCCTTTCCTCGTCCGTCCAGTCCACCTCGACCGGCATCATCTCCGGCTGAAGAGGCGCATCCTCCGCCGCGACATGGTTCAATGCGCGCAGCAGGGCCGCGACCAGCGCGGGCTTGCGCAAGGGTTTTGCCAGGAAGTCCGACATGCCAGCTTCGCGGCACATCTTGACGTCCTCAGGGAAGGCGTTGGCGGTCAGTGCGATGATCGGCAAGGCCACGAAGCGGCCGCCCTGCGCGCGGATCGCGCGGGTCGCGGCAAGGCCGTCCATGTCGGGCATGCGCACGTCCATCAGCACGACATCGTAATCGCCCTCGGAGGCCGCAGCGACGGCCTCGACGCCGTCGGTGACGACGCGCAGTTCGACGTCAAAGGCGCCGAGCATCTTGCTCACGACCATGCGGTTGACGGCATCATCCTCAGCGACAAGCACCTTCAGTGACCGACCGAGGCTGGCGATACACTCCTTGAGCTCATCTGCTTCATCGCAGCCGGCGGTCTGGTCGGACGCCTGCGCCTGGCTCCAGGGCAGCACCAGCGTGAAGCGGAAGGTCGAGCCCTTGCCCGGCGTCGACATGACGCCGATCGTGCCGCCCATCTGCTCGATGATGCGACGGGAGATCGCGAGCCCGAGCCCGGTGCCGCCGAAGCGGCGGCTGATCGAGGCGTCGGCCTGGGCGAAGTCGCTGAACAGCCGGCCGACCTTCTCGGGCTCAATCCCGATGCCGCTGTCGGTCACGGTCCACTCGACGGTCGCGAGCAGATCGCGGCGCGCCTGACAGGTCGCGGCGATCGTCACCTGCCCCGCATCGGTGAACTTCACCGCATTGGACGCAAGGTTAAGCAGCACTTGCCGGATCCGCGCGACGTCGCCGCGCAGCGTCGGCGGCAGGTTCGGATCGAGCTCGACCTTGACCGTGAGCCCTTTGCTGTTGGCACTGGCGCGCACGACGGTCGCGACCGCCTCGACCAGCCCCTGCGGCGCGAAGTCAATCGCCTCGAATTGGAAGCGGCCAGCCTCGAGCTTGGACAGATCGAGAATGTCGTTGAGGATGCGCTGGAGATTGTCGCCGGACTCGCGGATGGTGGTGACTGCTTCGCGCTGTTCCGGATCGAGTTTCGTTTCGAGCAGCATGCTGGCAAGCCCGAGCACGCCGTTCATCGGCGTGCGGATCTCGTGGCTCATCACCGCCAGGAAGTTGGACTTGGCGCGGCTTTCGGCCTCGGCCTTTTCCGCGCGCCAGCGCTCGGTCACGTCGCGGCCGAAGCCGCGATAGCCGAGGAACTGGCCGTCGCGGTCGTAGGCCGGCTTCGCCGTCAGCGACCATAGCCGCGCCTCGCCGCCGGCGACGACCTTGAGGTTCATTTCGTGCAGCGGCTCGCTCTGCTCCATAAGGCCGACAATGTTGTAGGCCGCGCTCTTGTCCTCGGGACAGAGGATGTCGAGCACGTCGGCGAAGTGCGAGCCCTTCAGGCGTGAGAGCGGCAGCTGCGCGACGTCGGCGAAACGTTCGGGCACGTCGATCAGGTGCCCGTCGGCATCGGTCTGCCAGAGCCAGTCGCTGGCGTTCTCCTGAAACTCCTTCAGCAGCAGCGAGATGATCTCGGTCTGCCGCTCGAGTTCGAGTTGAGCCTTGATATTGCCGAGAAACAGATTGCCTTGCGAGACGATGTTGCGCGCCATGAAGAACGCAAACAGCAGCAGGAACACCGCCGTCACCAGATACGGCCCGGTGCCGCACAACAGCAGCGCGCCGGTACAGGCGACCGTCACGGTGGCGAGATAGATGAGGCCAGCGCGCGCGAAGGTCGAGAGCATGAAGGCGCCGCCGGACATCATGCCGACCATCAGGCAGGCCAGGATGAGCTCGCTGGTCGGCTCGACCCGGCTGAACAGCGCGAGGGGCAGCGCGCCCCAGATCGCGGCAAGGAAAAACGCCTGCCGCATCATCTGCTGCGCAGCGCGCGGTGATGCTTCCTGCGACGGGTTCCGATGCGAGCGCCGCCACGCGCGAACAGCGAGCGAGGCGGTGGCCGCGAGGATCATAGCCCAGATCGCGAGGAAGTCGTTCCAGCCCCTGCCCCAGAACAGGATCAGCACGATGGCGACGTTGAGCATGGCAACCGCCATCGTGACCGGAATCAGCTGCGTCACGGCGTCGATCTGCTTGGCGCGGATGCGGCGCATCTCGCGCTCGCTGAGATCGGCAATCAGGCCGTCCTCGATCTCGAAGCCGCCAAGCCAGTACAGGAACGCGCCGATCAGGCCGTCGCGCGGCTCGGTTCGCTTCACGGATTTGTCGGGCCATCCCATTCGAAAAACCTTTTCGGCATCAATGGCCCGGCGCCGGCTTAAGGCGGGTTAATTTTGTGGGAGATTTTGCGGCATCCTTGACGGGCTCGTTTGCAGTTTGTTCTAACCATGGCCCCTGTCCGGAGCCGTCGAAATGCCCATCAGAGTAGCCACCTGGAATGTGAACTCGGTCCGGCAGCGGATCGATGTCCTGCTGACCTGGCTGAGGGAGTGCAAGCCGGACATCGTCTGCCTCCAGGAGATCAAATGCGTCGACGAGGCGTTCCCGCGGCTGGAGATCGAGGCGCTCGGCTACAACGTCGTCACGCATGGCCAGAAGACGTTCAACGGTGTCGCCCTGCTCTCGAAGCTCCGGTTCGACGAGACCAAATCGGGGCTGGCCGGCGACGACGAGGACGCGCATGCCCGCTTCCTTGAAGGCGTGGTGACGCTCAAGCACGGGGTGCTGCGCATCGCCTGCCTTTACCTGCCCAATGGCAATCCGGTCGGGAGCGACAAATATCCCTACAAGCTCAAATGGATGTCGCGGCTTCTTGAGTATTCGAAGGAGCGCCTTAAGACCGAGGAGCCGCTGATCCTCGCAGGCGACTTCAACGTCATCCCGCATGCCCGCGACGTGCACAATCCGGCCGCCTGGACCGAGGACGCCCTGTTCAAGGCCGAGACGCGGGAGAGCTTCCAGTCCCTGCTCGGCCTCGGGCTGACCGATGCCCTGCGGGCGGTGACCGACGAGCCAGGGCTTTACACCTTCTGGGACTACCAGGCCGGGGCCTGGCAGAAGAACCATGGCCTGCGGATCGACCATTTGCTGCTGTCGCCGCAGGCCAGCGACCGGCTCGCCAATGTCGGCATCGACAGCTATGTGCGCGGCTGGGAAAAGCCCTCGGACCACGTGCCGGTGTGGGCGGATCTGGATCTGGAGGCGGCGTGAGACCGCCTCAGCCGATCACTCGCGGCGGCCCTGCACCCATTGCTCGAGCATTTGCAGGCACATGGCGCGATCGTCGTCGGAGGCTTTTGCGAAGGCCCGGTTGTAGCTTTCCTTGATCCAGGTCTCGTCGGGACCGGCGCTGTCGCGCGCCAAGGTCAGCCACATCAGGCCGCGCGCGGCCTGCCGCGGCAGACGGTCGCCATTGAACAACATCTGGCCGAGCAGCGCCTGCGCTTCGTGCTGGCCCTTCTGCGCGGCGAGGCCGAGCCAGCGCGCGCCATAGCGGAAATCCTCGCGCGAGGCGTCCGGCGTCTTCAGGTACAGCCGGGCGAGATCGTACTGCGCATCCGCATTGCCGAAATAGGAGGCCGCGTAGGAGAACATCTCGCGCGCCCGGTCCGGATCCGGCTTGACCTTCGAATTCGGGATGCCGCTGAGATAGTAGCGGCCGAGCGCGACGAAGGCGTTGGCCACGATTTGCGCCTGCGGCGCCGACGGACTGTCCTCGGCATGCGCGTTGGCGATCTGGTTGAAATATTCAAATGCGCGCACATCGTCCTGGGCGACGCCGTCGCCATTGGCGTACATGCGGCCAAGCTTCCACTGCGCGATCGGATGGCCGCCTTCAGCGGCATATTGCAGTGCGGTGAGCGAGGTTTCCGGGGTCGCCGGCGGCACCTTGCTGCGCACTGTACCCGCCGCGCCCGGCAAGGTGGTCACCACCGGAATGGTCGCATCCTTGTTGACCGGTGCACCGTCGAAGGCTAGCGCCGGCGCGGCCAGCGCAACTGCTCCCAACGCAAACGCAACTATTGCACGCTTAGATGTCCGCATAGCACTGCTTCTCATGCGCGCCGCCCGGATGGGTTACTGCCCCCCCGACCGCCGGTCCAACCTGCTGAGCATATTTCCAGAGTGCTCCCGACGTGTGGTTAGTCGCGCGGGGGCTCCATTTGGTCTTGCGCTGAGCGAGCTCGTCGTCGCTCAATTTTACGTTAAGAGTCCCGGCGACCGCGTCGATCTCGATGACGTCGCCATCCTCCAGCAACCCGATCGGGCCGCCGACCGCCGCCTCAGGCCCGACATGGCCGATGCAGAAGCCGCGGGTGGCGCCGGAGAAGCGACCGTCGGTGATGAGCGCGATCTTGCCACCCATGCCCTGACCGGTCAGAGCCGCAGTGGTCTGGAGCATTTCCCGCATGCCGGGGCCGCCCTTCGGCCCCTCGTAGCGGATCACGATGACTTCGCCTTCCTTGTAGGTGCGCTTGTGGACCGCGTCGAAAGCATCCTCCTCCCGGTCGAAGCACCTGGCCGGACCGGTAAACCTGAGGTTGGACATTCCCGCGACTTTCACGATCGCACCTTCTGGCGCCAAATTGCCCCGCAGACCCACCACACCGCCCGTGACGGTGATCGGCTTGTCCGCCGGGTGCACCACGTCCTGGTGCGGATTCCACTTCACGCTCTTGAGGTTTTCGGCGATCGTTCGACCGGTGACCGTAATGCAGTCGCCGTGGAGAAATCCGTTGTCGAGCAGCGTCTTCATCAGAAGCGGGATGCCACCAACTTCAAACATGTCTTTGGCGACATAACGGCCGCCCGGCTTCAAATCCGCGACATAAGGTGTCTTTTTGAAGATTTCGGCGACGTCGAACAGGTCGAACTTGATGCCGCATTCGTGCGCGATCGCCGGCAGGTGCAGCGCAGCATTGGTCGAGCCGCCGGAAGCCGCGACCACGGCAGCCGCATTCTCCAGCGCCTTGCGGGTGACGATGTCGCGCGGCCGGATGTTTTGGGCGATCAGGTCCATCACCTTCTCGCCCGCGGTCATGCAGAAGGCGTCGCGGATTTCGTACGGTGCCGGGGCACCGGCCGAGTAAGGCAGCGCCAGCCCGATCGCCTCGGAAACGGTCGCCATAGTGTTGGCGGTGAACTGCGCGCCGCAGGCGCCCGCCGAGGGGCACGCCACGCGCTCGATCTCGTCGAGGTCCTCGTCCGACATGGCGCCGACCGAGTGCTTGCCGACGGCCTCGAACATGTCCTGCACGGTGACCTGCTGCCCGCGGAAATTGCCGGGCAGGATCGAGCCGCCATAGATGAAGATCGAGGGCACGTTGAGGCGGACCATCGCCATCATCATGCCCGGCAGCGACTTGTCGCAACCGGCAAGGCCAACCAGGGCGTCATAGGCGTGGCCGCGAACGGTCAACTCGACGGAATCGGCGATACATTCGCGCGACGGCAGCGAGGAGCGCATGCCGTCATGGCCCATGGCGATGCCGTCGGTGACGGTGATGGTGCAGAATTCTCGCGGCGTGCCGCCGGCCGACGCCACGCCCTTCTTCACCACCTGCGCCTGTCGCATCAGGGCAATATTGCAGGGTGCGGCCTCATTCCAGCAGGAGGCGACGCCGACGAAGGGCTGGTGGATCTGCTCGGTGGTCAGACCCATGGCGTAGAAGTACGACCGATGCGGCGCGCGCGCAGGGCCCTCCGTCACGTGACGGCTCGGCAGCCTCTGCTTGATGTCGGTCTTCGCGTCCATCGCTAACCAGTTTCCCCGGCCAACTCCTTTCAGACCCGAAAAATCAAACCCAAGATTTGAATCGACCTTGGGATTTCCCGTCGCCGTCGAGGACCGCCGATGCCGATGCCGTTAAAACATCAGAGTGATTTTACTCATGTTCGGGTGTGGCCAAAAAGCGGCGGCGATGCGAACGACCGGTGACGGGGGTTAAATCTGCCGTGAGTGTTGCATAGGCGGCACAATCGTGGCTCGGAAGACACGCACAAGCCTACTGCGATACCCTCGTGCGGAGATCCATCCACAACCTCAAATTTTGCAATAGGCAGAGCGCCCTGACTTGGTCGCGGTAACGGGGTGGCGACTCGGCTGAGTCGGCGCCGCCAACTCTCATCACCGATAGCGCTCGCCCTGTCGTGTCCCGGACGCGCTGCAACGATGCTCTCGGAGACATAGGCCCCGGCTCTGCAGCGCACCGCCGAAGTGGCGCTGCGCTGCGTCCGGGGCAGGAGATGGGAGTGTGTCGTTCGCTGCTTCCACATCGTCATTGCTCGGGATGAGGTCGCGTTTCGCGGCCAGATGTCAAACCCTCATGGTGAGGAGCCCGCCAAAGCGGGGCGTCTCGAACCATGCAGGCCGAGCAGGGTCGGCAGCCTCTCGACCGTCATATGCGATAGCCCTCGGGTGGACGGGCCTGCACGAAATCATTTCGTGATGACTAGCGGACCCGCGCCCGCTGCTTCGACGGTCAGCCCTTCGCGCTCGCGGTCTTGTCGAGCGCCGCGCGCAGACCCTTGGCGAGTTTGACCGCGTCGTCATTGGCCCAGAAATGCATGAAGAATAGCCGCGGCTGCTCGTCCAGCATGTGACTGTGCAGTGCGGTCACTTCGATGCCGTTCGCGCGTAGCTCCGCAATCACCGGGTTCACCTCTTCGCCCAACAGAACGAAATCGCCGGTGATGGCGGCCTTGCCGCCGCCGGTGGGCTGAAAGTTGATGCCGGTCGCAACGCCCATTGGTCCGACCGGATTCAACGGCATGCCGCCTTCGCTGATGGGATCTCGGCGCGGCACGGTGAACGCGTAGACGCCGCCATTGACCTGTCCCTTGACGCCCATGATCTGATCGAGCTGTGCCGTGTCGAGATCGACCGCGGGCGGCGAACCGGGGGGCGCGGCAGCGGTCAGCGGCGTCTTGCTTTCGGCAAGTGAATCGTGGATGGCCGAAGCCAATATGACGGGATCGCCGTGACCGGCGACATGCATGTAGAATGTCGCCGGACTGGCGCGCAGCAGATGATTGTGGACGGCAGTGATCTGAAGCCCGCTCGCAATCATCTTCGTCATTACCGGATCGATCTCGGTTTCCATCAGGACGAGGTCGCCCATGATCATCGCGCCGCCATGGGCCGGCTTGAACGCGACCCAACCGCCCAATGCCAAAGCCGGCTTGATCGTTACACCGTCCAACGTCACTGAGAGATCAGTCCGCGGGAAGCCGTAACGATGCACGTCGGCGGAAACGGCCGGCTTGCGGCCTAACGTCTCGTCGACCTTCTGCCAGTCGATATCCTGCGCGTGGGCTGTCGAGACGAACGCCTCAGATGGTAATCCGAGTAGGCAAACGGCGATTCCGATCCAGGTCCAAATTGTTCTTCTCATCGCACGCTCCTAAACCTCAGTTCCGTTCTTTGATTTGGCCGCCGCTGTCGACGACAAGCCGCACTTCTTTGCCGTTTTTCACTGCCCTGACGGTCGTGCCTTCGGCCGTCGACTTGATGTCGCTGACCTGCGAGTAGCCAGCTGCCTGGAGCCTGGCGACGAGTTCTTCCTGGGTCAGGGCATGAACCGGTGACAGCGCTGCAGTTGCCGCCAACAAGACAGCGGCTCGATAGATCGTTTGTATTCGCATCCTCGTTCTCCTAGTCGTGTCCCCGCCCCAGGTAAAATCCGTTTCGCCCGTTCAGGCGACAACCACCCGAGCGCATCGAAATGCGCACGGTACTGGTGGGCACCGGGACGACGAAGTGCGGATCAGCAGAAAGGCGCTCGTTGATGCGCATGCCAACGAACTCCGGCGCATTCGCCGGTCGAGACAATCTGTCGAATGAAACGGGATGTATGATTTGGACATGCTGCGCCCTTGGTGATCAGGACGCGATTCTTGGGCATGTCGCCTCACGGGGAGATCGCACATCCCCGATGCCTCAAATAGAAGCCCGAGGCACTGAGCTGTCAACTCGCGTGCGACCGCGAAGCCCTCGAAGCCGATCTGGGCTCGTCACAAAGATTTCACTGACCTAATGGAACGAAATCGATCGTGTGAAACTTCTCCAGCGGCTCGCTATCCGGCGCGCGGAAGCAGCGCCTTCACGTCTTGCGACATCCGGACGATCCCGCATAGAATGCGCCTCGGTGGGGACAAGGCAGACTCCCCGTGAGACTTCGGTCCAAGCTCTGCGCAGCACGCAATTCGTGGAGCTTGCGCATGGACACCGAACGACAACCATCCCTCCGACATTCCTTAGCTATCCTCTCGCGAGGCGACGCCGCCATGGCTCGCGACTCGACCCCGCAAAACAGCCGGTTCGTCCGCGTCTTCGAAGCCCTCGCTGCCGCCGGTATCGATGCATGCCCGGCCATCTACGACGAAAGCTTCGCCGATGCAGTCCGCGAACAATTGCTCGCGGTCGACGGCGTGCTTGTCTGGGTCGATCCGATCCACCAAGGCAAGACACGTGCTGAGCTTGATGCCCTGCTGCGTGAAGTCGCAGCGCGAGGCCCCTGGGTGAGTGCGCACCCCGACGTTATCCTGAAGATGGGCGTCAAGGAAGTTCTCTACCGAACGCGTCATCTGGGTTGGGGCGCCGACACGCATCGCTACGACACCGCTGCAGCCTTCCGGGCGGAATTTCCGTCGCGCCTGCGAGCCGGCAGCCCGCGCGTCCTCAAGCAAAATCGGGGCAACGGAGGTCAGGGAGTCTGGAAGGTGGAGACGCTGCCGAACGCGGATACCGCGGTTCGCGTGCTCCATGCGCAGCGCGGCAGCCTTCCCGAGGACATGCCGCTCGATGCCTTCCTCGCGCGATGCGAACACTATTTCGGCTGGGGCGGCTGCATCATCGATCAGCCATTTCAAGCCCGCCTGCCCGACGGAATGATCCGTTGCTATATGAGTGGCTCGAAGGTCGCGGGCTTCGGCCATCAACTGATAAAGGCCTTGATCCCGCCGCCGCCGGACGGACCGGACTCGCCTGAGGCTCAACCGGGCCCGCGGATCATGCACGGTCCCGATGCACCACCGTTCCAGACGCTGCGGCGGTTGATGGAAGACGAATGGACGCCGCAGATGATGGAGTTGCTTGCCATCGACAAACCGTCGCTGCCGGTCATCTGGGACGCTGACTTCCTCTACGGACCGCGCAACGCGGCCGGCGCCGACAGTTACGTCCTCTGCGAAATCAACGCGAGCTCGTGCTTCGCGATTCCCGATGAGGCTCCGGCGGCCATCGCACGGACGGTCAGCGCCCGGCTAGAGCATTCGTCACTTAAGTTGACGCATATCCCGCGTGCCGAAAGTAGTTTGCGCATTCCTCGGCTGAGAAGGCATCGAGCACCTCACCGATCT